>JBFLVN010000071.1:0-14520 GCA_040758475.1 Bdellovibrionota bacterium
TCGGAGGGGCGGGGGGAGGCGTGGCGCCGCCCGTCCCGGCGATGTCGAGCGAGGAGAGCACCTTGTCTTCGACGTCCACTTTCGCGTTCTTCTTGAGGTCGGCCTTGAAATCGTCGATGGCCTGCATCCGGAGTTTCTGGGCGATCTTGGCGCGCACTTCGTTCAAGGGGGCCGTGACCGTCTGGGGGGCGCTCGTGCGCTTCAAGACGATCCAGCCGTAACCCGCTTCGAAGGGCTCGCTCATCTCGCCCACCTTGAGCTTGTCGCCCATTTCCTTGACCTGCGGCGACCAGCGTTCGAGGCCGGTGAATCCGAGGTCGCCTTTCTCGCGGGCGCTGCGGGGGTCTTCGGATTCCTTCTCGGCGGTCTGGCCGAAGTCGGCGCCGCCCTTGAGCTTCTTGTGGATGTCGCGGATCTGCTTCTCGACGCGCTTCAAATCATCGGGGCTCCCGCTGCTGGGGCGGCGCTTCAAGATCATGGAGAAGCGGCTCCGCTCCTGGGTGAACTCGGCCTGATTGTCGTTGTAGTACTTCTCGATGGCGGCGTCGTCGACCGGGTTCTTCTGGATTTCCCGGCGCATGGCCTGGGTGATGACCCGCTCGGCGTATTCCTGGATGCGGCGGGAGACTTCCGGGTCCTTGTCGAGGCCCCGCTTCTTGGCTTCCACGTAGAGGAGCTTCTCGTCCACGAAGTCGTCGAGGAACTTCTGGCGCTTTTCGGGTTCGAGGAGGCCCGACCGGGTGACCGGCGGCAGGCGCCGCACGGAGGTGAGGAATTCCTCGGCGCTCACTTCGTGGCCGTCGATCGTGAGGAGCGTCCGCTCGTCGCGGGTGGGGCCCTTGGCTTCCCCTTCGGCGGCGGTTTCGCCCTTCTTTTTGCAGGCGGTGCCGGTGGCCAGGACGGCCAGGGCGATAAGGCATGCGAGACTCAACTGTTTCTTCGAATTCATGGTCGTGGATCGCTCCCTCTTTGATTACCTTAGCGCTTCCAGAATGCGGCGGATCGCTCCAACCGGGTCGGCCTCCTCTTTCGGAGTGAGGCGCACGGAAAAGCGCATGTCGGGGCGCAGACGGTAGCGCTCCGGCTCGCCGGTGACAAGGGCCACGAGCTTGGCGTGGTCGATCCGGGGCCCCCGGGCGCCGTCCTCGCCGAAGCGGAGCGCGAGGTCCGGGCCCTTGCGGTCCAGGGCGCGAACATTAAAGTTTCTTAATTGAAGCGCTACTTCCAGCGTCGCAAAGAGATTCTTCGTTTCCGGCGGCGGCGGCCCGTATCGATCCACGAGTTCGTCGATGGCGGTCTGGAGACTCTCCTCCGTGCGTTGCGCCGAGAGTTTCTTATAGAAGGATAGTTTCTCGCCCAGGTCCGGCACGTAGGTGTCGGGCAGGAACGCGGGGACGCCCAGGTTCACTTCCGGGTCGTAGTCCTCGTGCCATTCTTCGCCCTTGAGTTCGTGCACCGCCTGTTCGAGAAGCTCGGTGTAAAGCTCGAGGCCCACGGCAGCGATGTGGCCCGATTGGTCCTCGCCCAGGAGATTGCCGCCGCCCCGAAGTTCAAGGTCGTACGTGGCGATCCGGAACCCGGCGCCAAGGTCCGTGTGCTCCTGGAGGACGGCGAGCCGTTTTTCGGCGTCGGCCGTCACGCGCCCTTCCTCGGGGAGGAGGAGATAGGCGTAGGCGCGCCGGGGGCCCCGGCCCACCCGGCCGCGGAGCTGGTAGAGCTGGGAGAGCCCGAAGTGATCGGCCCGGTCCACGATGAGCGTGTTGGCGTTCTGGATATCGAGGCCGTTCTCGATGATCGCCGTGCAGAGAAGAATTTGGAATTCCCCGCGCAGGAACCGGGTCATCACGTCTTCGAGCTTTTTGGGGTCCATCTGGCCGTGGGCCACTTCGAGCCGCACGTCGGGGAGGATTTTCTGGAGGTGCTCGGCCGTCTTGGCGATGGTCTCGATCCGGTTGTGGACGAAGAAGACCTGCCCGCCCCGGTCCACTTCCGTCCGCACGGCCTCGCGGATGGTGGCGTCCGACCGGCGCGTCACGAT
Source organism: Bdellovibrionota bacterium (assembly GCA_040758475.1). Taxonomy (GTDB): domain Bacteria; phylum JAGRBM01; class JAGRBM01; order JAGRBM01; family JAGRBM01; genus JBFLVN01. The sequence goes on from JBFLVN010000071.1 coordinate 2,039, forward strand.
GGTGCGGATCGAGAGGCGGTCCTGCGGCGGCGTCGCGATGATGGAGAGGTCCCTGAGGCCCGCCACGGCCATGTGGAGCGTCCGCGGGATGGGGGTCGCCGTGAGAGTTAAGACGTGGACCTGCTTGCGGAGTTTCTTTAACCGTTCCTTGTGCTTGACGCCGAAGCGCTGCTCTTCGTCCACCACGAGAAGGCCCAGGTCCTTGAACTGGACGTCGTCCTGGAGGAGGCGGTGGGTGCCGATGAGTACGTCGACTTTTCCTTCCTTTAATTCCGCGAGGGTCGCCCGCTGTTCGGCCGCCGTCTTGAGGCGCGAGAGGGATTCGACCCGCACCGATTCCTTTTCGAGCCGCCGCCGGAACGTGAGGAGGTGCTGCTCGGCCAGCACGGTCGTCGGCACGAGGACGGCCACCTGCCTGCCGGCAAGGACGGCCAGGAACGCGGCCCGGATGGCGACTTCCGTTTTCCCGAATCCCACGTCGCCGCAGACGAGCCGGTCCATGGGCCGGGGGCGGGCGAGGTCCGAGAGGGTTTCTTGGATGGCCCGCGCCTGATCCGGTGTTTCGTCGAACTCGAAGGCCGACTCGAAGGCGCGGAAGTGGGTGTCGGGGGGTAAGAGGGCGAAGCCTTCCATCGCCTGCCGGATGGCGTAGAGGTCGAGAAGCTCGGCCGCCAGGACGTAGACCGATTCCTTGGCCTTCTTGCGGGCCTGCTTCCACCTCGCGCCGCCCATGCGGTCGAGGGGCGGCTCGTACCCTTCGGCACCGCCGTATTTGGCGACGGAGCCGATCCGCGTGGCGGGGACGTAGAGCTTGTCCCCACCCGCGTACTCGATGACGAGGAAATCGAACCCCGCGCCGTCCAGGACGAGGTGCTGGAGGCCCAGGAATTTTCCAACGCCGTTGTCGGCCTGCACGACGAAATCGCCCACGGAGAGGTCCGAAAGGCTGGTGAGAACGTTTTCGAGCTTGGGCGCTTCGGCCCGCGCCCGGCGGCGGCGAGTGCCGGAGATTTCCTCTTCCGTGAGAAGGACGAGGCCGCTCGCTTCGAAGCCAGCCGAAAGGCGCCCGCGGACGAGGTGGATGGGCTCCTTCCCCTGGAGCGGCTTCGCGCCCGCGCCGGCCAGGCGCGCGAGCGCCCCCGGAGAAGCGTCCTTGTCAAAAGAGAGCTCGTAGGGGCGCAGGAGTTCGGCGAGGCGCTCGTGCTGGGAGGGCGTGCGGCACGAGACGGCGACTCTTTTCCCCTCCGCCTGCCACGCCCGCAGGCGCTCGGCTAGGTGGGCGAAAGGGCCCTTCCCCTCGGCGGCCGCCGTGGAGGCGTGAAGGGGATCGAGAAGGAAACGGGTGGAAACCGTCTTTTCGCTCAAGGCGTCCCATCCGGCGGGGTTCCAGGAAAAGTTTTCGGCGGAAGGAGATTCGGCCGGTTCGGGCTCGATGTCCTCGAAGGAAAGGGCCGCGCGGGTTTCCAAGTCTTTCCAGAGGATTTCGGGTTCGGCAAAGAGGATGTCCCGGCGCGAGGCGGGAAGTTCCTCGGCCGCCCGCCGGGCGTATCCGGTGGAGAGGCGTTCGGAGACCGTTTCCATTTCCCGCAGCACGGTGGCGGGGGAGAGGACGGCCACGCTTCCCTTTTCGGGGAGATGATCGAGGAGCGTAGGCGCGTTTTCGTAGAAATAAGGAAGAAAGTATTCGAGGCCGCTCACGGCACGGCCCAGGCGCAGGTCTTCTTTGAGGGAAGTCACGAACCGGAAGGCGGCCGTTCCGGCTTGCTGTTCTTCCGATAATTTCTCGATGGCCCGTTCGACGAAGGCTTCATCGAAGAAAACTTCGCGCATGGGGAGGAGAAGGATTTCTTCGATGGGCGGCTCGCCCGCCGGAAGGACGAAGGACCGCTGCGTCGAAGGATCGAAGGGCCGGACGCTTTCGAGCTTCTCGCCGTGGAACTCGATCCGCAGGGGCCTTGCGTACCCCGGTGGGAAAATATCCAGGAGACCGCCTTTGACGGCGAATTCTCCCCGGTCCTCCACCTTGGGGCCCCGGCGGTAGCCAAGGGCCGTGAGGCGTTCGGGGAGTTCATCGAAGGGCGCATCCTGGCCCACGAGGAGGTATTCGAAGCGGCTGGCGAGGGCTTCCCTTGGCGCGCCTTTCTGAAGAAGGGCGGCGGCGGAAAGGACAATGGTGATTTCTTTGGGGCGCCGCAGGAGGGCGAAGAGGGCTTCGCTCCGGGCCGCGAGGTGATCGAAGGACGGCGAGCGGTTGTCGGCGGGGCGGTGTTCCCAGGCCGGCAGGTGATAGAGCGTGCGCCGGTCCGGCGCCACGAAGGAATCGCTTCCGGGTTCGCCCGTAAATTCGAGAAGGTCTTCATAGAAGGCCTGGGCCACTTCGGGCGTGGCGCAAAGGACGAGCGTGGGCCGGTACCCCTGGCCGAGCAGGCGCGCGAGCGCCCACGCGGGCGCCGAGGCCCGCAGGCCCCCGAGGCGCAGGCGGCGCCCCTGCCGAAGGAGGGTGGCGGCGCGGGAGAGATCGTTTTCTTCCCCGGCGGCTTCGATGGGGAGGGGTTTTGCCATGCGGCGTACACACGCCCGCCCCGCATTCCCGCCGAAGGGGGGCCTCCAGCGGAAACGGGGGAGCTTTCTGGAAGTCATTATAAGCACGGGCCCCGCGCAACCAGAAGGGCCCGAATCTTTGACTCCCCCGGGCGCATCATATTATTGGAAGCGGCGGCCCCCTGGGGGCCTTTCCCGCAAGAGGAGACCCATCATGGCCAAGGCGCTCGAAGTTACCGACTCCACCTTTGAAAGCGAGATCCTCAAATCCCCCACCCCGGCCCTTGTGGATTTCTGGGCCCCCTGGTGCGGGCCTTGCCGCATGGTGGCGCCGATCGTCGAGGAACTGGCCGGCGAGTACGCGGGCAAGGTGAAGATCGCCAAGATGAATGTGGACGAGAACCAGAACGTCCCCTCTCAGTACGGCATCCGGGGCATCCCGACGCTCCTCCTCTTCAAAGGGGGGCAACTCGTGGGGCAGATCGTAGGGGCCCAACCCAAGAGCAAGTTCGTGGAGATGCTCCAGAAGGCTATGTGACTTCCCTCTCCGCCAGTTAAAGGAAACACCAAGCGGGCCCCGATCCGGGGCCCGTTTCTTTTTTTGGGGTGGAAGTGGGGGCGTTGCAGCGCCGGGCGGGGAAGGGATAGGCTTCCCTTTGCGCGTTCCAATTGGTTTTTCGCGCGCGGCATGCGCCGGGGGGCGCCGCCCGTGGCCCAGCTCAAGAAAATCCTTCTCGTCGACGACGTGCCCCTGTTTCTCGAACTCCAGCGGAGTTTCTTGAAGGGCGTGGGGGCCCAAGTCCTTACCGCGGCGAGCGGCCAGGAAGCCGTGGACGTGGCGGGCCGCGAGCAGCCCGACCTCATCATCATGGACCTGATCATGCCCGGCATGGGGGGCGACGAGGCCTGCCGCAAACTCAAGGGAGCAGCCAAGACCGCCAAGATTCCTATCATTCTGGTCACCGCCCAGACGGCCGAACAGGCGGAGGGGGTCTGCAAGGCGGCTGGCTGCGACGCGATCCTCTACAAGCCGATCCGCCGCGCGGACCTCCTCGAACGGATCAACGGCCTTTTCTCGACGCAGCAGAAGGCGCCGCTTTCGGAGCGCCGCACCGTGCTCATCATCGGCGAATCCCGTTTCTACGGCCAGCTTCTCCAGGACATGCTCGTCGCCAAAGGATACGACGTTCTCTTGACCACGAACGAGATCGAAGTCCGCAAGGCTTTCTCCGACCGCACGCCCCACCTTGTATTGCTCGATCTCATCGTCTCGAACCTGGACGCCCTGAAGCTCTACGAGGAATACAGCCGCCGCCCCGAGTGCGCGAAGACGAGGTTCGTGGCCCTGACGAGCCTCTCCCAGAACGATCCCGTCGCGGCGGCGGCCCGGGACCTGGGCATCCGGAACTTCATCAGCAAGAGCGTTCCGCCCGCCGACATCGGCTACCGGGTGGACGAAATCCTCTTCGCCGAGTCGGCCGACACGCGCCGGAGCCCGCGTTTTACGCTCCGCATCCCGCTCGAATACAAAAAGGGCCAGTTCTGGATCATGGGCGAGCTCGTCAACGTGAGCGAGACGGGCATGGCCGTCCGGGCCCTTGAACTCCCGGAACTCGGGGCGAACATCCTCGTCCGGTTCGCCTTCCCCCATCAGAAAGACCCTTGCGAGGAGGAAGCCACGGTCGTGTGGGTCCAGTCGCCCGATTCCCGGCGGGTCGCTTCCGCCTGGACCATCGAGTCGGGTTTCGGCCTGCGGTTCGTCTCCACCTCGGGCCAGTTCCAGAAACAGTTCGAGGGGTACCGGCGCAAGCAACCCGAGTCGCGGTAAGCCCTGGGGAAGGCCCCGAGGCCCCCTCGGAGGCCGTTTTTTTCACTGTGAAGAAATGTAAGGCCCGATTGCCGGAAGGCGCCTCCGGGCGGCATACTGGGTGAAGTTAAGAGTTTTACCGATCGCCGTGAAACAGAAGTGGCCCAAAGGTCTGGCCGGGCTCCGGGGCGCGCTTGCCGCCGCGCTCCTGGGGATGCTTTGCGCTTGCGGGGGCGGCGGTGGGGGCCTTCAAGCCATCGGCCAGGGCCCAACGTTTACGGGCCAGATCGTCGCTTCCAAGAAAACCGCCGGCGAAGTCTTCAACATGTCGCTCCAGGGCGGGGCCATGCACCTCGCCTATGGTCTCACGGGCCTCGTCACCATGCGCGTTTCCGACCTTTCGGACCTGCGCGTGATGCGTATTACGGATACGGTCGTCGCCGACGACGTGGCCGTCTGCGGCGGGACGGCCTACGTCCTGACCTATCTCGATCCGCCCCTCGAATCGCGCCTCATTATTTTTGACGTGGGGACGGACCCGTTCCTTCCCCAGCGGCTCAGCGAAATCCGCCTGACGCTGGCGCCGGGGGCCAAGCTCGCGTGTTCGGGAACGGAAGTGTACGTGGGCGGCGGAACGAGCGGGTTCCACCTGATCGACGCCTCCAACCGGAGCGAGCCGGTTGATACGACTTCCGTTCTGGAAGGATTCAACTCGACCTGCCCCGCCGAAAGCCCCTTCGCCGCCGTGGGTTTCCATCAGCTTCTAGTGCAAGGAACCGTGCTTCGCGCCGTGGTCGATCTGGGCGGCCTTCCTCCGCAGGACGACGCACAGATCCGTTGCCAGGCCGCCGCCCCTCCGGCTCCCGATTGCGCTCTCAATCCCCCGGTGAACTGTTTCGGGAAATTCGGTATCCGGAGCTTGAACCTCTCGCCGGCCGATACGGGCGGCGGGAGTTGTTCGGCCATCAACCAGGATATCTGCGCGCCGGGCTGGACCGACGCCCGGATTCCCGATTCGGCGGATCTCGAATTCCCGCCCTCCTCGGGAATCAATACGTCGCCCGTCAATCACCCCATGGCCATCGCCGAGGACGCCGATTTCATCTACGTCGCCTCTACCAACGGCCGCCGCCTCACCATTCTGGACAAGACGGGGGTCACCGTTTTCTCTGAGAACATTCCTGGAGTTCCAGGTGGCGTAATATCGGATATCGACGTGCTGGGGGACGTCCTCGTCCTGGCGGACGGCGACGTGCGGATCGTCGATATTAGCGGCCGCGACGACCTGGACATCCTGGGCCAGCCGGCCCCGTTCCAGAACACGCCGCCCTTTCTTTCGAGCACCGTCTTTACCCCTGGCCGGGCGTTTTCCGTGATTCTCGCCTCCACCACGCAGCAGGACGAATACCTCGCTTACGTGGCGGACGCCGAAAACGGCCTCGTCGTCGTGCGGATCGCCAAGAACTTCTTCTCGCCCCTTCCGGCGGCCATCCTGGCCCGCAACATTCCGGGTGTCGGCGCGGTGGCGGTGCTTCCCGTTTTCGAATCCACCTCTCCGCTCTTCGGCACGAACGCCCTCCTCCGTTCGGAAGACAACGGAGGGACCAATGCGCCGGAAGGCGTCCTCGCCGAAGGGCGGATTCTCGTCGCCTCGACAGGGAATTACGCCGCCCCCCTGGCGGAGGGATCGGCCACGGGGAGCGTTCTTTCGATCGATGTCCGTGCCCCCGGCATCACCCTGGTTCCCAATCCGCCGGACATCACGACGCCGGTACCCGGCCCTTACGGCCTGTCCACCGAACGCGCCCGCATTTACACGCAGAATTCCCGCTGCGTTTACGCCGCTGACGATCCGGTCTGCGGTGCGACGACGGACGCCGAAGGGCATTTCCTCGAATTTCCGTATCTTGCGGAACTTGCAAACGGCCTGGCCAATCTCCTGAGCTTCTTCACCCTCTCCCTTCTGCCCACGGGTCCGGAGCCGCTTACCCTCGTGGCGCCGCCCGTGCCGCCCGCGCCGCTAAACCCCGTCACTCTTCCCACGGAACAGACGGGCCCCCTGGCGGCCGTGGCCAATCCTTCCAGCCTCGTCATCGCGCGTGACGGCCTCGTCTTCGCGGGGAGTTCGGGCGTGAGTTTTACGATGAACGCTCCGCTTCCTTCGCCAGCGATCCAGCCCGCTCCCTTCGCCGTGGTCCAGGAAGCCGGCCGGGCGGCGCCGCTCGATGAAAACGGCCAGCCCTTCGCTTACCGCCGCATGGCGAGCCCAAGGCCTTTCGATCCCGTGGCCTATCTCGCGGCAGTGGGAGGCGCTCAGGAGGGCCCGCTCTCGCCCTATCCCATGTTCCCGTGGGTCCAGCTACGGGACGAAGCCGGAAACCTCCTGGACGTTCCAGGATTTCCGGGAGTGCCCCGCACACCCGACCGGCCGGCGACGGGCGTCTTTTTCGGGGACGAAGATGAGCGCAATTTCTACCTTGTTCCAAGCGACGCTCTTCCCGTGGCGTTCCGGCGGACGACCGAAGCCGCTGGGCCTTGCACCCCGGGGATAGGAGCTTGCGTTCCATGCACGACCGTCGACACCGACCCCTTCACGCTCAATCCCCTTCTGCCTCCGGACCAGGATGAGAAGACGAGTTTGGGTCTTTGCCATGGGCTTTTCGGCATGGCCTACGGTGGTGCCGGCAACGATCTTGCCCAAGCGAACGAAGCGGCGACGGCGGGTTTCGACTACTACACCCGGAACGCGACGTATTTCGCCAGCACGGGCGATGGCGGCATCGTCCAGATCGACCTGGACAGCGGCGTTTCCCAGGTAAGCCCCATCGGCACGCTCCATTCCCTCTTCGACCCGGCGTTCGCCGTTCCCCCGCCGCCTCCGGCGGGTTCCTGCGATTCCCTCCTGGCGCAGGTGGAAGACGGGACCCAGGGGCAGCGCGACCAGGTGTACGCGGGAAGTTCGGGTCTTCCCATCCAGTGCGATCCGTTCCTGCGCATGGGGATGGTCTATTCGCCGCAGACGCGCACGCTCTTTGCCGCTAATCCCTTGAACCATTCCGTGACGGCCGTGTTCCTTGGCCTTGAATCCTCGAACACGCCTCAAGGCGTCCGCTACCAGACGGGCTTCCTCCATTTCGCCGTGGGCGGCCTGCTCGATACGCCGGTGGACGTCGCGCCCGTTCAGCCCCTTCCCGTATCAGCCACCCAGGTGGCCCAGGGTTCGGACCTCTATGTGGCCGACCGGGGTACGGGGGCGATCGTCCGGATCAACCAGTCGGGTGAGTTCATTTCCGTCGCGCAGCCGCTGGTGGGCGGCAGGCCTTTGGGGCGCGGGCGGCTTGCGGGCATGGCCATTTCGCCGGACGGGGAGTTCCTTTACCTGACGGTTTCCGAAGGGTGCGATCTGTTCCTCGGCCCCACGAGCGTGGGCGGCTGCGTCCTGCGCGTTCCCACGTTCTAGCTCTCCCTTTTTGCCGCCGCGCGGATAAACTGGCGCCCGTCCCCGTGCGGGCTCAAGAAGGATTTCCTCGTTGCCTTCCCTCTCCGTTCTCATCCTGGCCGCTGGGCGGGGCACCCGAATGGGGGCTTCTTCCGCCCTTCCCAAAGTACTCCAGGAGGCGGCCGGCCGGCCGCTTCTCGCTCACGTGCTGGACGCCGCGGCCGGTTCCCGCCCCCGCGAAACCATCGTCGTGGGTTCGCCCGAACTGCTCGATTCCCGTGGCGCCCATGCCGGGTTTTTCCAGAAGCTTCTTGAAGAATCCGGCGCGCGGGCGGCTTTGCAGAGGGTTCCGCGTGGTACGGCCGACGCCGTTCGGGCGGGCCTTTGGAAAGTCCGCGCCCGCTCGGGGGAAACTCTCGTTCTCATGGGGGACGCGCCGCTCCTTTCGGCCGCTTCCCTCCGTTCCCTCGTGGCGGCCCACCGGAGGAAGAAGGCCCTCGCCTCGGTCCTCGTCTTTGCGCCGCCCGATCCCACGGGGTACGGCCGCCTTGTCCGCGATCACCGGGGAAAACCGGTCCGGATCGTGGAGGAAAAAGACCTGCGCCAGACGGGCCTCCCGTGGGAGGTTTCGCTTCGCGAGTGCAACACGGGGGTGTGGGTTTTCAATCTCCCCTGGCTTCGCAGGAACGTCCGCCGCGTGAAAAAGGAAAACGCCGCCCGGGAGTTCTACCTCACGGACCTCCTGGAACTCGCGGCGGCGGAGGGCCGCGCCAACGCCCTTTGCCTGGAGCGCTACGAGGAAGGCCTCGGCGTGAACACGCTCTCGGAACTCGCGCAAGCGTCCAGGGAACTTCGCCGCCGCCGGATCGAAGAACTCTTCGGGGCGGGCGTCGTCCTTGAAGATTCCGACCGTTTGGCGATCGACGCCACCGTGGCCGTTGGCGCGGGGACTCGCATCGCGCCGGGGGTTTCACTCCGGGGGAATACGCGGATCGGGAAGAATTGCCGGATCGGCGAAGGCGCCGTCGTCGTGGATTCGCAAATCGAGGACGGCGCCGGGATTCTTCCTTATTCCGTGATCGAAGAGAGCCGCGTCCGGAAGGGCGCGCGGGTGGGACCGCTCGCGCACCTCCGGCCCGGCGCGGACGTGGGAGAGAACGCCCACGTGGGGAATTTCGTCGAGCTCAAGAAAACCCGCCTGGGTCCGGGGGCCAAGGCCAACCACCTTGCCTACCTGGGCGATTCGCGGGTCGGCGCCCGGGCCAACGTGGGGGCCGGCACGATTACCTGCAATTACGATGGCGAGAAGAAATACGAAACCCGCATTGGAGAGGGGGCGTTCATCGGTTCGGATACGCAGCTCGTGGCGCCCGTGAGCGTTGGCGCGGGGGCGTACGTGGGGGCGGGAACGACGGTGACGGAAAACGTTCCGGCCGGGGCTCTCGCTTTGTCGCGTACCAAGCAAGTGAACGTCCGCGGCTGGGCTTCGCGCCGCCGGAAAAAACCCAAGAAACGGAAATAGCGCCATGTGCGGCATCGTGGGATACCGGGGCGTCTCGGATGGCGTCCCCCTCGTGATGGAGGGTCTTAAGAGTCTCGAATACCGGGGTTACGACTCGGCGGGCGTGGCCGTCGTCGCCGGCAAGAAAATCAAAATCGTCCGCGCGGCGGGAAAACTCTCGGGCCTTCAGGGGAAACTCGAACGCACGCACCTGTCGGGCTCGCTCGTTCTGGGGCACACGCGCTGGGCGACCCATGGAGCGCCGACGGAGAAGAACGCGCACCCCCACCGGGCGGACGGGATCGTCGTCGTCCACAACGGCATTTTCGAGAACGCCGCCGAGCTCAAGGCGCGGCTCACGAAAGCGGGCGAGCGGTTTTCCTCCGATACGGACACGGAAGTCTTCGCCGTTTTGGTGGCAAGGGCCCGCAAGGAAACGGACGATTTGGAGAGCGCCGTCCGCAAGGCGCTCGCCAGCGTCCGGGGGGCTTTCGCGGTGGTCGTGGCTTCCGCCCAGGACCCGGACACGCTCGTCGCCGCTCGCTGGGGCTGCCCGCTCGTCGCCGGGAACGGCAAGGAAAAGGGCGAGGCCTTTTTCGCCTCCGACATCCCGGCCCTTCTCCCCCACACGCGGCAGATTTACGTCCTCGAAGACGGCGAGATGGCCGTCGCGAATCCCTTGGGACTTTCCTTTAAGGATTTCTCGGGGCGAAAACTCGACCGCAAGCCCCGCACGATCCCCTGGGACCCGGTGAGCGCCGAAAAGGGCGGCTACAAACACTTCATGCTCAAGGAGATTCACGAGCAGCCCCAGGCTCTCGTGAACACCCTGGGGACCCTTTTCGACGCCGCCAAGGGGAAGCCCCGCGCGGGGGAGATTCGCTTACCGAAGAAAATCCGGCGCGTTCTGTTCCTTGCCTGCGGGACGAGCCACCACGCCTCCCTCATCGGCCGCATCTGGATCGAGCGTCTTGCCGGGATTCCCGCCGAAGCGGAAGTGGCGAGCGAATTCCGCTACCGCGATCCGGTGGTGGGGAAGGGCGATTTGTGCGTTTTCCTCTCCCAGTCCGGCGAAACGGCCGACACGCTGGCGGCCTTGAAGCTTGCGCGGGGGCAGGGGGCCTACACCCTCGCGGTCTCGAACGTGCCCGAATCGAGCATCCCCCGCGCCGCTCACGCGGCGCTCTATACCCACGCGGGGCCCGAGGTGGGCGTGGCGGCGACGAAGACGTTCCTCGCCCAGCTTGCCGCGCTTTTTGTCCTCGCGCTCGAACTATCGGAACGAGGCAAGAAGATTTCTCCGGCCGAACGGAAAGAACTGGCCTTGGAGTTCTTGCGCCTTCCCGGAAAAGTGGAAAAGACCCTGGCCCTCGACGGCGCGATCCTGAAGATAGCCCGGCAGTTCGCCGAACGGCGGGATTTCCTTTTTCTTGGGCGCGGCACCCAGCACGCCGTCGCCCTCGAAGGGGCCCTCAAACTCAAGGAGATTTCCTACATCCACGCCGAAGGGAACGCCGCCGGCGAGATGAAGCACGGGCCCATCGCGCTGCTCGACAAGGATTTCCCGGTCGTGTTCCTGGCCCCCAAGGACGAGCAATTTCCCAAAGTGCAGAGCAACATCGAGGAAGTAAAAGCCCGCGGGGCGCCGGTGATCGTCGTTGCGAGCGAAGAGGCGGAAGTTTCCGAGAAATGGGATTCTTTCCTCAAAGTGCCCGAGACCCATCCGCTCCTCTATCCGTTCGTCATGACCCCGCCGCTCCAGTTTCTTGCCTACCACGTGGCGAATTTGAAGGGTTGCGACGTGGACCAGCCCCGGAACCTCGCCAAGAGCGTGACGGTGGAGTGAGCTTTTATCCCATGATCGGTTCCCCTTCCGCCTACTTTCGATTCCCGCAAAATAAGGGGGAAGCTCGCGCCCCCCTGGAGGCGGCGCCGCGCCGGATCGTCGAGGACGGGCTCGTGCGCCTGGGAAGGTTCGACGCCCCGGTGCGGGAGATGAACCTCCCGGACGCCAGGTTGCTAAAGGGCCTTGGGGGGAGTTGGCCCCTCCCGCCCCTCGTGGTGGAGTGGGTGGGCGCGGGCCTTGCCCATCCGGAGTGGTACCTGGGCCTCATCGTCGTGGACGCGAAGGCGGGTTCCCTGGCCGTGCTTTACGGCTACAACCGCCGGACGGGGGAGTATTTCTCCCACGACCGGCCCGGCCTGCGCCGGCAAGTGCGCGTCGCCCCTTCCACCTGGAACGATACGACCTCTTTCGAGGGCCGCGGTTTTCGCGTGGAGATGCGCCACCGGCTGGAGCAGGGATTCCACGAAGTCGATGTCGCCATCGCGGCGTCGGGCAAGAAACCCGCCGTGGAAGGCCGGCTCCGCTGGCACGAAGAGTTGGGAAAAAACCGGCCCCTCGTGCTGATGTCGCCCCTCGAAGGCGGCGGTTTCCTCTACAACCACAAGGCCCAAATGCCCATCGAAGGCTCGCTACGGATCGGAGGGGACTCCTTCAAATTTGACCCCCACCGGGACGTGGCGAACATGGATGACCTGAAACTCCATCCAGGGGGGCTACGCCTTCGCTACCGGTGGTTCAATTTCGCCGGATTCGATTCGCAAGGGCGGCTCGTGGGAGTGGACCTGGCCCACGCCGACCAGAAGGGCGATCCCTACTGGGCGGAAAACTCCCTCTGGGTGGGGGACAAGCTCTTCCCCTTGGATGAGGTGGATTTCCAACTCGATCCCCGCGATCCCTCGAAACCCTGGCGCGCCGCGGACAAAGACGGCCGCATCGCGCTCACGTTCTTTCCCGAAGGGGGCAAGGCCGTGAGCCTGGGACCCCTTGGGCGTTATTACCAGAAGTGCGGCCGCTTCCAGGGCAAGATCACCGATGTCTCGGGCGAAACCCACGAGATCCGCGACTATTACGGCTGCGCCGAATGCGCGAACGTACTTTCGTAGATGAGGTTGGAAGCTAGAACCGCGTAATTCCACCCTTGGGTTTGGGGGACGTGAAGAGCTGGAGCGCAACGCAGGGCGGATTGTCCGTCGAGGGGGCGCCCGCCGTTTTGTAGTAAGCCATTCCAAAGCAGAGGGACTTTCCTTCCCGTGACGGAGCTTCGTAGAGCGTTCCTCGGCGGTGGAAGGACTCACCCGTGAAAAAAGGTTTCCGGTAAATGATCCGCACGCGGGAGAAATAATAATCC
>JBFLVN010000072.1:0-14465 GCA_040758475.1 Bdellovibrionota bacterium
CGCACGGCCGCGGTCGTGAGGACGTTTTCGAGTTCCCGCACGTTGCCCGGCCAGGAATAGGCCTTGAGCTGGTCCATGGCCCGCTCGGTGACTTGCGTGATGCGGGTGTGAAGTTCCGCGTTGATCTTCCCGAGCAGGTGCTCGACCAGGAGCGGCAAATCGGCGAGGCGTTCGCGCAGGGGCGGTACATGCACCTCGACGACCTTCAGGCGGTAGTAGAGGTCTTCCCGGAAACGGCCCGCCTTCACTTCCGCCGGAAGGTCCCGGTTCGTCGCCGCCACGATGCGCAGGTCGATCTTGATGGGGCGGTTCCCGCCCACGCGCTCGATGGTCTTTTCCTGGAGGGCGCGCAGGAGCTTCACCTGGATGGCGGGGGAGATTTCTCCGATCTCGTCGAGGAAAAGCGTCCCGCCCGCGGCCGCCTCGAATTTCCCCGCCCGGGCGGCGTGGGCGTCCGTAAAGGCGCCCTTCTCGTGGCCGAAGAGCTCGCTCTCCAGAAGCGTCTCGGCCAGAGCCGTGCAATTGACGGCCACGAACGGACGCCCCGCGCGGGGGGAATTCTCGTGGAGGGCGCGGGCGATGAGTTCCTTGCCCGTACCCGATTCGCCCGTGATGAGGACCGTGACGTTCTGTCCCGCCACCTGCCCGATGGTCTTGAAGATGGCCTGCATGGCGGGCGTCTTGCCCACGAGGTGCTGGGTGTCGAAATGGCGCTCGCGGACCGCCTCGGCGTCGGCGAGCCGCGCGCGAAGTTCCGAGAGGCCGAGGGCCTTGGCCAGAACGATGTCGAGCTGCTGGATATCGAGGGGCTTGGCGAGAAACTCGTGGGCCCCGCCCTTCATGGCGTGGATGGTCGTCTCCATGTCGCCGTGGGCCGTCACCATTACGACGAACGCCTCGGGCGCCGCGTTCAGGAGATCGGGCAGGGCTTCAAGGCCCGTCTTCCCCGGCATCTTGTTGTCCGTAATGAGGAGCGCGGGGCGCTCCCGCGCGGCGAGTTCGATCCCTTCCTCGGCCGTCCTGGCCAAAAAGACCTCGTGCCCTTTCTCGGAGAGATAGAGCTCCAGCGTGTCGCGGATCGACTTTTCGTCGTCGATGACCAGAATGCGGGCCATCCGGAGCTCCGGCGAAAGGAATGAATTCTGGATGCGGGGACGTACGTAGCACGGAGGGCGGCCAGGCGCTACGGCGCCGGGCATTTGAGATGTCAGGGAAAAGGCGAAGTCTGGTGGACCAGATCGGGATCGAACCGACGACCTCCACGTTGCGAACGTGGCGCTCTCCCAACTGAGCTACTGGCCCTTTCGTTTTTAACGGGCGCCAAGGCGCCCCAAACGCGGGGGAAAACCTCTAGCACACGCCCCGGCGCGGCGGCAACGCTACTTGCGGGCCGTTTGCCGGATCTGGGCCATTCCCGTGGCCCGGATGTCGGAAAAAATGGCCTTGAGGTCGACCTGCTCGGGATCGAGCTGGGATTGGAGAAAGAGCCCGTCGTAGACGGCGATCTGAACGCAGGCGGCGCGAAGCGCCATCGCCCGGTCCATGACTGGAAATTCCTGGAGCATCTCGGCGGCGATCGACTCCCGGAACATCCGGTAAATCGCCCGAAGGCGGTCGCGCACAGCCGGGGCTTCCTTGGAACGCTCCAAGGCCATCTGCTGGATGAGCCGGATCGTCTCGGCGCCCCCTTCCATCTGGCGCAGGACGGCTTTGAGGAAAATATCGAATTTCTCCGCCGTGTCCTTGCCCTGGCGAACGGCGTCCAGAACGAGCTCCGTGTAACGGCGGGTCGCCTCTTCGATGACGGCCAGGAGGATGTCGTCCTTCCCGCCCTTGAAATGCCAATAAATGGAAGAAGGGGAAGCGCCGGCGTCTTCCGCGATTTCGTCCACCGACGTACCGGCAAAACCCTTGCGGGAGAAAAGCTTTCCCGCCGCTTCGAGGACCCGCAGGCGCGAATCCCCCCGAGGGCCCCGCTTGGCGGCCGAGGCGATGGCCCGAACGAGCTTGCCCGGTCTGGGAGCGCGGGAGTTTTTGGGCGGATGAGGCATGGTCTGATTTCCTCTCCAATCCATAACCCGCCCCGCCAGGCCCCTCAAGCCGCCATCTTTTCTACTGTTTCAAGAAATGGGTCTACGCCCGCATCCGCCGGAGGCTCGCCGGTTCACCCTCTCCTTCGCGCTCTTTGAGATGCTCTTCAAGGCCGAATTCCCCTACTTCCTGGGGCTCGACCTTCACCTTGGTCGAAAACTCCTTGAAGCCGTGGGGAATCTTGTGGCCCCGGGCCTGGAAGTGGGGAATCACTTCCTTCCCGAAGAGTTCGAGGGAGCGGAGGATCTGCTTGTTCGAGAGTCCGCCCATCTGGACGAGGAAGACCATCTGGGTCACGCCCACAGCCTCGTATTTCTCGATGGCGGCGATGAGTTCGTCGGGCGTCCCGATGAGGAGCGTTCCGTCACCTACGAGTTTGTCCATGTCCATGGGCTTTCCGTCGCGGCCAACGCCGAAGTTGGCCTGCCCCTTGTTGGCCATGCTCGTGTAGAACTCGTACCCCGGCACGTCCTTTCCGTACCAGGGCGTAAAGAGCTGAAGGGCCTTGATGCTGAAGTACGCCGCGGCGGGCATCCCGGCGAGACGGGCCGTGCGCTGGTCCTCGTGGCAGAACATGGGGGCGCTGGCGGCGATGTTCGCATTGATGAAATCCCCCACGGGGATACGGGGGTTCTTGAGTTCGCCGTAATACGTCTCGCTGCACGTGGAGAGTTCCGCCGGGGCGTTAAAGCCAAAACACAAAACCCCAAGGCCCCGCTCGCCCGCTTGCTTGAAAGACATGGGCTGGGTCGCCGCCACCCAGAGGGGCGGGTGCGGGTCCTGGATGGGTTTGGGCAGGACGTTGCGCGGCGGCATATCAAGAAATTTGCCCTTGAATGAAAAGGGCTTTTCCGCCGTGCTCTTCCACATTTTGGGAATGATCTCGACGAATTCCTCCCATTGGGGCTTGGATTCGACGGGATCGATCTCGAAGCCCCCGAGTTCGGCTTCCGTGATGCTCCTTCCCGTCCCCAGGTCGTAGCGGCCGTGGGAGAGGATATCGAGCACGGCGGCCCGCTCGGCCACCTTGGCCGGGTGGTTGAAGCGGTGGGGGAGCTGGACGATGCCGGAGCCGATCCGGATTTTTTTCGTGCGCTGCGTGACGGCGCCAAGGAAAACTTCCGGCGAAGAAGAATGGGAGTATTCCGTGAGAAAGTGGTGCTCGACTTCCCAGACGTAATCGAAGCCCACGTCCTCGGCGAGGACGATTTGTTCGAGGGCTTCCTGATAGATGCGGTATTCCTGCCAGGGGGTGTGGGGAAGGGGCGTGTTCATCTCATAGAGAATGGCGAACTTCATAAGGCCCTCCTTTTTTCAAAGGAAAAAACAAAGGCGGACATCGCTGCCCGCCCTGGTTTGCCCTTGTCTCTCCTCGGCTCCCTCAAGCCCGGGCCGATGGTGAGGATTGGTGGTCAAAGGGGCGCAGGCCCACGGACCGTCCCATCATGCGTTGGAGGTCTTTCTGAATCCTTAGGCCCTGGCGGTAAAGCCGGAGTTTGGGCGCGCTCGGCGCCCTTTCCGGAATGGCGTCCACCCGGTTCCAGAAACGCTTCTGGTTCTCGGGCCCGTTCATCTTGCGGATGAAATCCCCGGCCGTCCGGGTCATGGCGCGAAAGCCGAACGCCCCGGCGATGGCAAAGGGGACGAAGCGCCAGAGGTCGCTTCGCTCCATCTTGTCGAGGGAGGGTTCGAGGCCCTGGCCCCGGCGCTCCAAAAGCCAGTAATCCATGGCGAGGTGCCGGGATTCGTCGATGTCGATGCGGCGGAAGACTTCCGCCTGCAAGGGGTCGTTCACGGTCCGCTTGAGAGCGGGAATCAGCAGGGCGTCCAGGCCGATCTCAAAGAAAACGATCTGGGCGCTCGTGAGTTCATGGAGCACCTGCGTGGGGTTTACCCATTGGAGTTTCATCGTCTCGAACATGAGGCGCGTGGGGAGCGGGAGGTCCTTCCACTCGACGCCGTAGCGCCTGGCCATCAGGATTTCCGCTTCGGCGTGGCGGTTTTCGTCGCGCTCGAAGAACTCGTAAATCTGCTTGGCCGTCTTGTCGGAAACGTGCTTGGCGCACAGGCCGAAGATCTTGGCCGCCTGCCGTTCGAGGCCGGCGGTAAAGAGGATCATGAGCCCGGCTTGCCGGAGCTCGTCCTTCGTGAGCCCTTCGGCGCCCTGGAGCGGCGCGTCCCAATCGAACTCGTGGACGCTCCACTGGCCTTTGCGGGTGTTTTCGAGGACGTGGCTAAGATCGAGGTCCATGGGGGGAACGGCCTCCGGTTAAAAACTGTAACGGTCGTTCCAGTTTAATGCAAGGAAATTTTCATAACTATTTAGAATCATTACAGAAACACCGTTTGTTTTATTAACAACTCCTGGCATCGGAAAGCCTCCACAGAACCGGGAGGGGCGGTTCGCGAGCCACCCTGTAAATTTTCCGGAAATCTGGGATATCTGGGGTACCTGCCCGGGCAAGGTGGCCATGCGGGCCAACATGGCCATCTTCCTTGGCCGTGTTGGGAATCCCTTAAAACCTCTCAAAACTACCGAAGCGACGAAGGTGGCCAAGGTGGCCAAGTATTTTTTCGTGGCCATCTTTCCCGGCAAGGTGATCATCATTTTTTCGAGGCGCCGTCCAAACCCGTACGAGACCGTCCAGCCAGCGGACAATCCGGCAAGACGGTCGAGGCGATCGTCATTTTTTCTGGAAATCTGGGGTACCTGGGTCATCTGGGTTCGTGGCTGGACGGAATGTAAGGAGGGGAAAGGAAAGTCAATGACCATTATGAATCATGGAGCAAGTTGGGTCAAATGAAAGGGGTTTAATCCCTACGGCTGCCAGTTCCAATCGAGCCACAGAACGCCGTCCGTGTGGACGATGCCCGCTTCGGCAAGGCCGGTGGAACCGTTGAGAATGTTCGGATGGACGTTCCCGGGCGGTGAGGCGATGGCATCCCGGCCGTGGGCGAAATCCTGCCGCAAGACGAGGGCCCGGTAGGCTTTGTCGAGCAAAAGGGCCCGCTCGCGGGAAGGCGCCACGAGGTGAGCGATGTCTTTATCCCCTCCGGGCGCGGCACGGCGAACTTCGGTCTCGTCCAGGACCCCGCCGGGAAAAAAGCGGCCAAGGACCTCCGCGTTGGCCCGGAACTCATCGCCGCCCTTCACGCGCTCGAAGTAGGTAAGGATTTCGGGTTTCCCGTGCCCGGCCTGGGGGACGTCCTTGATTCCCCGCGCGTCCTGCCAGCCCCAACCCGCAAGGCCCGGCACTTTGCGGGGAAAGGAAAAAGTCTGATCCACCGTGACGCCGATGCCCGTGTGGCAGCCCATGCAGAACTGGTGTTCCTCGTGCGTCTGGGCCCGCAGGCGTCCGTCCCCGTCTTCGATGAACGCCTGGAGGAGCCAGCCCAAATCGTTTCGAAGGCCGATGAGGGGTGAGCCGCCGAAACCAGGAAGTTTTCCTTCTTCCTTCTCGTTGAAAGCATTCTCGTAAACGCGGGCGATGGCCCACCCTTCCAGAAAATCGAACTTCCGGGAGTAGCGAACTTCCTTCATCCGCGCCGATAGAAGCGAAGGAGCGTCCGGATCGATGTACCGCACGGTGTGGAGGAATTCGGTCCCCTGGGGATAGAGATTCCGGTGGATGGGGACGGCCGCCGCGCCGCCCACGTAGCTCGCCGGCAGAGCGCGAACTTTCGTGACGGTGCCGCCCACGGCTCCACTTCCGTCCAGATCGAACCCAGCGAGAGTCTCGTTTAAGGGCCCCACATCCCGTTCAAGAGGAGCATCCCAGGGCGTTCCCAAGGAGGTTTCCAAAAGGGCCAGATTGATTTTGTAAATGTCGCGGGAGGGATTTCCTCCCCCATCTCTCCGGAACATGGGCGGCAAGCGGATAAAAACGTCGTCCGTGCTCCCGTTCGTGGGCCAGAAAGTTCCCAGGAACGGCTTGTACCGGAAGGCCCGCCATTCGCTCCCGTCGCGGGCAAAGCTTTCCTCGTCGAAACCCTTGCGGAAATCCAGGTCGGGCCGCCAGCCGGTGTAATCGGTCCCCCAAGCGTACTCGTAAAGCGGTGTGTAGTTGTCTTCCCGGACGTAGGAGAGGATTTCCTCGTCGCTCATTTCCGCGATGGCTGAGGAATTGTCGCGGAAGAGATTTTTCCAATGATTCGTGAGGGCGAACTCGCTGAAAGCGTATTCTTCCTGAAGTTTCCAATCGTCCTTGTGGTTCGTGGGCGTGGCCTTGGCGTGGCACGTCCAGCAGGGGTTCGAGAGACTTTCTGTCTTCGTGTAGCACTGGGGCGGGACGGTGGCCTCGGGGTTTTCGATCTTCCCCAGGCTCGCCCGCGCGGCGGCCAAGGGATCGTAGGAAGAAGAACCGCCAGAAGGCCCCTCCGGGCTCTTCCCGCAGGCGAAGGGGTTCGCCAGGAAAACAATCAGGCACGCCGCCAGAAGAAGCGCGCCCCAACCAGCATGTTTCTTTTCAATTCGCATCGCCGCTTTCTTTCCGAAAAGAAGACCCCGGAAGCGCCCTCCCCTGTCGCGGAAAGGCGCCTCCGGAGGCGGGGTTCGCTCCTCTTTACCGCTCCACGAGGGGCGGCTGGGGCCAGTTGCTAAGAATGCTCTCCCCGGGGTGCTGGACGTTGAAGAAGATGGCGCTCATGTCCGAATTGAAGGCCGGACCCGTGGCTTCCGAATCGGAAGGTCCCACGGCGATCCGGAAACCTTTCCCGTAACTCGCGTTGACGATGCCGTCCTCCCCGTTCTTGTGGGCCGGGTTCAAATCCAGGTAGTAGAGGGCATCGCCCCGGCCGCTTCCATCTCCGATGGAATTCGTGCGGCCATAGTTCCCGTCCGTTCCGAACCACACGCCTCCTTCCCGGTCGATCATGATGTTATCGATGCAGGTGGCGTCGAAATCCCCGGTCCCCTGAACGCCGTCCCAGACCTGCCAGAAAGTAAACTGGCCGGAGCCCGCGGGGTTCGCGGAATTTTCCTCTTCCAACAGGAACATGACCCCATCGGCTTCGTCCCTGTCGCAACGCTCGTCGTCCACGTTCTCGCAAGGGGGAGTGCTCGAGTCGATAGTGGCCGTCACGACCCCATCGCCGTTCAAGGCCGTATTGCCCGTGTGGTTCGTGAAAGCGATGTAGAGCCGCTGGTCGATGGGGTTCCATTCGACGTCCTCGGGGCGGTTCAACTCCCGCACGCCGATCTTGGCGGAAGCGGTAAAGAGCGCGGAGAGGATATCGTTGTCGTCCACAAAGGCGCCGATGCCGTTGTAGTCGTTGTCCTGGAGCGCCTGCCCCACGTTCTGGCTCCCCGTGCCGCCGGGGGCCGTCGTCTGGTTGGGGGGCGTGTCCGTGCTCGTGGTGCTCAGTTCAATCCAGCGGCCCGTTCCCCGCTCGCTTTCCGTGGGCGTATCGCCGCCGTCGATCGTAATGCCCGTGTCGTTGTCCAGGTCCTCGAAGTGGGCCACGAAGAGGGTTCCCGTATCCAGAAGAGCGCGGATTTCCTTGCGGGTCATGCCGGCCGTGTAGGGATCGGCGCTCACCCACTTGAAGATTCTTCCGTTGCGGCGGTCGTCACCCGCATAAACAACCATCTTCTGCCCAGGAATGAGCCGCCAGCGGGCATCCACCACGATGGCCGCGTTTTCCCAGCGCGAGCGGCCAAGAACGCCGAGCTTGCGGTGCCCCACGCCGTCCGCCGTGTCGTAGTAATTGGCCGGGTCCACGCCTGGGTCGATTTCAGCCAGGAAACCCATCGTGTCCCGCTCGTGGCGGGCATTCACGTCCGTGCTCCTCCCGAACCGGGCGTTGATCGAGGTGTCGGAAGCAAACGGCGGGCTGATCCCTTCTCCAGTATCGAAACCCTGGCCTGTCACGAACGACCAGTTGCTGTTGTTCCAGGTGGCTTCGAGATCGCCGTAATAATCCTGCACGTTCTCCTCCGCGGAAATGATTGTCCCCCAGGGCGTCTGGCCGCCCGAACAATCTCCCGCGATGCCAGCCACCACGCCCGCGGGAAGGTTGGTCCCGGCGTCGTCGTGGTCGAGGGCGTTGAGGGCAAAGCCGGTCACCCGCAAGAGGGTGTTACTGGTCGCGTCGTAGCGCTGGGCCTTTTCATCCTGGACGAGCTTGTATTCGCCCGTCAGGGGATCGCGCTTCACCTTGAACCAGCTCCCGCCCACGTGGCGCTTGAATTCGTCGATGTAGGCGTTTACGGCCGGCTGGTCCCAATTCGCGTTGCTCGTCACGTCGAAATCCAGGATTCCCGCCGCTTCCATCCACTGGGCGAGAGTCAGGAACTGGGAACCGGCCACGGGAGCCGCGCCCACCTGGGGCTGGTCGGTAGCCGCGCTTTTATCGGAAACGTACTCGTGGTTGGTCCACACCCACCCCTCGTCGGGCGAGCCGTTGAACTGGGGGGCGCTCCGCACCACCGGGTCGGCGTCGCCGCTCCAATCGCTGTTCCAGCCCTTGCCGAAATAGGCGATGTAGTCGTTGTTCGCCCCGTAGACGGGGGCGTCGGCCGTGTTGTCGTGGCGAAGAGGATCGAACCACTTGGCCACCACGTTGTAGGCAAGGCCGTCGGCCACGTGGACGTTGTCGCCGTCCTCGTCGCCCGCCACGCCCGCGCTGCTGATGGGAAAGTCGTTGGGCAAGGGGAATTCAACGCCTTCGGGGAGATCGTCCCGGGCATAGGCGTCCACGAGGGCCTTCACGTAGTCGGGAATGTTGGTGGCACCGGTCTCTCCGGCGTCCTCCAGCCGGATAGCCGCCATGCCGGAGAGAGGCGCCGTCTCCGGCGCGGCGATGGCCGGGACGTTCCCCGTACTGTCCGTGCCGCAGGCCAGGAACAGGCCGAACGTTCCCATGGCGAGAACGGCCGAAAGTCCGAAAATCTTGTACCGGAGCCGCAGGTTCTTCAAAGAACTCATGTTGGGGTACCCCTTGGCCGCGGAGCAGCGGCGCAAGAGGAGCTTTAGTCTTTGAGATTTTCGGGGTTGCGCGTTTTTTGTGAAGGACTCGTGAAGGAGGGATTGTTACCAAAACGCAAAAAATCACCCCTGCTCCGGCAAGAGAGAGACAGATATTTTAACGCGCGGCTTGCTTCCTCACGCTTTCCGGAACGCTCCCTGCGAAAAGGTATTTATCATCCCGGACGACGCCAAAGCCATGCTTTTCCAAAATCGCGCGGCCTTTTTCCGATAGAAGGAGCGAGAGGAAACCTTCGGCCTCCTTGGGCAGCTTGGTGGCGCTCCCCACGGAAGCGCCGTAAAGGACCGGCCCGCCTTTTTTCGCGATCGTCTCCCCGGGGTTCTTGCCCGTGATCTCGACGCTCACCTTGGCGTATTCCTCCGTCCGGTTCGGATCGCCCAGGTTCACTTCCGGCGGAAGTTCGACGAACAGGAGACCCGCTTCCTTGGCCGTGGCGCCGTAGACGAAGGCGTAATCGAAAGCGCCCGTCTCCAGGGGCGCGATGAGTTCGGCCACGTCGGAGCGCAGGTTGCGCTCTCCTACTTTGGCCAGAACGCTCTTCTCGATCCCGCCGCCGCCCGGCAGAAGATCGGCGAGCTTCAACGCCATGAGGGTCCGGTATCCCACAGGGACGGTCTTGGGATTGGCCATCCCGATCCGGACGTCTTCCTTCAAGAGGACTTGCGCCCAATTCTTTCTATCGATCCCCTTCGATCCCAGAGCGCTTTCGTGGTAGGCGAGAACGACGCGCTCGGTGGCGAACCGGACGTGGTAGGAACACCACTTGGGTTCGAGAAGATCGCCAAAGAGGGATTCATCGGCCAGCACGATCACGTCGGCCGGCTGCTGGAGATCGAGGGCCTTGCGGGCCAGGGCCGTGCTCCCGCCGCTCTGGATGGTGACTTCCAATCCCGGATTCTGCTTCCTGTAAAGGGCCGCCAATTCATCCATCGTGCTACGCATGCTGGCGGCGGTGAGGACGGCGAGCTTCTTATCCTCGGCCCGGGCCGTTCCCCCGAACAGCCCGGCCAGAGAGATCGCCGCCAGAATCCATCCAATCCGTTTCATGACCATTCCCCTTTTCCCTCAGGCCTTAGATTTCCACCTGGAACCGCCAGAGGAAGGCGTCGAGTTCGCCGGGAAGGCGGATCGGGGCGCCCAGCGTCGTAGCGGCCGTGGAAAGAGACGCCGTCGTCTTTTTTACTTCCGCGTGAAGGTAATCGAAGCGCATGAGGAAATTGGCGTTCCAGTACCAATTAAACCCGGCGCTCCAGTCGTCCCCCACGCCGCCGCGGATGGCCGCGTCGTTCAGGTTGAGATGGGAGTACCGGGCCTTTACTTCCCAGGCTCCCCAGCCACCGCCCTGGAAGAGCGTGTTCTTGGGCCTCACCCGTCCCCAAATTCCCTTGGAGTAGGGCCGTGATTCGCCCGTGAGGAAATAACCGGCCTGCACGTAATAGCCCCAGAAAAGGCAATCGTCGCTCGCGGCCGCGCAACTCGAACCCGAACCGGTCCGATGAACGGTGTTGGCGATGTACTCGGCTGAAAGGTGCGCCCCCGCGAAGCCCACAGCCACCTCGAAATCGTAGACGTGGGTATTCTCTACGGCCGAAAGGCTTCCCGTACTCATGGTCGTCCCGGAAATGGCATTACCCGTAATGGCAGGAACAGCGGTAGTGTCCGAATTAGCCACGGAGAATATTCCGATCTCGGGGCGGGTCGAGTAGGTCACTTTGTTCTGGTTGGCTTCCCGGTAACTGAAGCCCGCGCCCAAGTGGACGAGCGTCTCGCCCTTGTTTTCCAGAATGGGGGCGAACGTCAGGCGCGTGGTCCAGGAGAACTTGGAATCGTTGGCTTCGGCCGTGTCGTTTCCGAAGCGGGCGTCCGAATCCACGTCCTTGAAGACGCCCGTGGCCGCGCTCATCTTGTCGCCTTCCAGAATGTCCGTAGCCGATAAGAGAAACCCCACGTTGCGCGAGGGGATGAAGATGTTCGGAAGAGCCCGTTCGGAAAACGTGATGTAGTTGTCGCTCGTAATTTCTTCGAGGCTGATGGGCTCCTTGATGTGCCCCGCCCGGAGGCTCGACCCCGCCGGACCGCCCGTGAGCCCCAGGTAGGCGTCCACCACTTCGGCCCCGGCGTTCCCGAACTCGATTTCGATCTTGAACTCGGCATGCTCGTAGAGGGTCCCGTCCGTCTGGAGCCGCAGGCGCCGGAAACCCCAGGTATCCAGCACAGGCTGTCCGCCGTTGGAGGCTTCCATCTCGTCGTTGGCCGAGACGATGTTGGCGTCGAACTGGGCCCGCCCCCCCACGTGGACCTTGGCCACCCCTTCGGCCTCGAACTGGAGGCCGTCCTTCCAGGTGGTCTTGATGTCCTCGGCGCGGAGATCTCCCGCGATGAGAAGAAAAACGCCGATGGCAAACAGAATCCGGGAAATCCGATTTCTTCGGCTCATCTTCTTGCTCTCCTTGAGGATAGGGAAACGGGAACTAATTCTGGAAAAGATGGCTGTTGATGAGTTCCAGGCCCGCCGGGTCGTGGATGTCCTGGTCGAAGATGGGCACGCGGACGACGAATTGATCGGACGAGAGGAGATCGGAGAGGCCAGTCATCTTCTTTTCTTCCACTTCGGCCAGGGTTTCGAGATTGAGGAAATTGGTCCCGAGCCGGTCCACAAGGGAAGCCCACTCACGCCCCAGGGCGGGGTCGCCTTCGATCTTCCCAAGGAGCCGGGCCTTGGTTTCGGGGTTCGTGAACGTCTCCCGGGCTTTTTCCAAATCCTCCGCCGTCCCCGGGGCGTGGCCGTGGACGCGGTTGAAAACAAAACCGCCGAAGGGGATTTTCGCCTCCATCAAACGCTGGTGGAAGTAGCGCGTTTCCGAAAGAGCCAAGGGCGTGGGGGCGGTAACGAGGAAGAAAACCGTTTTCTCGCTCGCTAATAGCTCGTTCGTCGCGCGGGCCCGCTGGCGGAAGCCTTCGTAGTAGGTCTCCATGGAGCGGACGAATTCGCCGATGTCCTGAATGACGTTCTTGCCGATGATGGGCTCCAGAATCCGGAATACGGCGGCCGTCCCCATCTTGAGGAGCTGGATGCCTCCACGCCGGCCCGAGTCCAGAAACACCTTGACGAAAGCGCCGTCTTCCAAAAACTGGAAGAGCTTCCGGGGTGCTTCCAGGAAATCGAGGGCGTGCTTGGTGGGCGGCGTATCGAGAACAATTAAATCGTACTTCCCCTGGGAATGGAGGTAGTGGAGGCGCTCCATGGCCATGAATTCCTGGGCGCCCACGAGGTTGTCGGAGATGTACTGGTACATCCGGTTCTGAAGAATGCGCCCCAAAGTCCCCTCGTCGGGGGCGTAACGGCGCATGACCGAATCCCACTCGGCCTTCACGTCGAGCATCATGGCGTCGAGTTCACCCTCGAACTTGCCGCCGAGCTTCTCTTTCGGAACCCGCTGCACGTCGCTCTCGAAGCGTTCGAGCCCCAGAGCGTTGGCCAGGCGCCTCGCCGGGTCGATCGTGAGGACGAGTACTTTGCGCCCCCGCCGGGCTTCCGCCAGGGCGATGGCCGCCGAGACGGTCGTCTTCCCGACGCCGCCCGGCCCGGAACAAACCACGATGTTCCGGCCGCCGACCCATTCGCGGGGGTTTTTCACAAAGGCCTCCCGAGTTCGGTTTCGAGGGAAAGGCTGATCCCTTCCACGGCGGTCTTGGCGTAGCTCTTGGCATAGACGAACGGGAGGCGGACCGTGGTGAGGCCGAGGGCCGCCAGTTTGTCCAAATAACTCGCCGCCTGGGCGTGGCGCGCCGATTGGGAAATGCCCGCGCGGACGAGGGCCTGCGTGATCCCGGGGCGGCCCACTTGCCGGTCCAGGTGCTCGCGCTCGGAAGTCTTGCCCGAAAGTTTTTCGAAGAGCGGCCGCGCTTCCGGGTGGAAGGGCGCCGGAGGAATCTGGTTTACGAGGAGGAATCCCGGCGGAAGGTGCATCTTGTCACGCAGGGCCGCCACGAGTTCGCAGGTCTCGGCGTAGGGAAGCTCTTCGGGGATCGTCGCCACGTGGTAGGCCGTGTTCCCGGGATCGGCGAAATAATCACGCATCTTGGCGGCGTAGTGGGCGATGGGCCCCGTGCCGCCCACGGCTTTGCGCGTCGATTCGGGAAGCTGCCAGAGGGAGACGCCGTGCCCCGTGGCGGGGGAATCGATGATCATGAGGTCGTAGTCGGGGCTCCGGCCGTCCATGGCCTGTCCCATGTCCCAGATCTTCCCGAGCACGACGAACTCCCGGAACCCCGGCATGCTCTGGACCCAGTGGCGGAGAAAGGACTTTTTAAAGATCGCGTCGTAGACCGCCTGGAAGCGGACGAACCGGAGGACGTATTCCTCCATGGAGTGGTCGGGGTCCACGTTCTTGGCGTAGAGGCTGGGGTACACCTCGACTTCGCGGTATCCCACAGGGGGGATCTCGAAGAGCTGGCTCATCCGCTCTTTGGTATCGGTTTCGAGAATCACCGCCCGGCGGCCGTGGCGGGCGGCGATGAGGCCGAGCGCCGCGCAAAGGGTACTTTTCCCAACGCCCCCCTTCCCCGTAACGACGTGGATGCGGCGGGAGAGAAACCAGTCGAGGCGTGTCTTTGGATCGGCCATGTGCGTCAGTGGATTCGGGAAGGGTCCAGACCCGGGGGAAGGACCAACGGGGGGCTCAAAGGGCGGAAAAGGCCCTGCCGAGCCCCCCTCCCTCAAGCACCCAAGCGGGCGCGCCCAAAACCCTACGGCCTCATTGACGCCAAAGTCAACGGGAGAGAGAGGGTTAATCCTGCCGCAAACCCTCTTTCTGGATCGGCTCTTCCCCTCCCCCAGCATTGGGGGAGGGGGGGATTCACTCCGCCCTCTCTACCTCTATCCCCTCCCTGCTCATCTCAATCCTCGCCCAGCCTCCAGCGACGATTTCGCCCCCGAAGGAGAACTCTCGCGCCGATCTCCGCTTCGGAAGAAGGAGGACCTCCGGCCGGGCCCGGGCAAGAAGCCAGCGGCTTGAAGCACTCGAAAGGGTCCGGGGCGAGAGTTGAACGGCAAGGGGCTTCTCCCGCCATCTTTCCGCCCACCCGGCGGGCCACTTGCCGGGGGCGCCATCGAGAAGGAAGCGGCTCTCCCCTTCCGAAACGAGCAGGGCCCAGCCGGAAGTTCCCTGAGTGCGCCAGCGGTCCTTGGGAATCAATTCGACCCTCGGATTTTTTCCTTCACCGGGCCAACGGCGCGGGAGAATTTCCCACGACAAGTCCCACACTTCGCCGGGAGAGAAAAACTCGATGTAGGAGGGAAGGGAATCCGCCCGGTCTCCGTTTCCTCCGTAGACGAGCAGGTCCACCCGGCTTCCCCCTTGGGCAAGAACGGCGGGAAGGACGGC
>JBFLVN010000073.1:0-14265 GCA_040758475.1 Bdellovibrionota bacterium
CCTCGCGGCTCTCATCCTGTTCACCCTCGGGAACTCGGCCGATTCGTTTTTTCTCCTCCGGCTCTCGAAGGCGGGCGTGGAAGATCACTGGGTCGCCGTTCTGTGGGCCGCGCACAGCGCCGTCAAGATGGCGTCCACGGGAGCGGGCGGTGTTTTGTACGACCGGATCGGTGGAAGGCCGCTCATCCTCGGCGGGTGGATTCTCTATGCCGTTCTCTACGCTTGTTTCGGGTTCATCGAATCGCCAGAAACCCTCATCGCGCTCTTCCTCCTCTATGGGGTTTATTTCGGGCTTACCGAGCCGGCCGAAAGGGCCTGGACGAGCGTGCTCGTTCCTCCAACGCTTCGGGGGACGGCCTACGGTTATTTGAGCGGCGCGGTAGGGTTTGCCGTGCTCCCAGCCAATCTCCTCTTCGGATTTCTCTGGGAGAAATTCGGTGCCCCGGTAGCGTTTCTCACGGGAGCGGGATTCGCCCTCGCGGCATCAATCCTGCTCTGGTTCGTGCGAGAGCATCACGCCTAAAAAGAAAACCGCCCCCAAGAGGGGGCGGTTCCCGCAGTTCCGGACGGCCCCGCGGGGCGGCCGTCAGAATCTCTAGTAGCCTTTCTTCTGCAAATCGCTGGCGTAGCTCCGGTAGAAGCCCTTGGCGTCGAAGCCGAAGAGCCCCGTCGATCCGAAGAGGTGGTTTACCTCGTCCAGGTGGTTCGCATTGAGCTTCAGGTTTCGGATCGTTCCCCAGCCGGCCGAGTTTACGCCCACAAGGCCGTCGTTGGGCTCGAAGCCAAAGAGGATGGACGTGGCTGCCAGGAGCGCGTCCGTCGGATCAAGAGAAACGTTGAAGACGCTCGCGCCGCTCCAGCTCTGGTAGTAGATGCCGGGGACGTTCGTAAATTGCTGGTTCCAGGAGGCGAGGTAGGCGCTCGAAAGATTGGTGAGCGCCGCCATGGCGTCCTGCGGGAGCGAGAGGTTGTTGTTTGTCACGACGCCGCCGAAGAGATCGGCCAGGGCGTTGAGGAGAGCGGTCGTAATGCCGCCAGGATTCAGATTGTTGATGAGGAGAAGGGCGAAATCCGCGCCAACGGCGCCCCGGTGCGGTGTCGCCATGCTGGTGACGCTCGCGACTTTCGTGGAGCCAAGAACTTTGGCGGCATAGCGGATGTCCAGGCCGCCCATGGAGTGGCCCAGGAGATTCACCTTGGGTTTGCCGGTGATGGCGATGATGTCTTCGATCTGGTCGGCGAGGATGTCGCCCCGGACCTGGATCGAGTTGAAGGAGGGGACTTCCGTCGCAAAAACCTTGTAGCCCTGGCCGGAAAGATCGGACTTGATCCCCCAGAAATAATCGAGGACGCCGAACATCTCGTCAAAGCCGCCAAGGCCGTGGCACAGGACGATGGGATACTTGGTTGGGGGTGGCTTGGAACCTCCCGCTAGGGCGGACCCGCTGGCTCCAAAAGTGAGGGCGAAAAAGGCTCCGAGAATAACGGCAACACGCTTCATGACGACTCTCCTCCCGGACTGGTTGGTCCGTAAGAGAGCCAAAGTCGTGCCAGAGGGGTCGCTAGCCAACTAATTGATTTTATTGATTAATTTGTCTTGGCACGATTGCCCGAATGTAACGAATCATGACATTTCGATCATTAAATCGTTACACGCTGCTCATCCCGCCTTCCGGAATGTGAGGGAGTGCTCCATCTCCGCGGCGAGTTCGGAGATCTGGGAGCGCATCCACTGGTGGGCGGGCGAGTTATTGGTCCGCTCGTGCCAGTACATGAACACGGCGAGCTGCGGAGCGGGCAGGGGCATGGGGTGGGCGTCCACGGGGAGGAGGGGCCCTACCTGATCCACCAGCATGTCCGGAAGGACCGCTATCAGATCGGACTTGGCGATGATCCATGGCACGGCGAGGAACGAAGGAACGCGCACGGCGATGCGGCGCGAGAGGCCTTTGGCGGCCAGGGCCTGGTCGATGCCCGAGACGTCCGTACCGGGGATGTTCACCATGACATGAGGGATCGAGAGGAATTCCTTGATCGTCAGGCGCTTCCCTACTTCGGGGTGCCCCTGGCGGACGATGCAGACCTGGAAAACATCGAGCCCTTTTTGCTTGTAGAACCCCCCAGGGACGTCCTGCTCGGGGGCCATGATGATGTCTACTTCGCCCGCTTCGAGGAGCCGAAAGGATCCAAACGGGATCAATTATGAATATATATTGACATAATGAGCATATGTTCATAATATTGCCGTATGCCACGCTATGCCAGCAAAGCGCGCCAAGAAGCTGAGGAAGCCCGCCATCGCAGCGACATACTGAATGCCGCCATGCAGGTGTTCGTTGAAAAAGGCTTTCACACGGCCACCATGCGGGACGTGGCCCAAGCGGCCGAGTTTTCCGTGGGAAAGCTCTACCTTCATTTTTCGAGCAAAGAAGCGCTCTATCAGGAAATGCTCGACCAGCACTTGGCCGAACTCCTGGACCGGGTAGAGGCCGTATTGAGGGGGACAGGCCGGGCCAGGCAAAGGATCGAGGATGCGGTCCGTGAGCAACTCTCCTATTTTGAGGAGAATCCCCTGCTGCTGAAACTCTTCGTCAATGAGACTCTCGGCTTTGAAATGCGCCTCCAGGCGCAGTTCGGGCGGGACGTAATGGCGAAGTATCAACGTTATCAGACCGGACTTGTAAAGACCTTTGAGGCTGGCCTGGCAGCGGGTGAGTTTATGGGGGCTACCAGTGAGGATCTGGCGCTCAAGCTCAGCGGAATTCTGAATGCACTCCTGACCGTGGAGGTTCAGCGGCCTGAGCCACGCCCCGCCGTTGTTCTCGCAGAAGTTGCACTCCGGCTTTTCTACGGGTCCCCACTTCCCAACCACTAAAAGCGAAAGCGGAATTACAAATTCGTAAGGAGCATCCAAAATGTTGCGGTCCTATGTTGAAGTGATCGTCCGGTATCGCGTTGCGGTGGTGGCCATCCTGGGCGTGATTTCGGTCTATCTGGGTGTGAATCTCGGGAATCTCCACGTCGAAGTAGACCCGGACAAGAATCTTCCCCAGGGCCATCCGTACATTCAAGCCCAGAACGAAATCGATGATATTTTTGGAGGGAAAAACATTGCATTGATCGGAATCGCACCGAAGAAAGGCGATATTTTTCAGCCCATCGTTCTTGAGAAAATCCAGCGAATTACTGACAACCTGCTCCTGGTTCCTGGAATCATCCGGGCCAACGTCCTTTCAATCTCCGCAAACCGGGCAAAGGATATTCTGGGGACCGAAGATGGGATGATAGTGACGCCATTCATGGAAACGGTGCCGGCCACCGAACGGGAGATGCAAGAACTCAAGGACAAGCTCTTCCGGAATCCGTTGTTTGCTAATTCGATCTATTCCAAGGATGGGAGGACGGCTGCCATTCTGGCCGATTTCCGTTTCAATCCGGAGCTGCCTGATTTTCCTTCGATCCATAAGGCGATTGAAGAAGTCGTGCAAGACGAGCGGGATGACTCGGTGGAGATTCATTATTCGGGATTCCCGGTAGCGGCGTCGTGGATGGCGAAATACTCGGAACGCATGGCCATCTATTTCATTATTGCCGTCATCGTCATTGGCCTAGTTCACTTCGAAGCATTCCGCACCCTTCAGGGGCTGTTTCTTCCGTTGTTAACAGCCCTGCTGGCTGTCGTGTGGGGACTCGGGTTGATGGGAATCGTGGGTATCGCACTCGATCCCTTCAACGCCACCACGCCGATTCTGATCCTGGCCGTGGGAGCCGGGCACGCCGTTCAGATACTCAAGCGGTATTACGAGGAATATGCCGCCTGTCAGGACAATCAGACGGCGGTGATCGAGTCTACCATCAAGGTGGGAACCGTCATGCTGACCACGGGCATCATTGCCGCGCTCGCCTTCTTTTCGCTCATGACCTTCCAGACCACGACCATCCGCACGTTTGGGCTCTTCACCGGTCTTGGCATTCTTTCAGTTCTGGTCATCGAAATGACGATGATTCCGGCCCTGCGGGCGATGCTGCCCGCGCCGAAGCACAAGGAAGCACAGGCCGAGTCGGCCGAAAGAAAATATCTCGATGGGGCGCTCGAATGGCTTGCACCCTATGTGAGCGGTTCTGGCAGCAAGGCCATCATTGGAGCGACAGTGGTGGCCCTTGGCGCATGGGGCTACGGCACGTCCATGGTAAAGATAGACAACAGCCTCAAGCCCTATTTCAGCCCCAAGGACCAGTTCTACCAAGACGATACCTGGCTGAATGACCGGTTTGCGGGGACCAACAGCCTTCTCTTTGTCATCGACGGCAAGGAGCCCGACAAGCTCAAGAACCCGGAAGTCCTTAAGGCCATGGAGGGCCTGCAAGATCTCCTCGGCAAGCAAGAAGCCGTCGGCAAGACGCTATCCATTGTCGACTTCCTCAAGAAAATGAACAAAGCGATGAATGCCGATGATCCCGAATTCGAGAGAATTCCTGACTCGCAGGAGCTCATTGCCCAATACCTTTTTCTGTATTCCATCTCCGGGGGACCGGATGATTTTGATGCGTACGTGACAAAAACCTATGACAAGGCGATCATCCAGACCTTCATGAAGAAGGACAACACGGCAGTCGCTGATGAGATCATTCGAAAAGTACAGGATTACATCCCCAAGCATTTTCCGCCCGGCTATGAGGTCAAGATCGCCGGTTCGGTGGCCTCAGCCGACGCGCTCAACCACGTCATGGTGGAAGGGAAGATTCGCAACATCGCCCAGATCTGGCTCATTGTGGTTGTTCTGGCTTCGCTTGTCCTGCGCTCACTCGTCGCGGGTTTGCTTGTAACCGTCCCGCTCATTCTTGCGGTATTCGGGGAGTTTGCGGCCTTGGGGTTTTTCCGCGCCAATCTGGACATAGGAACCTCGGCCATCCTGCCCATGGCTGTGGGCATCGGCGCTGATTATGCCCTTTATTTTATCTTCCGTCTCAAAGAAGAACTCCGTAAGAGCCAGGCCTTCGATGAAGCTCTCCTTAGCACCATGCGCACGTCAGGTAAGGCGGTATTCTTCGTATCCAGCGCGATTACAGCGGGTTATCTCTGCCTGGCGCTCTCACCATTTGGGTTCCACCGGAAATTAGGCCTTCTGGTGGCGCTGGCGATGGTCATCAGTTCCCTGGGAGCGATCACGGTACTGCCGGCATTGATCAAACACGTGCGGCCGAAGGCATTTTTTCTGAAACCGAAGAAGGACCAATAAACCGGATGTCTTGCTGCTCTTGAGGAGGTATGCAATGCGCAATTTTAGAACGGTAATGATTGTCCTCGGCATTGGGCTCGCCGTTTCCGTGAGTCTTTCGGCTCATGCGGAGGACACTGCCCCAGATGCGGGGACACCCGACGTCACCGAAATCATGAAGAAGAACTTCATGGTCGGAAAGCTTACCGACTCTGAGTCCGGAATGACCATGGTACTCATTGATGCGAGAGGGATCCGGCGGGAGCGTAAGGTCGAGTCCTTCTCCAAGCTCCTTCCCAACGGGATCGATCAGGAGCGGGTGGCGAAATTTTTGAGCCCTCCGGACGTGCGCGGTACGGCTACCCTGACCCGGGAACACTCTGGAGGAGACGACGATATCTGGGTTTATCTTCCAGCCCTCAAGAAGGTCCGGAGGCTTGTAGCGTCGAACAAGCGAGACAGCTTCATGGGATCGGACTTCTCTTACGGAGACGTGATTACCCCGCGGGTGGAGGACTGGAATCACACGCTCGTGAAGACTGAGCCGTGTGGCGAGCACAATTGTTACGTGGTCGAGTCCGTTCCCGCGTCGGAAGACATAAAACGCAACACCGGCTACGGGAAGAGAACCCAGTGGATCCGGACTGACAATTACATGACCGTTAAAGGTGAATACGCTGACCTTGCAGGGCGCCCTCTGAAAGAATTTAGCGCGAGCGGCCTTTTCGAGGCGGACTCAAAGCTCGGCCGCTGGATGGCGAAGTCGCTTCGGATGAAGAATTTGCAGACAGAAGGAGTCACGGAAATTTCTTTCGATGAGATCAAGGTGAATGTGGGTGTGCCGGAAGACACATTCAGCGAACGTTACCTTAAGCGCTAGAACCGTGCAGATGACGTTTAATTTTCGCAATCTGCTGTTCCTCGGAATCATCCTTGCGTCTCTCCCGGCCGCCGCGGCTGCGGAGGACGGTCCGGATCCAATTCCAGAGGGCCGCGAAACCCCGTTCATGAAACTGTGGAACCCCTTCAAGGACGCGGGGATCCACGGTTATGCCGCTTTTGATTATTTTAGTTCAGACAAATCTCTAACCAAGGACCGGCACTTTCCCGGCCTTAATCTTGTTCTCAAGTCGGAGCCCAGCTTTGGCGATCACGTCAGGCTCTATGGCGAAGCCCGGGTGATGGCGCAAGACCTGAATCATTCGACTATGCCAAGCCATTGGGATGGGCGAACCCAGACGCTCTACGAAGATGTCACGTTGGAATTGCGCGAGGGCTATGTCCACCTCTACGCCGGGGACCTGGAACTCCGGGTCGGCAAGCAGATCATTGTTTGGGGCCGGGCCGATGAGATCAATCCCACCGATTGGCTCTCCGCAAGAAATCTGACGCTTCTCTTTCCGGATCCTTTCGATCAGCGAATCGGCGTCTTCGGCGTCAAAGCGGACTACTACCTTCCCAAGGGTTTCCGCGTGACAGGCGTCTGGCAACCAGTGCCAACGGCCAGCGTGATTCCGCTTCCCTCGGTTCCTGGAATATCGTTTCAGCGGCAGCTTCCGGATATGGAAATCGAAAACGGTGAGTTAGGTTTCAAACTGGACCAGTCCGGCGGAGATATTGAGTGGTCAGTGAACTATTTTACCGGCTTCAACAAACTGCCGGAAGTAAATCTGATCGTCCCGCCTCCACCGGTGACGGTTGTCGGGCTTTCGCACCACCGTATACACGGCGCGGGAGCGGATTTTGTGTATATCCATGGAAGCTGGGGATTTCGTGGGGAAGGTGCGTACGTTCATACAAAAAATCCCAAAGGCCGGCGCAGGGACATTCAAACCCCCCACGCTTTCTATGTTTTTGGTATCGAAAAGGACCTTGGGAACAGTACCAACCTGATTGTCCAGTATTATGGAAGGAGGGTATTCCATAAGTACGAGACGGTTTTGGGGCTCCCGGATGACCAGTTAGCCCAATACAACGCCTTGTTCACAAGTCAGTTGGACACATGGCAAAACGGTGTATCCGTGCGATTCAACAAGAAGTGGTGGAGCGATACACTCGACCTCGATCTGACCTATGCCATTAACTTCGAAAGAACTAACTGGTTTCTCCGGCCAAAACTGACCTATGACCTGACAGATGAATGGAAGGCCACGGTCGGGGGAGAAATCTACAAGGGCGAGAACGTCTCCCAATTCGGCTTTCTGGAAGACAATGCGATGGCGTTTGCGGAAATGCGCTGGAGTTTCTGAGGTGCGCTTGCACCGGTAAAACGATGCGATGGAATCTTTCGACTTTTGTTGCGCGACCTACGGGGTCACACCTCATGCCGTCTTCCGCGGGGCGACGCCGAAAGAAGTCTACACGGGCGGGCGAAGGACGGTCATTGAGAGGGCCTGGGTAAGTGAGTTGCGGGAGGCCCGCCGGAACCGGATGGAATACCACCGGGCGCTGGCGGCATGTCCGGCATGTCCGCAGACGCAGGAAGCCCATGCTGGGCACCGGTGGCCCTCACGCTGCCACGCCCCTCACTCTCGTTCGGATCTTATCCCAGCAGGTGCCCAGCCCGGGGTCGTTCACGTAAACAGTTTTAGCGAGATCATGCGGCGCCTTAAAAAGAACATGCACGCCGACGATCCGGCCTACTACGCAACGAACATTTTATCCAGATCGAAATTCAACGCTACTTCTGAATTACGGCTTTACCACCGTGTCTTTCTTGAAGTGGGCGTCGTCCGTGTAGGGGTAATCGGCGTTGTAGTGGAGCCCCCGGGACTCCTGGCGGACCTGGGCGCAGCGGATGATGAGGTCCGCCACGAGGGCGATGTTCCGTAGCTCGATCAAGTCCTGCGTCACCTTGAAGTTCCAGTAGTACTCGTCGATTTCAAGGAGCAGGTTGTGGATTCGCGTCCGCGCCCGTTCGAGGCGCTTGTTGGAGCGGACGATGCCCACGTAGTCCCACATGAACCGCCGGATTTCGTCCCAGTTGTGCGTGACAACAACCAGTTCGTCGGGCTCGCCCGCGCCGCCCGGGTTCCAGGCGGGGATAGACGGGGAGGGCGCCTTTTTCTCCTGGACGAGTTCTCCCGCTTTTGTCGCTGCCCGGTCGGCAAAGACGAGGGCTTCAAGGAGGGAGTTGGAAG
Source organism: Bdellovibrionota bacterium (assembly GCA_040758475.1). Classification (GTDB taxonomy): domain Bacteria; phylum JAGRBM01; class JAGRBM01; order JAGRBM01; family JAGRBM01; genus JBFLVN01. The sequence continues at coordinate 8,360 of JBFLVN010000073.1, forward strand.
CCAGGCGGTTCGCCCCATGGAGGCCGGTAAAGGCGCATTCTCCCGTGGCAAAGAGTCCTTCGATGGACGTCCCGCCCCAGGGGTCGGTGACCAGCCCTCCGCAGCAATAGTGGGCTGCCGGGACGATGGGGATGGGCTGCTTGGCCGGGTCGATTCCGTACTCCCGGCAGGTCTTTGTGATGTGGGGGAAGCGTTTTTCGAGGAAATCTCCTCCGAGCTTCGTCGCGTCGAGGAAGAGGTGTTCCGCCCCCGAGCGCTTCATCTCCGTGTCGATGGCCCGGGCCACGATGTCACGCGGCGCCAGGTCGGCCATTTCGTGGTAGCGCTTCATGAAAGCAGCGCCGCCGGGTGTCCGCAGGATGGCCCCTTCGCCCCGCAGGGCTTCCGTGATGAGGAAGCTCTTGGCTTGGGGGTGGTAGAGGCAGGTCGGGTGGAACTGGATGAACTCCATGTTTGCCACCGACACGCCTGCCCGGAAACCCATGGCGATGCCGTCACCCGTCGCCACATCGGGATTCGAGGTGTAGAGGTAGACTTTCCCGGTCCCTCCTGTCGCGAGCAGGGTCGCCGTAGCGGCGTAGGTATGCACTTCGCCCGTCCGGGTTTCGAGAATGTAGGCCCCTAGGCACGCGTTGGGCTGGCTCTGGACGCCGAGTTTGCGGCTCGTGAGCAAATCGATGGCGCAGGCGTATTCGTGAATCTGGATGTTGGGGTGGGTCCGGGCGGCTTCGAGAAGGGCCCTTGCGATCTCCCGGCCCGTCTGGTCTTCGGCGTGGAGGACGCGGCGGACCGAGTGCCCCCCTTCGCGCCCGAGGGCGATCTCCCCGCCGTTCATCCGGGAGAATTGGACGCCCCATTTCTCGATGAGCTCCCGGACGAGGGTGGGCCCCGAACGGACAACGAGGTCAACCGTGTCCGGGTGGCAGATGCCGGCGCCGGCCCGGTGGGTGTCTTCGGCGTGTTTCTCGGGGCTGTCGTCCGGGCTCCACACGCTCGCGATGCCGCCCTGGGCGTAGCGGGTCGAACTCTCGGTCATTTCCCGTTTGGTCGTTAAGATGACTTTCCCGTGACGCGCCGCCCGGAGGGCGAAGAAAAGCCCAGCGATGCCGGAGCCGATAACGAGGAAGTCGGAGCGGTGTTCCATGGATGTATGGGCCGGTCCCTACTGGAGGCGGGGTGCAAATGCCTCTCCCGCCGCGCCCAGATTGAGCGAGCCGTGGGGCAACGGCAAGTCCTTGTAACTTTAGGGGTTTTCCGTCTACAATTCTCGCTGCCTCTGTTCCGGAAAGGGTGAGATCGTGGGAGGGTTCTTCAAGTCCACGAAGCTCCTAGCCATCTTATGGCTGGCGCTCGCTTTGTCTGCCGTATCTGCCGCGCAGGCGGACATGTTTGTTTATCGGAGCGCCGACGGTTCCCTTCATTTTAGCGACCGGCAGAAAAGCGAAAAGTGGCAGCTTTACAAGGAGGCCGACTCTTCCGGGGAGGAAGACACGGATCTCCACATGGACGCGCTCGATCATCTCGAGCTTGTCCAGCACGTCCAGCGGTTATCCAAGAAGCACCACATCGACACCGATTTGATCCGCGCCGTCATCAAGGTTGAGAGCAACTACAACCCGCTTGCCGTTTCCCGAAAGGGAGCCATGGGGCTCATGCAACTCATGCCTGATACGGCCAAGTCGATGAACGTCCCCGACGCCTACGAACCCCTCGACAACGTGGAGGGCGGCGTCAAGTACTTGCGCCACTTGGTCGATCGCTTCGGCGGCCGGATGGTCCACGCCCTGGCAGCCTACAACGCGGGGCCCAACGCCGTCGATCGCTTCGGCGGGATTCCCCCCTATCCTGAAACACAGAATTACGTCCGCAAAGTCATTCAGTACTACAAGGCTTATCAAGCCCAGGCCAAAGCCACGGCCGCGGCCAAGGGAAAAGTCCAGCAGCGGCGCGAACCCGTAATGCTGACCAGTTCCGCGGACGCTTTTTAGAAATGTCCCGCGTCCCTTCAACCGCCGGGCCGGGCAGGTAGTCTCACGCACATGGGCAGTGCCGAAGCAAGAGTCGAAAGCGGGGGTGGCTTTTTCTACCACCTCTTCCGGGGGTCCGACCTTCTCGAAGCGGACAAGGTGGCCGAGGCGTGCGAGGAGCTCGAACACGCCCTGGCCCTCCAGCCGGACAACATCGAAGCCATTTCGCTGCGGGCGAGCTGCCTTTACAAGCTCGGCCGGAGCGAAGAGGCGATCGACGCCTACCAACAGCTTCTTCTCTCCAAACCCGGCGAGCCCACGCTCTACGTGAATCTGGCGCTCGTCTATATCAAGGCGAACCGGCTGGACGACGCCGAAGCCGCGCTTCGGACGGCCATCAACTCCGGCGGGGAGTCCAAGCGGCTCCAGGGCTATCTGGGGCTCGTCTACTCGAAGAAGACGGAATACGAAAAAGCGCTCATCGCCTTCAGCAAGGCAGGCGCCACAAAGATGATCGCGGAGATGGAGGGGTTCATCAAGAAGCGCCAGCAGGGCCTCATCCAGAAGAGCAGCCCCGCGCCCGAAACCGTTTCGGCAGGTGAAACCGCGATCCAGAAGGATATGGATCAGCTCGCCGAGCGTTCCCAGGCGGCTGCCATCGACGCGGCCCAGCGCCGTCGAAAGCTCCTGCGTCTCGCGCCGGAAGAGGAAGAGAAACCCGAAGCTGCTTCCCCTGCGCCGGTAGTTTCCGCGGTACCTGCTCCGGCCCCAACCGCCCCGCCGCCGGTCGCTCCGCCCGCTCCAAGTCCCCGCGTCGAGACTTCCACGGCCCGGCGGGTGCCGCTCGTCCGGCAGGGGGCCGCGCCTCTGCGGCTCGAAGGGGCCGACCTCCTGCGCATCTCCCTTTCCGCGGGGGCCATCAGCACGCTGGGTGAGTCGGCCGTGCTGCGCGGGACGTTTAAAGCCGATCCCGTTTTCAAGCGGTTCAAGGGGAAGACGACCAAATCCCATTTCGGCCCTCCGAACGCCCCCTTGTGCAAACTGGAAGGCGAAGGGGAGCTTTGGCTGCGCGCCGGGACGGGGAAACGCCTATTCCTTTTTGAAACCAGCGCCAAGGAAACGGCCTTCGTCGCCGAGCAAGCGCTTTATGCTTTTACGGGTTCCCTCTCCTGGGAAAACGGCCGCATCGGCGGAAGCGACGACGCCAACATGGACCTCGTGACTCTTTCGGGCGAGGGGAGCTTCGCCGTCGCCAGTTCGGGCGACGTGGCGGAGATCGACGTGGACGAGGGGGACGAAGGGATCGTCGTCGCCCAGCGCGTGCTCCTGGGATGGTTCGGGAAAATCGTCCCCCGCCTCATTACCTCTCCGGACCCGCTTCCCTCCTCCATTGGCACCATGGTCCGCCTCAAGGGCTCGGGAAGAGTCGTCGTGGGGCAGGTCTAGCAATTCCTTCGTTGAATAGCGCTCAATCCGCTTCGTCCCATTTCATAATTCCTTGGGCCAGATGGTTGCCCTCCGGGGCCCTGGGTGCTTGAATCCGGCCGTGATGGCCCAAACCGCACAAGCAGGGGCTCCCGCACAGGCTTCCGCGCGGCCCTCGATCTGGAACCCCGCCAACATCATTACGGTGATCCGGATCGGACTCGTTCCGGTGGTCGCGGCCCTCCTCTATGCGCCGCAAGGGGAAGTTCCTTCGCCAAAGGCGGCCCTTTGGGCGGGGATGGTTTTCTTGATCGCGTTCCTGGGGGATGCGGTGGATGGATACCTGGCCCGCCGCTACAGCCAGATCACGCCCTTTGGGATGCTTCTCGACCCGCTTGCCGACAAGCTGATGATCCTCGTCGTCCTCGTCATGCTCGTTCCTTCCGGATGGGTGCCGGCGTGGCTCGTGGGGCTCATCCTCTACCGGGAGGTTTTCATCACGGGCCTGCGGGCGGCGGCGGTCGAGCGGGGGGTGGTCATCGCCTCGACGAAGATTTCCAAGTACAAGACCGTCTACCAGAGCGCCGCCGTGATGGCGTGCATTCTTCACTACCGCGCTGGCGAGTTGCTGGGGATTTCGTTGCCGCCCGCCCTGGATGCCCACTTCGGCGGGGTCGGCCTCGTGCTCCTTTACGCGGCCGCTTTGGTTTCGATGTGGTCCGGGGTGGACTACCTGCTTAAGTTCTGGAAAGAACTGACGCGTGTCGACTGTTGAGCGGGGAGATTGCCCCGTCGTTTAGCGGCTGTATTAAGTTGCACTTCTCCTTTGCGTCTCCGGAGCGTGGGAATCTTTCATGATCGAAGCTCTCTTCGCCTTCCTTACCAGCTTGAGTGGTACGGCCGTCTACCTGGCGATCGGGGGGATTCTCCTGGCTTGTGGGCTTGGGCTTCCCATTCCAGAGGACATCACGCTCGTCACCGCCGGGTATCTGGCGGAGGTGGGCATCATCGACCGCTGGTGGGCGACGGCGATTTGCCTCTTCGCGGTGCTAGCGGGCGATTCCGTCATCTTCGGGTTAGGCCGCCGCTATGGAGAGGACATCCTGGACGCGCCGGTTATCCATCAGATTTTCGGAAAAAAGCGGATGGAGCGGGCGAGTTATTATTTCGAGAAATACGGAAAGAAAGTCGTTTTCATCGGCCGCTTCATCGCGGGGGCCAGAGCACCCATCTTTTTGATTTCTGGAATTCTCAAGATGCGTTACCGGACGTTCATCTTGCTCGACGGCATCGCCGCGCTCATCAGTGTGCCGGTGCTCGTGTGGGTGGGGTATACCTTCGCGGCCGATATCCAGGACGCTTTCCGGGCGGTCCGGAAATCCCAGCACGTCGTCCTGATCGTTTTTGTCGCCGCCATTTTCGCGATCATCATCTACAACATCTACGGCGCTATCGACCGGGCGGCTAGCGAGCGGGCGGTCCGAAAATTCGAGCAGACCCACCCCGATCTGGCCGCCAAGGAGCATGCTTTGCCGGAGCGGACTCTCTCCACGTCCAATTCGGAACCGCCCGTTCCACCGGCCGGCGTTTCGAGCAAAAAGGACGGTCCGGCATGAGCATCTACAAGGCCTACGACATCCGGGGGAAAGTGCCAGGGGAACTTGATGAAAACCTGGCGCGCCGGATCGGCTGGGCGATCGGCACTTTTTTGGGGGCCCGCCAGATGGCCGTGGGCCGCGACGTGCGGCGCCACTCTCCGGGAATCACCGACGCCCTTTGCGCGGGCCTGGCTCAGGCGGGGGTCCGCGTCTCGGATTTGGGAATCGTGACGACGCCGCTTACGAATTTTGCCGTGGGCCTCAAGGGGCTCGACGGCGGGGTCATGGTGACGGCGAGCCACAACCCTTCCGAATACAACGGTTTCAAGATCTGCCGGGCGGGGGCCGTCCCGGTCTTTGACGCCGAAATCCGCAAGATCGGCGAGTTGGCGGAGAAAGCCCCTCCCGGGAAGCCTCTTCCCGCCGATGCCCGGCAGGCGCTCGATATCAAGGGAGAGATCGTCTCCCGGGTAGTTGCCCGCGCTAAAACCGGCGGGCGGCGGCTCAAAGTGGTCGCTGATCTTTCGAGCGGCGCGGCAACGAGCCTTACTCCTCTCGTGCTAAAGCGCTTGCCGCACGATTTCGAAATCCTCAATGGTGAACCCGACGGCCGCTTTCCCTCCCATCCGCCTGATCCTTTGAAGGAAGAAAATCTCGAGCAAGCCCGAGAAGCGATCCGCTCGCGGAAGGCCGACCTGGGGGCCGTCTTCGATGGCGATGCCGATCGCGTCGTTTTCATCGACGAAAAGGGAAATACCGTGACAGGGGATCTGGCGACATTGCTGATCGCCCTGGACCTCGTATCGGCCTCGGGAGAGAAAAAGCCGGCGGTCTTCTACGATGTCCGCTGCTCCCGCGTCGTACGGGAGGAACTCGCCCGCGCGGGGGCCGACCCGCGCCTTTGCCGCGTGGGGCA
>JBFLVN010000074.1:0-14213 GCA_040758475.1 Bdellovibrionota bacterium
TTCGACCTGGAACGCTATGGGAGAATCCTTGGAAACATCGGATTCCCCCTCCGCCCGTCCCGGGACTACGTGAACGTGGAAGCCGGTTCGGCCTTCGAGATCGGGGCCGGTTACGAACTACCGGCCGAGTGGATCACCCGCCGGTTTTCTTTCCTCGCGACGCTCGCGGGGGAAACGGAATTCACCGGGTCGGACGTGGAAGAAATCCCCTTCGAGCTCCTGGGCGGTTTCCGGTGGGCGCCGGTGGAGGGCCTCTCCCTCCAGACCGCCGCCGGGCGCGGCTTTACCGATGGCTTTGGTTCTCCTGATTTCCGGATCGTCTTCGGGCTTTCCTGGCACGCGCCCAAAGGGGCGGAGCCTGTGCCCGCTCCGGTGGACGACGACCCGGATGGCGATGGCCTTGCTGGCGCCGCCGACGCCTGCCCCGCCGACGCCGAAGACAAGGACGGGCACGAAGATACGGACGGCTGCCCCGACCCCGACAACGATGGGGATGGGATATCCGATGCCGCGGACAAATGCCCCCTAGAGGCCGAGAACAAGAACGAAGTGGAAGACGAAGACGGCTGCCCGGAAAAGGATTCCGATGGCGATGGAATCCTCGACGCGGCGGACAAGTGCCCGCAAGAGCCCGAAGACAAGAACGGCCGGGACGACGGGGACGGATGCCCGGATGGAAACGTGCAGATCGAAGGCGACCGCCTCAAGCTCTCGGGCTCCATCCTGTTCAAGACCGGGAGCGCCGAGCTCGACAAGCGCAGCTACGGCGTCCTGGACGAGGTGGCCGCCATTCTCCTGGCCAATCCGAAAATCAAACGGGTCCGCATCGCGGGCCACACGGACGACGCCGGGGCCGAGGCCGCCAACCAGTCCCTCTCCGAGCGCCGCGCCGTCTCCGTGCGGGATTACCTCGTGGCCCGGGGGCTATCCGCCTCCCTCTTTGAGACCGCGGGCTTTGGCGAATCCGAGCCCATCGATACGAACGAGACCCCCGAAGGCCGCGCCAAAAACCGCCGCGTAGAGTTCCTGATCCTGGAGCAGGGGGAGTGACGGGCTAAAACGGCCGTATTGGAAGGACAAAGCGCGAATTCATTGGCGCGCCCGGGCGGAAGAGTTTCGAACCGCCGTTCGCGCCTTGGCGGCCTAGGGCGCCGCACCCAAAACGGCCAGAAACTTATTCCAAACCCCAGGAAGGGACAAGGGATGGGCGATGGTAGATTCCCCTTTCCCAAGGAGATCTATCGCTCTTAGGGTCTTGTTTTGTGGCATGGTCCGCCCATGCAATGCTTCACGATGATTTTTTGCGATATTCCGCTCTCGCGCCAGCCTTCTCCTCGAAAACCGCGCTCTGCGGCAGCAGATCGTGGTGTTAAAGCGGCAGGTTCCAAGGCCCAAGTTCCGGGGTTCAGGTCGGCTGTTCTGGCTCTCCTTAGCCGCCTTTGGGGCGGCTGGCGGGAAGTTCTGCTCATTACCTAACCCGCCACGGTCGTCCGGTGGCACCGGGCGGGCTACTGGCGGTGGAAGTCCCGGGGGAAGCCCGGAAGGCCGAGAATCCCCATTAAACACATCGCCTTTATCAAGCAGATTAGCCGCGAGAATCCCAGTTGGGGCCAGAACCGGATCGGGAAGAACTTCCGGTACCGATCCAACCTGGACGAATGGCTTTCGGAAGTCATGGATATGAAAGGCATTCCCACCCCTTACGGAGCGTCCAAGGCCAACGCTCATCTGAGCGCTTCATGCGGACGCTGCGGCAGGAGGCCCTCGACCACTTCATTTTCTTAAACGAGCGCCATGTCTACCGGGTTACGAAAGAGTTCGTGGAGTTCTACAACCGGGCCCGGCCCCATCAAGGCACCAGTGAGATTCCCAATCCCCCCGAACTGTGGATCAAGTCCCCACCCGATGGGCGGCTAGTGGCTCGTCCCGTGCTCGGCGGCCTGCAACACGACTACCGGCTGGTTGCATAAGACGCGGATGGAATTTTTGGGGAGTACGATAATAGAGGGCATGACAGCTTTCTCAGGCTGTTGTCCGCTGAGTCTGACGGAAAGTCTTTAGAAATTCCTGATTTTTCACGTAACCATTTTCGACGAACCACGTGATGGCCCGTTCGATGGACTTTTCAATGGGCGTAAAACCCAGCCCTAGTTCTTGCGTAGCTTTAGTATTGTCAAAGTAGAGGTAGTTGTTGGCATAACGGATCCCGCTGCCGGTCAAGAGTGGGCGCTTTCCTGTCCGGTCGGCGCGGCGTTCCATCCAATCCCCAAGGGGGGCGGCGAACTGAAGCGGAAGCTTGCGGGCTTTGTGAGAGACACCGCTTACCTTGGCCACAAGGTCAATAAACTCCTTGAACGTCAGATTCTGGTTGGAAAGGATGTAGCGCTCGCCGGGCTTGCCGTGCTTTTCGGCCAACACGTGCCCCCGAGCCACGTCCTCTACATCCACGGCGGAGAAGCCCGCGTCGAAGTAGAACCGGTTCTTTCCGTTCACGATATCGAGAAGAATCTGCCCCGTGGGCGTTGGGGCGATATCGCGGGCACCGAAGGGAAACCCGGGGTTGCAGAAGAAAATATCCAGCCCCTGGCGGACGAACGTCTTGGCTTCTTCTTCGGAGAGCCACTTGGACGTGACATAGTCGTTTCCCGCTTTGACTTGATTGAATCTGTCCGTTTCTTTGGAAAGGACCGTGCTGGGCTGGATCCCCACCGCGGCGATGGAGGACGTATAGACGACCTTCTCCACCTCCTGCCGGTAGGCCTCCCAGAGCAGATTCATGGAACCGATGCAGTTGACCTCGAACATCTTCTCCCGGCGGGGAAGCCAGATCGCGTAGATGGCAGCCAGATGAAATATTCGACTGCAGCCTTTTACGATGTTCTTGAGAGAGTCGGGATTTTGAAGGTCACCCTCGACAATCTCCACGTCTAATGCTTGAAGATTCTTTGTATTTTCGCCCGGCAGGACCATGGCGCGGACGGTACGGCCCTCTTTGAGGAGTTCCCTCACCACATGGGAGCCGATAAATCCCGCGGCTCCCGTGACCAGCGTTTTACCGGAGACCTTGCCGGGCTTCTTCGCCGGCGCTTTTTTTACGCCATTTGTTTCGACGGCCATTTTCCAGATCCTCCCTGTTTATGACTTTGCTCTCTATTGCGAATCGTTACGCGACGGCCAGCGCACCCTGTTGGGTCCGCCGCATGTCTTCCCGCGCCTTGTTCGCGAGTACCGCCACGTAGGTCATGGCGATGGGGAGAAAGTCCACCTTGGGCATGTGCTTTTCGAGGGGCACGGGGGCGGTGGCCAGGACGCGTGCCAGAAGGGCGTAGTGCTCAGGCACCGAGGCGATGCGATGCACCTCGTTCAGTTCCACAAATTCGGAGGCCATTTCGGCCAGGTTGTGCCTCAAATGCTCGACGATGTCCGTTCCTTCGCGGAAGAACCCCAAGATTTCGTCCGTGGTCCGGATTCCCTGCTTGATCCAGAGGTCGAGGGACTCGTGCGTCTGGCGCTTTGTCCGGAAGCCCTGCTCCCAAAGTGCGCTCGTGATTTGGCCGTATTGCTTGGTGAGGTATCCGTTAATCACCTGGACGACGCCGAAGCGGAACCCATCGGGGAAGTCTTTCGTACAGCCGAAATCCAGCATGGCGAGCGTGGGCTTGGAATCCGGGGACTCGGGGTCCGCGTCCATCACCATGAAGTTGCCGGGGTGCGTGTCGGCCTGGAAAAAGCCATGGTAAGCAATCGTGTAGAAGAGGCATTCCACCATGCAGCGGAATATCCAATTTTTCTTGGCTGCCGGTACCTGTTCGTTCACATACCAAGGGACGATCTTGTGCGCCTCGATGTATTCCATGCAGATGACCGAGTCGCGGCAGTAGTCCTGGTAGAGCTGCGGGACGCGCACCATGTTTTTAGCCTGCATGTCGGCGAGTTGCTCGCACATCCGGCGCTGGTTGTAGGCCTCATTCCGATAATCGAGTTCCCGCCCGATGTACTTGACGAACTCGTCAATAAGGGCGTCGTAGTCAATGCCCGTGGATTCCTGGTAGAGGCCGTACTCGAGAATTTTCACAAAGAGCGGCAGCATGAGCCGCACGACTTTGAGATCGGCGAAGAAAAATTTATCGATCCCGGGGTACTTTACCTTAATGACGGCCTCGCGGCCGTCCTTGAGTGTGACGCGGTGGACCTGTCCGATGGACGCGCAGGCAAGGGGCTGGCGCTCGAACTTAGCGAAGATATCCTCGGGTGGGGCGCCGAAGTCCTGCTCGATCCGTCGGCGGATGGCTCCTTCGGATGCGACCGGATTCTGGTCTTGCATCTTGACCATCTCGCTGAGGTAGGCCGGGGGCAGGAACGCCGCTTGAGTGGAGAGGAACTGGCCGATCTTGATATATACGCCCTTGAGATGGACAAAGTAGTCGTAGAGGCGCTTGGCGTTGACCTGGTGCAGCTGATCAAGCTCCGCGCGCCGCAACACGCGACCCTTGGGGAGGCGCCTCCGCCGCACGAGACCGTACCAGACGTAACTTGCCAAGATTCTGGAAAAGAGGATCACCGAGATCGCACTTCGAATGATCCGGTTGTGCAGCATGCCCGATCACCTCTAAATGAACGATGAACCTGCCGGCCTTACACGGCCGGCTCGAATACGGGCAGATGCCTTCCCTCGGGAAGTTCTTCCCAGGCCACGCGCACCTTCATGCCGACACGCACGTCTTCGGGCTTGCAGCCCGCCACGTTGGAAAGAAGGCGCACGCCATCGTCCAGGTCCACGAGCACGACGGCATAAGGGACCCGGACGGCCATCATGGGGTTTCCCGGTTTGTGCATGACGCTCACGGCATAGACCGTGCCGTGCCCGGCCGACTCGCGCCAGGAAAGCTCCGTTGAAAGGCAGTGAGGGCAGAATTCCCGCGGGTAGTGAATGGGGCGCTCGCAGCGGGCGCACCATTGAAGGAGCAATTTCTTGTTCTTCGTGGCTTCCCAGAAAGGGGCAGCTACGGCCGACGTCCCCATGATGGCGCGGGCGCTCATAGTGTCGCTCCTGTTCCAAGCACCACCGTACCGGTGGAAGAGAGGATTCCCCCGCATCCGTGGGCTACCGCTATCTGGGCGTTCAGCACCTGGCGCGGGCCGCATTCGCCGCGAAGCTGGTGAACGGCTTCCACGAGAAGAAACATCCCATACATCCCTGGGTGGGTGTACGAGAGTCCGCCTCCGTTCGTGTTAGTCGGGAACGATCCCCCAGGACCAAGCTTTCCGTCCTCGACGAACCGGCCGCCTTCGCCCTTGGGGCAAAAGCCCAGATCTTCGAGGTGCAAGAGCTGCGTAATAGTAAAAGAGTCGTAACCTTCTAGTACGTCTACATCGGAGGGCGAAATCCCCGCCATTTGGAAGGCCCGGGGGCCTGAAACGGCGCCCGGCGTGACGGTCAGGTCGGGCATCTGGCTGATCATCATGGCATGGTTATGGGCAGTGGCCGCCCCCAGGACGTAGACGGGGGGCTTACGCAGGTCTTTGGCCCGGGCCGCCGAAGTGAGGACTACGGCGCCAGCCCCATCGGTTACCAGGCAACAATCGAAGCGGTGGAGGGGCTCGGCCACGTAGGGAGAGGCAAGGACTTCCTGAAGCGTCAGGGGCGTTTGGAACTTCGCTCGGGGATTCTTGCAGGCCCATTGCCTCGTTGAGACGGCGATCTGGGCAAGTTGTTCGGGCGTCGTTCCGTATTGGGCCATGTGGCGGCTTGCGGCGAGCGCATAGGCTCCCGCCGGGCTAAGAAGCCCGTAGGGCATCTCCCATTCGATCATGGGCATGGGGGCTTTGGGGTCCAGCATCGCGCTCATCATGGCGGCATACTTACGGCCTGACCCCTTGGCCCGGGCCCGTGCCGCGTAGACAATCACGGCAACCTCACAGAGGCCCAACGCGATGGCGGCTGCGGCGTGTTCGACCAGGACCTCGAAACTCGAACCGCCTGTCATCGTCGAATCCGTAAAGCGTGGTTGGATACCCAGATGCTCAGCCAGGTCCATGGAAGGCATCATCAGGCCCGTACAGAGAACCGCATCCACGTCCGAAAGGCAAAGGCCCGCATCGGCCAACGCCTCTCGGATCATCCGCACTTCGAGTTCGCGTTCGCTCCCTTCCAACTCGCCCGAAGGAGAGGCGAGATCTACGGCTCCGACAATTGCCGCGCGTCCCCGTAGGCTCATTACACTTTCACTCATATCTGGCGCCCCATTCCTTTCCAGTAATCATCGCGCAATTTGCGTTTGAAGAGCTTGCCGCTGGGTTCGCGGGGCAGCTCGCTTCGAAAATCGATCGAACGGGGCAATTTGTACTTAGCGAGCTTGTCGGCCGCGAATTCCAGGAGTTGCCTGGCGAACGCCTCGTTTCCTGTAACGCCGCTGGCCGGTTGTACGACGGCCTTTACGGCTTCACCCCAGTCGTCGTCAGGTACTCCGAAGACCGCAACATCGGCCACCTGGGGGTGGGAGAGGAAAATTCCCTCAATCTCGGCCGGGTAGATGTTGACGCCGCCCGAGATGATCATGTCGGCCTTCCGATCACAGAGGAAAAGCCAGCCGTCTTCGGTAAGATATCCCATGTCGCCCACGGTAAAGAGATTTTTCTTGCGGCTTTTCTCGGTTTTTTCTTTGTCCTTGAAGTAGTCGAAGCTGCCGATGGGAGACGACATGTAGACGGTTCCGGGCTTATTGACAGGAAGTTCATTGCCTTCGTCATCAAGAACCTTGATGGTGGAGCCAGGCCAGGCACGCCCCACAGTGCCGGGGTGGTCGAGCCATTCGCGGGGCTTGACGGAAGTGCCACCGCCTTCGGTGGCCGCGTAATACTCGTAGATGACTGGCCCCCACCATTCGAGCATGCGTTTTTTTATGTCCACGGGGCAGGGCGCCGCCGCATGAATGACGCAGCGAAGGCTATCGGTGCGGTACCGTTTTTTCACACCCTCGGGAAGCGCGAGAAGCCGGTGAAACATGGTGGGCACCATGTGAGAAGTCGTGACTTTGTGCTTTTCAATAAGTTGCAGTGTCTCTTCCGGACCCCACCGGTGCATGAGCACCAGGGTCTGGCCCATGTGCATGGCCATAAGGCTGAAGGCGCCCGGGGCGGTATGGTAGAGCGGGCCGGGACAGAGGTGGACGCCCAAACCGGGTTTGATCTCGAAGAGACTGCCCAGCATCGTACCCAATTGCGCTGCCTGCTCGGGACTCACGGGCACGATGGGACGGCGCACGCCCTTGGGGCGGCCCGTGGTGCCGGAAGTGTAGTTCATGTTCTGTCCCGCCACCCGGTCCAAGGGAAGCGTTGCCGGTTGGTCGTGGTAGAGTTCGTCGTAGAGGCGGAACCCATCAATCTTTCCGGAAGAGAACATCCGGGTCCGATCGAACGACGTCTCCCGCGCAGCCTGGAGGGCGGCCTGCGAATAGGCCGCGTCTGCGACAAAAACCTTGGCCTCGCAGTCTTGAAGGATGTAAGCGGCTTCCGCACCAACCAGGTGGTAGTTGATGGGCGTGAGGTAAAGTCCGATTTGGGAAGTCGCCAGCGCGATCTCAATCCAGGGCCCATCATTACCGAGAAGAATCGCGATGCCATCGCCTTTCTTGAGACCCAGCGCCCGAAGGCCATGCGAAACCTGGTTGACGCGGGCGAGGAGTTCACCTGCCGAAATCTTCTCCCCGCCCGGGGTTACCAAAGCCAGGCGGCCGGGATCATTTTGGGCCCATGCCCAAAATCCAACTTGGGGTTGTTGCGCCATCGAAAGCCCCGATTACCTAGCTCGCATCCCCGGAGGACGGGATGCTCTTAAACGGCACCGTCTTGTCCACCCGGATGTCGCCTGGGAGCCCCAGCACGCGCTCGCCGATGATGTTCCGCAGAACCTCGTCCGTTCCGCCGGCGATCCGGAGCCCGGGAGCCCATTGGAAGGCTTCCTGCCAGATGGCGTCCTGGAGAACGACGGACTTGTCCGTCAGGCTCCCCGAGGGACCCTGCAACTCCAGCGCGAGGGCCGCCATGTCCTGCAGCATTTGGCTGAAAACAAGCTTCCCGCCCGACGCTTCGGGCCCTGGAATGCCGCCTTTGGAAAGCGCGGTAATTGCCCGGTACCCCGTGTATTGAAGGCCCTTGGACCGGACGTAGAGGTCAGCCAAGCGCTGGCGGATGGCGGGGTCTTGGTAGGCCGTCCCCTCTCCCCAAGAGGAGCGTTTGGCGAGTGCGATAAGGTCTTCGAAGCCGAAGCCGCTCCCCATGCCCATACCGCCGCCGATGGTAAAGCGCTCGTTCATGAGCGTCGTGAGCGCCACGCCCCATCCCTTGTCCACGCCGCCCATGCGGTTGGCATCGGGGATGCGCACGTCGGTAAAAAAGACCTCGTTGAAGTTAGCCCCGCCCGAAATCTGCTTGATGGGCCGGACCTCGATCCCCGGGCTCTTCATATCCACGATGAAGTAGGTGATCCCCTTGTGCTTGGGCGAGTCGAAGTTCGTGCGGGTCACGAGGATGCCGAAGTCCGAGTAATGGGCTCCCGACGTCCAGACTTTCTGGCCGTTGATGACCCACATGTCGCCGTCTTTCTCGGCGCGTGTTTTAAGGCCCGCAAGGTCCGAGCCCGCTCCGGGTTCGCTGAAGAGCTGGCACCAGATTTCCGCTCCCCGCAGCATGGGGGGCAGGTAGCGATCTTTTTGCTCCTTGCTCCCGTGCGTCATGATCGTCGGGCCCGCCATGCCGATACCGATGGCGAAGATGTTTGGCGGCACGTTGAATTTCGATTCCTCCTGGCCCCAGATCACCGACTGCATGGGCATTCCCCCACGACCGCCGAAGGCCTTGGGCCAGGTGATGCAGGCCCAGCCGCCATCGGCCTTCTTGGCCTGCCAGGCTTTGGCTGCCTGGACGAGCTCTCCGTCGTCGCGCTCGGAGAACATGCTGAAGATGTCATCCGAGCCTTTCCGGGGTTTGGCGCTCGCTTCAAGCCAGGATCGGGCCTCGGCGCGGAACTTGGATTCTTCGGGCGTATCGTTGAAATCCATCGTTTGTCCCTTTCGGCTATTCGAGTTTGGCAATACCGGCGAACTTAAGCCACGTACTTTTGCTCCAAGGCCGCCAGGAGCCGCTCGCGCCAAAGAGGCGGGCTTCCCAGCCAGAGCGCGAGGAGTTTCGATCGCTTGAAAAACAAGTGCGGGTCGGCCTCCCACGTAAATCCGATGCCGCCGTGGGTCTGGATGTTTTCCCTGGAGCAGAACTCGAAGGCCTCCGTGGCCGCGATGCGCGCCGTGGCCGCCGCGATGGGCAGATCCGTCTTGTTCTCCAGCGCCCAGGCGGCGTAATAGCAGTTCGACCGGGCCAGATCAGAGATCACGAGCATGTCGACGATCTTGTGCTTGATCGCCTGGAAGGAGCCGATAGGCCTGCCGAAGGCGTAGCGGCTTTTGGCATATTCGAGGGCCATCTTCTGACATCGTACCGCGCCGCCCAATTGTTCAAAGGCCAGCGGTACCGCCGCCCGGTTGAGCAGCTCGGCGATCAGGGCAGGGCCATCTTTTTCGCTGCCCAAGAGTTCCGCCGGAGCGGCGTCGAACGCCACGGCCGCCTGCGGGCGGGTCAGGTCCATGGATTCGAGGCGCTTGCGCTTGACCCCAGGGCCTTCGAGGCCCACGAGGAAGAGCGCCGACCCCTTGGCCCCTTGGGCCACCACGACCGCCAAGTGGGCAATCTCGCCATCTACAACGGGGGTCTTGGCGCCCGTCAGCTTCCCCTCGGTGACTGTAGCCTTGAGGGCGCCGGGGCTTGGAGAACCCAAGCCCTCGGCCATGGCAAAACAGCCGATGGTCTTTCCGCTAGCCAAATCCGGCAGATATTTCTTCTTCTGTTCTTCGCTGCCCGCCAGGAGAAGAGCCTCAATCGCGAAATAGACCGATGAGGAGAAGGGCACGCACGCCAGGGAGGCCCCTAGCTCTTCGGCGAGGAGTACGAGTTCCAGGCTTCCGAACCCGTTTCCGCCGTATTGCTCGGGGATCGTACTTCCCAACCAGCCTGCTTCAGCGATGTGCTTCCAAAGCGCTCTGTCGTAGGGCTCGCCAGCTTCCATCACCTTGCGAACCTGCGCCAAGGAAGATTGTTCTTTCAAGAGGGTCTGCGCTGATTTTTGGAGGAGCTTCTGGTCTTGGGAAAAGTCAAAGTTCATGGGCGGTTCCCTCTCCGTCATTGGCACCGGTTTGCTTGTATTTCATATTGTTGAACCCTGCAGGCCCCCTTGGCATGAAGGGGTCCTTCCTGGGACAGGCTATCTATACCAACCGTTAATTACTTGCAACTCTATTTGATAATATAGTAATAACTATACTCAAAGGCGGTGTATGGCATCTGTTGGAGCGACGCTGTGGGGCAATGAGAAGCAGGATGAACTCTTTAAAACAGCATTTCAAAAGGAGTATTTGGTGTGAGGACTAATGCACCTGCACTAACGGACAAGGGACCACAGGAGGTTTTTCCGGGGGTTTTCCGGATTCGCCTTCCACAACCCCAGTACGGAAGTGTGTACGTCCATCTCGTCCGGGGTAGCCCCGGTCCGCTCACGCTTTTCGACGCAGGTCTTCCTCATCCCATGACTCAACAAGCCTTGCGGGATGAACTGGCGGTGCTGGGGCTTACAGTAAGGAATCTTGAGCAAATCGTCTACACTCACTCGCACATTGACCACATGGGCGGGGGATTCATCATCAGTGGTGAAACGGACTGGCCTCGGCACCTCGCGTTTCATGGATGTGTTGGTCTTTGCGAAAACTTCGAGGATTATAACCGCAAGACGAGTTCCTGGAAAACGTTGATTAGCCATCTCAATTATGTCCCCGCGTTTCGCGACCGCATCGGACAGTTTATCCCAATGGATAATGCGGCGAGGGAAAAGGTCTTCCAGGGCGCGCTGTCTGAAACTGCCGAAGTGGCGTACCACGATTTCGCGCCTGGAGGAGCCCCGATCCGGTTTGCCCGCGGCCTTCGGGAAGGCGACCAAGTAGAGGCCGGGCCCTATCGTTGGAAGGTCGTCGAAGCACCTGGCCACAATCCCCATCATGTAGCGTTTCTTGAAGAAGAGGGACGAGTATCCGTCACGGGAGACCTCATTCTCGACCATGGCACACCCATCATGCGCTCCATGGGCGATGACGTAGCGCTCTATCTGGTCTCCCTGGCGAGGCTGGCGGGGGATTCTCTGGGGATCGTCCTGCCGTCCCACGGCCCGCTGTTTTTGCAAGGAGACGCGGCCTTGGACCGCATCCGCACGCAACGGGAGACGTTGCTTGATTGGGTTTGGCATGCGCTCGCTGGACGTTCTCAAAGGCTTGTAGACCTCTCCATGGCGGCCCTTTCAGCGGGGGCCGCCGGGGCGAAGGCGAATCCGATTCTGCTGCTGGGAGTCCTCGAATCGGCACTGCACGGCTGGTGCGAGAGGGGCATCGCTTCCTTTGACGAAAAATCCGGTTTCTTCGGGATTACTACCGGGGTGGCAACCTCGCGCCGCCAGGATGCGGGGGCTGCGGCATGAACGCATTCGTTCGGGAAAAGCCGCACGGTCTGAATTTCTTCGATCAGGTAGCCACCTTACGAGCTGCCTACGATCTTGGAAAAACCCGGGATATGAATTGGCGACAGCGCCAGTTGACGGGCCTTTTACGTTTCTGCTGGCAGCAGCGGAGGCCGCTGCTGGCAGCCATGAAGGCCGACTTGGGCAAACCGGCCAACGAGGCCATGATGGCGGACGTGGCTGCAGTCGCCATGGAGGTTGTTTCGCTCAAGTTAAACCTTCGCCGATGGGTAAAGCCCCAATCGGTTTCAACACCACTCCCTCTTCGGCCGGCCACGAGTTCGATCGTACGGGAACCGCTCGGAGTCGTGCTTATCATCGGCGCCTGGAACTATCCCGTGCAACTCACGCTGCTCCCCCTGGCCGGGGCCTTGGCTGCGGGCAATTGTGCCCTGGTCAAGCCATCGGAGATCGCGGCACAGACATCCCGCCTTTTGGCCGAAAAGCTTCCCGAATATCTGGACAAGGACTATGTCCAGGTGATCGAGGGCGGACCCGACGAAACGCAGGCGCTTCTGCGGGAACGGTTCGATCACATCTTCTACACGGGCAACGGGGCCGTGGCCCGACTTATTATGAAGGCCGCCTCAGAGAACCTAACCCCCGTCACGCTGGAGTTGGGCGGCAAGAGCCCCTGCCTGGTGGATCGCGACGCAGACCTCGAAATAACGGCCCGCCGTATCGCCTTGGGCAAATGGATGAACGCGGGGCAGACTTGCATCGCCCCCGATTACATCCTGGCGCACCACGAGATTGCCGACGCACTGGTGGAAAAACTCGGCCAGACCATCCGGGAATTCTACGGTTCTGACCCGCAAAAGAGCCCCGCTTACGCCCGCATTGTTAACGAACACCATGTCGAGCGTTTGAGCCGGCTGCTCCAAGGCACGGATATCGCCCATGGGGGCAAGGTTGACCTCTCCACCCGGTACGTCGCGCCCACTGTCTTAAAGAATGTCTCTTCCGATGCGCCAGTCATGCAGGAAGAGATTTTCGGGCCCCTTCTGCCGGTTCTCCCAGTCCGCGACATGGGTGAGGCCGTCGCCTTTGTGCGAGAGCGTCCCAAGCCGCTTGCGCTTTATCTCTTCACCCGTAACCGCGCCGTGGAAGAGCGCGTCCTGGCCGACACGTCCTCCGGCGGTGTTTCGATCAATCACACCGTTCTTCACGCGGGAAACCCAAATTTGCCCTTTGGCGGCGTCGGCCCGAGTGGCACGGGTGCATATCATGGCCGCCGGACTTTCCAGACATTCACTCACGAAAAAGCGGTTTTGAAGAAGCCGTTTCGGTGGGATTGGCGTTTTTTTTATCCGCGCGCGAAAAACGCGGCGGGTGGATGATTCTTGAGCGCATGAGGAGGTTCGGTTATGGACGTGGCATTGGAAAAGGGCGGCATGAAGACATCCGAAGAAAATGTGGTTGATCTCGATCGGATATTGCGCATCACGAAGGAGACGCAGTGGTCGGTTCATGAAATTGATTGGAACCGGCCCCTGGAGGGCGCGGGTCACCTTTCCGCCAGCGAAAAGCGAGAACTGGGTCTCATGCTTGTTTTTACCGCTGGTCTTGAATACCAGGCGGCCGAAATCTTCCGGCTCTGTGCTCGCTATGTCAACGATCCACGGGCCAAACAGATCTACGATTACTTCTATACCGACGAGATTCGCCACGCGCGAGCTGAGATCGCGATGGCGAAGCGTCTCGGAGTGCGCTGGAAAGATCTGCCGCTTGTGAGCCGGATGACGTTCCAGTCCCTCCGGAGGCTTTGGCAATCCCAAAGCCGTATCTTGTACGAACTGGCGGCGTCTCAAATCGTCCTTTTTGAGATCGGCCTCGATGGCTTATTGATCCCTTTGCTCAAGGAAAAGATCAAAGATCCCATCCTAGAAGAGACCTTCCGCCGGATCGACGTGGATGAATCCCACCACTTGGCCATGGACTACTGGCTCCTCGATCGGAAGGGGAGGAGGGCGGAGGGGGTCGGATTCGACTGGCAGTGGATAGATTTGGTGCGCGCAATCGCAATCGCCCCCCTAGCGCCCATAGGCATGGCGGCCGCTTCACGCCAGTCCCGCCATATGCAACGGGAGCTAGCGCGGCCCGAACGCATCAGGGCTTATTGGAAGCGCGTAAAGAAAGTCCCTCAAAAATCGCCCCATGCCATGGATTACGGGGTCTACCGTCAGGGGCTCAAGGGCCAGAAGGTATTCATGAACTTTCTCCGGTGGGCGGCGTGAAATGCCGTTCACGAACGCTGGACGTGGAGGCAACATCCTCAACTCAACCCTGCCCCCTTCTGCGTTTTCTCCATTTCCGGTTCACGCAATGAAGGGGAAGGGGGTGGTATGACGCCGCAACACGGAACATTATGGACCGAAAAGTTCAGCCCTCAGATAGCTGAAGCCATCAAGGCGGCCAACAATGCCATGGCGGGTCTGCCCAAGTTTCTAGGTTGTACCATTACCGAAATCAGCGCCGGACGCCTCAAGGCGGAGCTTCCGGTTCGAAAAGACCTCCTTACTCCCATTGGCAACCTGCACGGAGGGGTGCTGGCTGGATTCGTGGATCACATTCTGGGAGTTGTTCTCTATCCCCTGATGAC
>JBFLVN010000075.1:0-14081 GCA_040758475.1 Bdellovibrionota bacterium
GCTCCTTCGGGAAGGAGCGGAAGAAAAAACCGACCTTTTTATCCTTCCCGAAGCGGCCCTCCCCTTCCGCCCCTGGGGCGGCGCCGCGGGCGTCTACAAAATGTCGGAGCAGGACCTCAAGATGGGTATCCCCTTCGCCTACGCCGTCCAGGAACTGGGCGTCCCGCTCGTCACGGGAGCGGTGCTCGCTTCCGAAAAAGGGTGGTTCAACTCGGCGCTTCTCTACGAACCCGCGAAAGGAAAAGCAGCGGGCGAAGTTACGCCGAACGATCTCATTCGGGCCCGTTACGACAAGCGGGGGCTCCTCGCTTTCGGAGAAAAACTTCCCTTCGAACCCATCCTGGGCTGGCTCCGCAAATACCTGCCCGGACTTGGAACGGGCTTCGAGGCGGGGGAGGGGCCCATGACGTTCGAGACCGTCGTCCCGCTCGAAATGAGCATCTGCTACGAAGCCATCCTCCCGCCCATGACCCGCGAGGCCGTGAAGACGGAAAAGGGCGTTCTTCTCAACCTCACCAACGACGCCTGGTTCGGAAAAGGGGACGAGCGCCACCAGCACTGGTCCCTCGCCGTGTGGCGGACGATTGAAAACGGCGTCTGGCTACTGCGCGCCACCAACACGGGCCGCACGAGCATCGTCGATCCCGCCGGGCGGGAGACCGCGAGGGCCCCCGAAAGCGAGCGGGCGATCCTCCGCGCCGCGGTGCGCCCGGCGAGCCTGCCGACCTTCTACCGGACGACGGGCCACTTCTTCCCGACCGTGTGCGCCCTTTGGGTCCTCTCCGGTCTGGCCCTGAGCTACCAGCGGAGATTCATGGGAATCCCTTCGCCGTGAAACGGTCCGCCGGCCTCTACCTTCACGTCCCCTTCTGCTCGCACCGCTGCCCCTACTGCGACTTCAACGTCTGGCCGGTCGACCGCCTCGAAGCGGCGGGCCGGTTCGACCGGCGGGGTTTCGTGGAAATCCTCCGCCGCGAAATCGCCTGGCTGGTCTCTCGTTACGAAAAATCAAACGGAACTCCCCCCCTCGAAACCATCTACTTCGGCGGCGGAACGCCCTCGCTGCTCGAACCCGGAGAGGTCCGGGACCTGATCCGGCAAAGCGGAAGGCCCGCGGCGGGACTATCCGAAGTCACCCTCGAAGCCAATCCGGAATCGCTTTCCGAGGAAGCGCTGGCCGGTTTTATCGAAGCCGGCGTGACGCGCCTTAGCCTGGGCGTGCAGAGTTTTTCGGGCGAGGTTCTCCAAAAACTCGGGCGGGAGCACGACGGCGCGGCGAGCCGCCGGGCTCTTTCCTTTCTTTCGAAATCGCGGGGACTTGGGAGCTGGACCTGCGATTTGCTCTACGGCGTGGCGGGTCAATCGGAAAAAACTTTCGACCGCGACGTGGACGAGTTACTCGACTTCGGGCCGCCCCACGTCTCCCTCTACGCCCTCGAAGTTCACGAACAGACCGCCTTCGGCCTGCGGGAGCGGCGAGGGGAAGCCCTCGCCGCTTCGGACGACGAGCAGGCGGGGCTTTTCGACCTCGCCCGGAAGCGTCTCCTCTCCGCCGGGTACCGGCACTACGAACTCTCGAGCTTTTGCCAGCCGGGGCATGAGGGAAAGCACAACTCCCTTTATTGGCGGCGCGCAAGCGTCCTCGCCGCGGGCCCCGGCGGCGTGGGATTTCTCGAAGATGCGGCGGCCCCGTGGGGCATCCGCTGGAAAGTTCCCCGGTCCATTCCAGCTTACGGGGCGTGGGTCCGCGCCTTGGAAGCCTCCGGAGAGTCCACTCTCTCCACGGCCCTTCGCGCGTCCTCGCCGGGGTCACCGGAAATCGAGATTCTCGAAAAGCAGAGCGCGCTGGATGAATCCCTCTTCCTCGGGCTCCGGCTGCTGGAAGAGGGAGTGGACTTGGTAGTTCTATCCCAGAGGTTCGGAAAAGAAGCCGTTGAGCGCCGCCTCGCGGGGGCCCAGCATCATTTCAAGTCGGGCGCTCTCCAGCGGCGCGGAGAGCGCCTCTTCCTGGACGCGGGCCGGGCTTTTGTCGCCAACGCCGTCCTGGCGGACGTTCTCGAAGGGGAAACGGCGGCAAGAAAATCGCCTTGACTGCCCGGAAGGCTCGCCTTAGCTTTGAAAATGGACCGGGGCGGCCAAAGTTTTGCAAGCTCTTAATTTCATTGTATGTTTTGGCCGTACGGACACTTCCGCTCAGGTCCTGGCAACCCGCCGGTAGGCAAACATGCGCCTTGAAGAGAGAAAACGTCAGGTACTCAAGGACGTCATCGAGGAGTACTTCCGTACGGGCCAGCCCGTCGGCTCCAAGGCGCTTGCGGGGCAATCCACCGCTGCCCTTTCGCCCGCCATGCTCCGCTACGTGATGGCCGAGCTCTCCAAAGACGGCCTCCTCGAACAAGCCCACGTGTCGGCGGGCCGCAAGCCCACCACCAAGGCTCTGCACTCCTACATTGGTGAAGTCATCGAGGCCGAAGCCCTCGCGCCCGCCGAGCGGGAGTCCGTGGCCGAAGCGCTCTCGGCGGCCCAGGAAGACGGGGGCCTCTCCCTTCAAGCGGCCGCCCGCGTCCTCTCGGGACTCTCCCGGCACGCGGGACTCTCCCGGACCGAAGGCGCTTCCGAAACCCGCCTCAAACGGATCGAACTCGTACGGGTCGCCACCCAGCGGGTCCTCGTCCTTCTCATCACCTATCACGGGCTCGTCCACCAGCGGCTCCTCCCGACGGAAGAAGATTACGGCGCGGCCGACCTCCAGCGTTTCTCGAACTTTCTGAACGAGCAGACCGAAGGGCGTACGCTCGCCGAGGTGCGCGCCCGTCTCGAAGCCGAGTGCCGGGGCCTTGGGAAACGGGCCAAGGCCCTTGCCGCCCGGGCGGCCGCGCTTGCCACGCGCGCGCTCGCGAGTTTGCCGCCCACCGGGGAAGTTTTCGTCGAAGGGCAGGCCCACATCGCCGAGCAAGAAGAGCTCTCGCGTGATACCCAGCACCTCCAGGAAATCCTGGGCGCCCTCGAAGACCGGCAGAAAATATCCGAGCTCCTCTCCCGGGTGGACCAGGGAGAAGGGGTGTGCGTCCTCCTAGGGGAGGAAGTGGGCCTCGGCGATCTCCCCGTGAGCCTCATCGCCGCTCCTTGCCGCGTCCCGGGGAGCGGCGTCGTAGGGACGCTCGGAGTCCTCGGCCCCACCCGCATGAATTATTCCCGCGTCATCCCGCTCGTCTCGTGCCTTGCCGGACTCGTGGGCGAGCAATGCGCGGGGGAAGCTCCCGGAAGCCATGGCCATGACTGAAGAAGAAAATTCGGAAATGGACCCGGCGGCCGAAGCGCTCATGAAGCAAGCGCTCGAAAGCGTCGAGCGCATCACCGAGGAGCGCAAGGGCCAGGAAGAGGGCGGGGCGCCCGCGGAAGAAGGGGCGGCCCCCGCGGGCGAAGCTGCCAAGCCGGCGGCGGCCGGGCCCTCCGAAATCGAACGCCTCCGTGGGACGCTCGAACGGGTGGACGGCGTCCGCAAGGAACTCCAGGAGAAGTGGCTCAAATCCGCCGCAGAGCTGGAAAAGCTCAACGGGCAAGTAAAAGACCTGAACGACAAGTACCTTCGCAGCGTCGCCGACTTCGACAACTTCCGCAAGCGCGTCCAGCGCGAACGATCGGACCTGGCCAAGTACGGCGGAGAACAACTCGCCCGGCAGATCGTTTCGGTAGTGGATAATTTCGAGCGAGCCATCGGCGCAGCGGGAGATCCCGCCAAGCTTGATCCCACCTTCGCCCGCTTCGTCGAAGGGATCCGGATGACGCGCCTCCAGTTCCTCCAGGCCCTTGCCTCCGCGGGGGTGCAACCCTTCGAATCGGTCGGAAGGCCCTTCGACCCGGCGGTCCATCAGGCCATGAGCCAGACCGCGACGGCGGAGGCGGCGCCCAACACGGTTTTGAGCGAAATGCAACGGGGTTATATGATTCACGACCGCCTCCTTCGGCCGGCCATGGTGGTGGTGGCGCGGGCTCCGGAGGAAAGCGGCGGCGCGGAGGGAGCGCCCGCCGCCCCGAATGGATCGGGAGAAGAACCCCCGGCGGGCCAGTAAGGCCGCCGGGAGCGATGGTGGCAAGGGGACGGACTCTACATGGGTAAAGTGATCGGGATAGACCTTGGAACGACCAACTCGTGCGTGGCCATCCTGGAGGGCAAGGACCCCGTGGTCATCGCCAACTCGGAAGGGGCCCGGACGACACCCTCGATGGTGGGCATCACCGAGAGCGGCGAACGTCTCGTGGGCCAGATCGCCAAGCGGCAGGCGGTTACGAACCCCGAGAACACGGTGTTCGCGGTAAAGCGCCTCATCGGCCGCAAGTTCCAGGACGAGCAGGTCAGCCGCGCCCTCAAGAACCTTCCCTACAAGGTCATCGCCGCCAAGAACGGGGACGCCTGGGTCGGCATCCGGGACAAGGAACACAGCCCCCAGGAAATCTCCGCCATGGTCCTTCAAAAGATGAAGAGCACGGCCGAGGACTACCTGGGCGAACAGGTGGCGGACGCCGTCATCACCTGCCCCGCTTACTTCAACGACGCCCAGCGGCAGGCGACGAAAGACGCCGGGAAGATCGCCGGTCTCAACGTCCTGCGGATCATCAACGAGCCCACGGCGGCGGCCCTCGCCTACGGCCTCAACAAGAAGAACAAGACCGGCTCCGAGAAGATCGCCGTCTTCGACCTGGGGGGCGGGACGTTCGATATTTCCGTCCTCGAACTCAACGAAGGCGTCTTCGAAGTGAAGGCCACGAACGGCGATACGTTCCTGGGCGGCGAGGACTTCGACCAGCAGATCATCGAGCACCTCATTGCTGAGTTCCAGAAACAGAACAAGATCGACCTGCGGCGCGACAAGATGGCCATGCAGCGGATCAAGGAAGCCGCCGAAAAGGCCAAGCACGAGCTATCGAGCGCGGGGGAGACGATCGTAAACCTCCCCTTCATCACCGCCGACGCCACGGGCCCCAAGCACCTGGATACGACCCTTTCCCGCGCCACGCTCGAGAGCCTCTGCACGGGGCTCATCGACCGGCTCACGATCCCCTGCCAGCTCGCCCTCAAGGACGCGGGCCTTACCAAGGAACAGATCGACCACGTGATCCTCGTGGGCGGCATGACGCGCATGCCCCGCGTCCAGGCCAAGGTGAAGGAGATTTTCGGAAAAGAACCCAACCGCAGCATCAATCCGGACGAAGCCGTCGCCATCGGCGCCGCCATCCAGGGCGGCGTGCTTACGGGGGCGTTCAAGGAAGTCCTCCTCCTCGACGTCACGCCCCTCTCCCTTGGCGTCGAGACGGCGGGCGGAACGTTCACACCCGTCATCCCCCGGAACACGACGATCCCCGCCCGCAAGAGCGAAGTCTTTACGACGTCCCAGGACAACCAGCCCTTCGTGGCGGTCCACGTCCTCCAGGGCGAGCGCCCCATGGCGGTCGACAACAAGACCCTGGGGCAGTTCGAGCTCGTCGGCATCCCGCCCGCCCCGCGCGGCGTGCCCCAGATCGAAGTTACCTTCTCCATCGACGCCAACGGCATCGTCGAAGTGTCGGCGACCGACCTCGGCACCGGAAAGAAGCAGTCCATCAAGATCACTTCTTCCTCGGGCCTTACGGAAGACGAGATCAAGAAGATGGTCACCGACGCTGAGCAGCACGCCTCCGACGACCAACTGCGGCGCAAGCTCATCGACCTGCGAAACCAGGCCGACGGGCTTCTCTATTCGACCGAGCGGACCATCACCGAGTCGGGCGACGTCCTCTCGGAGCAGGACCGCGACACGATCAAGAAACTCCTCGAAGACCTGAAGACCGCCAAGGACGGGGAAGACGCGGCGGCCCTCGAAAAAGCGATCCTGGGCCTGCAAGAGGCGGCCCACAAGCTCGCCCAGGCCATCTACGCCGAAGCGGCCAAGGACGTTTCGAGCGGGAACTGACCTCCTCCGGCCATGAGCAAGCGCGACTACTACGAGGTGATGGGCGTTTCCCGGCAAGCTTCCGCCGACGAGATCAAGAAGGCCTACCGGAAGCTCGCCCTCCAGCACCACCCCGACCGGAACCCCGGCGATAAATCCGCCGAGGAAAAGTTCAAGGAACTCCAGGAAGCCAACTCGATCCTCTCCGATCCCCAGAAGCGCGCCGCCTACGACCAGTTCGGCCACGCCGCCTTCCAGCCCGGCGGCGGCATGGGCGCCGGCGCCCCGGGCGGCATGGGGTTCGAGACGGACGGCCCGTTTGGCGATCTCTTTGGCGACCTCTTCGGGTCGTTCTTCGGCGGCGGGCGGCGCCAGCGCTCCCGGCGCACCCGGGGGTCGGACCTCCGCTACCGGCTTGATCTCGATTTCGAGGAAGCGGCCTTCGGGAAAAAAGTCCAGATCGAAGTGCCGCGGATGGAACCCTGCGGCACTTGCAAGGGGAACGGCGCCAAGGCGGGCACCCACCCCGAAACCTGCTCGACCTGCAGGGGGGCCGGGCAAGTCCGCTATCAACAAGGGTTTTTGAGCGTCGCCAGGACTTGCCCCGCCTGCGGCGGCGCGGGACAGGTCATCCGGGAAAAATGCTCCACGTGCCATGGCTCGGGAACCACCGAAGTGCGCTCCCGCCTGGAAGTCGAAGTCCCTGCCGGCGTCGAAGACGGCATGGAACTGCGCCTCACCGGCAAAGGGGACCCGGGGCCGGGCGGCGGCCCCTCGGGCGATCTCTACGTCGCCATCCAGGTACGCGATCATCCCTACTTCGACCGGGAAGGCGAGCACGTCCTCTCGGCCGTGCGGATCACTTATGCCGAAGCGGCCTTGGGCGCCGAAGTGGAAGTGGAAACCCTGGACGGCAAGGCTTTCCTCAAAATCCCCGCGGGCACCCAGCCGGGCCAGATGTTCCGCCTGCGGGGGAAGGGAATCCCGCGCCTCGGGGGCCACGGGCGGGGCGACCACCTCGTCCGGGCCGACCTCTTCGTGCCGGAAAAAATCCCCTCCCGCCAGAAGGAAATCCTCCAGGAACTCTCCAAGGCCGAGGAAAAACCCTCCACCGCCGAGCGCCAGGTGCGCCGGGGCGAGGGGGAACCCTTCGAAGGCCGGGCCCGCGGCCGCTCCTAAACGCGCCCCTTCTTTCTTCAAGCACTTTCCGGCTACAAACCGGGCGGCAAGGAGAACCCCTTGAGCCCCTATCCCCACCTCGCCCTCTCGCGCCCGGCGCCGGGTGTCGCCCTGGTGGCCATCGACCGCCCCGAGGCGAGGAACGCCTTGAACGCGGCCGTGCTCGATTCGCTCGCCCGCGTTTTCCAGGATCTCTCTTCCGATCCCGATTGCCGCGCCGTCATTCTCCGCGGAACGGGCGAGAAAGCTTTTTGTGCGGGAGCTGATCTCAAGGAGTGGCAGGCGCGCGACGGGATTGCCGCCTACCGGGAGCATTTCGGCGCCGTCGCCAGGGTCGTCGAAGGGATCGGCAAGTGCGCGAAGCCCATCATCGCGGCGGTGGACGGCTTTGCCCTTGCGGGCGGGTGCGGCCTCGCGGCGGCATGCGACATCACTCTTGCTAGCCGCCGGAGCCAGTTCGGCCTTCCGGAAGTAAAAATCGGACTCCTCCCCGCCATCGTCATGGCACCGATCTTCCGCGCCGTGGGGTGGAAAAAGGCCGTCGAGCTCGCCCTCCGGGGCCATCGCATCACTGGCGAAGAAGCCGAGCGGATCGGCCTCGTCACCCGCTGCGTGGCTGAAGAAAAACTCGAAGAAGAAGCCCTCGCCCTTGCCAAGGAATTTTCAAGTCTCTCCCCCCTCGTCCTCAAGATGGGGAAGGAAGCCATCCATCAACTGGGCGACATGGAGTACTTCGCCTCGCTCAAGTACCTGCGCGACCTGATCGCGTCCCTCTCCACGAGCCAGGACGCCCACGAAGGGGTCGCCTCCTTTTTTGAAAACCGCGAACCCGCCTGGAAGGGAAAGTGATGAGCAAGGCCAAGAAACCCACGATCCTCTCCGAGCCCGACGCGGCCGGAAAGAAAAAGCGCCTTGGCGAGCTATCCGCCGAAGTGGAAGCGGGCGGAGGCGAGAAATCCATCGCCCGCCAGCGGGAGCGCGGAAAGATGCTCGCCTCCGAGCGGGCGGCCTACCTCTTCGACAAGGGAACATTTCAAGAGATGGACCGCTACATGGGGTCGAGCCGCAAGCTCCCCCGCGCGGGCGTTCTTACCGGCTGGGGCAAGATCGAAGGGCGCCCCGCCGTCGTCATCGCCAACTTGAACGACGTGAAGGCGGGCGCGTGGTACCCGGAGACCATCCGGAAAATTCTAAAAGCCCAGGATTATTCCCGCGAGCAGATGATTCCGGTGATCTTCCTCGTGGATTGTGCCGGGCTTTTCCTTCCCGAGCAGGACCAGTCGTTCCCCGACAAGGAACACGCGGGCGGAATCTTCTACCGCATGAGCCAGAACTCGGGGCTCTTCCCGCAAGTCGCGGGCGTCTTCGGCCCCTGCGTGGCCGGAGGGGCCTACGTGCCGGGCCTCGCCGACTTCGCCCCCATGGTGGCCGGGCGGGCGAGTCTCTTTCTTGGCGGCCCCAAGCTCACCCAAGCCGCCGTCGGGGAGCAGATCGGCGAGCAGGAGCTTGGCGGCGCCAAAGTCCACTGCGAAGTCTCCGGTATTGGCGACATGGAAGTGGAGAGCGACCAGGCATGCCTCGATTCGATTCGCCGGTTTCTCTCTTATCTACCCACGAATTTCCGCGAAGCCCCGCCCGCCCGTGCTTCCGAAGACCCGCCGGAAAGATCCACGCCCGAGATCGAAAACGCCGTGGCGACGGACCGCCGCAAGGTCTACGACATGCACAAGGTGATCGGCCCGCTCGTGGACAAGGGGAGCTTCTTCGAGCTCCGGCCCCGGTTCGGCCGGCAGCTCCTCACGGGTTTCGCGCTTTTGGGCGGAAAACCCGTGGGCATCGTGGCCAACCAGCCCCATTTCATGGGCGGCATTCTCGATACGGCCGCCTCGGATAAGGGCGCCTGGTTCATTTCTCTTTGCGATTCCTTCAACGTCCCGCTCCTCTTCCTCATGGACGTTCCGGGCTTCCTCGTGGGTTCCAAGGCCGAGCACCGGGGGATCATCCACTCGGGGGCGCGCATGATCCAGAACCTCTCGCGGGCCTCCGTCCCCAAGTTCACCGTGGTCGTCCGCAAGGCTTATGGCGCCGGGTACTACGCCATGTGCGGCGCCTCGTTCGGGCCCGAACGCATCTTCGCCCTCCCCACCGCCGAAGTGGGCGTCATGAGCCCCGCCCAGGTGGGAAGCGTGGTCTACGGCGAAAAGCTCGAAGCCGCCCAGGGCGATGAAAAGAAGAAGCTCGAAGACGAAATGAACGCCGTCATGGCCCACCACGAGGAAACCCTCTCCGTCGAAACGGCGGCGAGCCGCGGGTGGATCGACGAGATCATCTCCCCCGAAAACCTGCGCGCGCGCCTGTGCGCGGAGATGTCCCTCTCCGCCCGCAAGGGATTAAAAACCCCGCCGCCCGGCAAACGCCCCGTCGAGCCCGTGTAAGTATTCTTTTGATACTTCAACTCGTGCGTTCCGCTACCGCGCCGCGCGGGGCGCCGCTACAATGGGGCTCTTAGGAAGGGCTTTCCCCATGAGCCTCTACTCCCGCGAAGAACTAAAGAAAATCATCGATTCCAAGGAACACTGGACCGCCGAGGATCTGGCGAAAACCCTCGCCAGGATGCCCGAGCGCCAGTCGCGCTTTACGACCATCTCGGACGTGGAAATTGACCGCGTCTATTCCCCAGCCGACCTGGAAGGCTTCGATTACGAAAAGGATTTGGGCTGGCCTGGAAAATTCCCCTATACCCGCGGCGTCCATCCGACGGGTTATCGCGGCAAGCCTTGGACCATCCGCCTCTTTTCGGGGTTCGGCACGCCCGAACAGACCAACAAGCGCTACCGGCACCTTCTCTCCCAAGGACAGGACGGCCTCTCCGTCGCCTTCCATCTCCCCAATTTGATGGGCCGGGATTCGGACGATCCCCGGAGCCGGGGCGAAGTAGGAAGATGCGGTGTCGCCATGGACACGCTCCGGGACATGGAGACCCTCTTCGACGGGATCACCCTCGAAAAGATCACGACCAGCATGACGACGAACGCCCCCGCCGCCATCATGCTTTCGATGTACCTGGCTGTCGCGGAGAAGCAGGGCGGCGATTGGAAAAAACTGGGTGGCACGACGCAAAACGACATTCTGAAGGAATACATCGCCCAGAAGACCTGGATCTTCCCCCCGCGCCCGAGCATGCGGATTTTCACGGACTTCGTGACCTTCTGCACCGAAGCCGTGCCCAAATGGAATACGATTTCCATCTCGGGCTACCACATCCGCGAGGCGGGCTCCACGGCGGCCCAGGAACTCGCCTTCACCCTCTACGATGGCCTCGAGTACGTGAAGTACTGCGTGCAAGCGGGGCTCAGCGTCGATCAAGTGGCCCCGCGCTTTTCCTTCTTCTTCAACGCCCACAGCGATTTCTTCGAGGAGATCGCCAAGTACCGGGCCGCAAGGCGCATGTGGGCAAGGCTCGTAACCGAGCGCTTCCAGCCCAAGGACGAGCGTTCCCGAATCCTCCGCTTCCACACCCAGACGGCCGGCTGCTCGCTCACGGCCCAGCAGCCTTTGAACAATATCGTCCGCACGGCCATCCAGGCCCTCTCGGGCGTTTTGGGCGGCACCCAGTCCATGCACACGAACTCCATGGACGAAACCCTCGCCCTCCCCTCGGATGAAGCCGTGATGGTCGCCCTGCGTACCCAGCAGATCATTCAGGAGGAAACGGGCGTGACGAACACGGTCGATCCCCTGGGGGGAAGTTTCTTCATCGAATCCCTCACGAACGAACTCGAAGAAGAGGCCATGGATTACGTCCGGCGTTTGGATGAGCTTGGCGGAATGATCCCGGCCATCGAGAAGGGGTTCCCCCAGCAGGAGATCCACAAGGCCGCTCTCCACTACCACCGCCAGTGCGAGCAGAACGAAAAAATCATGGTGGGCGTGAACAAGTACGTGCAGGAAGAGACCCAGAAAATCCCCCTCCTTGAAATCACGGACAAGGACGAAAAGGCCCACGTCGAGCATCTTAGGAAAGTGAAGACGAGCCGCGACGCCGCCCGGCACAAGAAGGCCCTCGACGACCTCTCCACCGCCGCGAAGCGCACCGACAAGAATTTGATGCCCCCCATCCTGGATGCCGTACGGGCTTATGCGAGCGTGGGCGAAATCTGCGACACGCTAAGGGGCGTTTTTGGGGAATACCGCGACCCGGGGATGTACTAGGCCGCTTTGCCTTTGTGATTGACCGCGCCGGATTCTAAAACCTGGCTCGTCGTCGGAAGCTTTAATTCGTCGCGCACATACTTTCCGCAGGCGATTAATTTATCCAGATTGATTCCCGTCTCAATCCCCATTTCGTGGAGCATGTGTACGAGGTCTTCGCTCGCGATGTTGCCCCGGGCCCCTTTGGCGTACGGGCACCCGCCGATCCCTCCCACCGAGCCGTCCATTCGGGTGATTCCGCATTCCAAAGCCGCGAGCACGCAGGCGAGGCCCATCCCCCGGGAGTCGTGGATGTGGAGGGAGAGCTTTTCGGCCGGGACTTCACGGACGGCCGCTTCGCAAATCTCCCGCGTAAGCCTCGGGTTGGATGTGCCCGTCGTATCCGCGAGCGAGACGCCGTCCACTCCCGTTTCGAGAAGTTTCCTCGCCGTCTCCACGACCTTCGAGACCGGAATGTCCCCTTCATAGGGACAGCCGAAGGCCATGGAGACCGATGCCCCCACGACAATCCCGTGGCGGCGGGCCTCGGCGGCGATGTCTTTTAGTTCCGCGATCGTCTCGGCCACGGTGCGGTTTACGTTTTTCTTCTGGAAGGTTTCGCTCGCGGAAGCAGGCACGCCCACCCGCCCCGGCCGGATTTCTTTCGGAAGGGCAAGGGCCCGTTCGAGCGCTTTTCCGTTGGGCACCACGGCCGAATAGGTGACGCCCGCGGGCGCCGGGCCCAAAGCCTTTAAAAGCTCTTCCGCGTCCGCCATCTGGGGAACCCACTGGGGGGAGACGAAACTCGTGACACTAAGCGAGCGGACCCCCGATTCGGCGATCATCCGGATGAGGCGGGCTTTTTTCTCCGTCGGGACGAATTCCTTGACGTCCTGGAGGCCGTCGCGCGGCGCCTGTTCCGTAATGAAGACTTGTTTCGGAAGCTGTTTCATTGGGCAAAACATTTTACTTGCGTGCCGCCAGTGCCGCAACTTGGGATGTGCCCCGCATCCTTGCCACCCGCTTGGGCCCTGTAGTAATTGCGCTGGAGGGGAAGGGAAAACGGAGCAGCGCGGCGAGAGGGACGCGCCCATGGGGACAAAGATCGCCTACATCGTGGACCGGCGCGTCACCGACCGCCGGGACGTCCGCCTCCCCGTCGAGCTGCGCAAGGCGGGCTCGCAAGAAGACTTCCTCCTCGAATACGCCCACAACATCTCCCACACCGGCATCTTCCTGGCGACGCGGATGCCGCTCGAACCTGGAACGCTCCTCGAACTCGTCTTCCGCGTCCCCCCCGAACACGCCAAGGAATTCAACGGCGCCAAGACCATCCGCATCGAAGGCCGCGTCATCTGGGCCAACCGCATCAAGGAAGGAAACGGCTGCCCCAACCCCGGCATGGGCGTCCGCTTCGAGAAGATCGACGAAAACACCCTCCACCTTCTCGAACAAATCGTCCACCGCGTGGCGGTCATGCCGGAGGAGTAGGGTTTTCTGGTAGATCGCAAGCCGGTCAAATCAATTGCAGGACTAGATTTTTCCTTTAAAACACCATCAATCGATAATTATATTGAAGACTTTTATTTGTTCTATAGTGATTGTCGGCCGGGGTGAGGCGGAAAAATGCGCAGGCTCTTAATCATATTCCTTTTGCTCGGTGCCCAGGGGTGCCGGTACTGGGCGCGAGGTACTGGTTACCCCGATCTCTCGGCCTGGCCGCCCGAAAAAAGCACCAAGGGCCCCTCCCTCCAAATTAAGGCTACGCTGCTTGAATGCTCCCAAAATGGGAAGCCATGCGCGTACGATGGTTTCCGGGCGAGTGCTATCGAAGATGATTACCGGAACCGGGCGAAAATCCATTATCTGGAGTCCCATTTGTTTTCCGAAATCTATACGAGCAGCGAAGAACGAAAGACAAATTTTACTGCGGATATCCGCTATCGGAGTACCCAAGAATACAGCACTCCCTTGAGCCTGCTCTCCTTCTCAACCCTTCTATTGGTTCCAAATTGGATGAAGGAAACGGGCGAAGCCAAGACCATCTTTCTTGACTCGAACGGGAGGGAATTACTGGTAATCGAGAAAAAGTTGACTGGAAAGATGTGGTTCAATTTTTTTCTTTTATTTTCAGGTCCCTTTAGTAAATACGATCTCCAGGACGATGCGGTTCAGCTCGACCTGGATCGCGCTACGATCCTGGAAGCCAGACGTCAGGGGCTTTTTCAAGAGACGCCCCCGGTGCCTTGAACGCGCTTATGTCCTGACAGGCGCTTTCCCCTCTGCTCGGTCCTCCGGCACGTCTCGGACTCCCTTCTCTCGCTTCGCAGGCGATGTTTCTCAGCAGAGCGGATATGGGGTTGTCCACGCCTCAAATTTTAAAATCAGACGATTTCTCTTGACTTTCCCTCACTTATTCGTTTAACATACGGTCGTCGTTCACCTCCATCTTCCCATTCCCCTTGCTCTCTTCGATCTTTTTACCCGCGGTTATCCATCCATGTACGATCCCGAAATCCTATTGACCTCCCCGGCCTTCCTGGAGAAGGTCTGCGCCCACGTCATTGACGGCGCTTCGCCCCACATGGCGGCCCGCTTCGAAGGGATGAAAGAGCGCGATTACTGGCGTTTCTGGGAAGAGGGAAAGAAAGCCGACGAAACACCCGAACAGGAACGGACGGAGCGGGACGAATTCCTCGCCCGGTTCGTGGACCGGATCGAACTGGCCCTGGCCGAGGCCCGGATCGACGCCGAGAAAAGAGTTTTCGACAAGAACCCCGC
>JBFLVN010000076.1:0-14050 GCA_040758475.1 Bdellovibrionota bacterium
CGCCGTGCTGCTCGACGGCGCGCTCCTTCCCGGTGGAGCGGCGGAAACTTTGGAAGACGTTTTGCCGCCGGAAAATCTCAAGGAAGGGGAGAATTTCCTGGAAGTCGTTCTCTCGGGCGCTTCGGGGGAGCAGATGGTTCTGGAGAGCCGCTTCGTGCGGGATCAAAAAGCCCCGCGGATCGAATGGCACGCGCCGCTTTCGGGGGAATGGCTCTCTTCTCTCTCTCCCAAGGTGGAAATTCTCGATGAAACGGCCGTAACCGCGAAGTGGGGCCTGGATGGCTCGCCCCTGGACGCGGGCCAGACCATCCGCATCGGAAAGGCTTCTCCGGGCCCCCATGAGATTTGCGTAAATGCCCGCGACGCTGCGGGGAATGAAACCACGGACTGCCGGGAATTTGTCTTGGACGAAAAGCCCTTCGCCCCCCGAAGAAGCGAATCCGATCCCCGGGCTTCTCCTGCTTCGCCCTTGCGGTCGGCCCTTCTCGACCCGCTCCTTGCCGATCTCGTCCGCACGGGCCTCATGGGCGATCTCTTTTTGTCGAGCCTCGGGCTCTTTGCCGATGCGACGAGCGTTTTTTATCCCGAGATGCTCCCGCATTTGGAAGAACTCCGCCGCGTGGTGGGCGAGCAGGCGCGGGGCGGCGATTTGGCCGCCCAGATGCGAAACGCCCTCCGGTTCTATCGCGATGAAAACTGGCCGGAGGCTGAGGAACTCCTCCGGGGATTTCTCTCCGACGAAAGCTCCGGCCGCTCGCCGCTCGCGCGCCTCGTCGTGGCGGGGGACGCTTTTTTCCCGGAGGAAGAACAGAACATCTCCGCCCTGGACCGCTTCCTGGGCGCCGCCGCCGTGAAGGAAGGGGGCTTGATGGGGCTCCTGCCGCTCTTCCTCGATTCGCTCGCTTCCCAGGGGGAAGCGCCGTGGAAGGATTTTGCCACCCGCGCGAGGGACGGCATTTCCGGAGAATTCGCCCCGGCCCTCTCGCGCCTGGGAAAGAAGATCGTTACGGCTTCCGACGGGAAGCCCTCGATCCTGGACGAGACGTTCCCGGTAGGGGAGGCCCTCGTCGCCGAAAGGGGCGGCCTTTCCGTGGGGTGGGGGGCGCTCGTCGAATCTCTCACGCTTCCTGATTCCCGGGACCGGGCGGCCTTCCAGGAGATGATGGCGGCTTTTGTCGATCTCCTCTCTTCGCCGGAGATTCTCGCCAGCATCGGGGAACTCGTCCGTTCGAGCGACGTGACGCTGGATGTCGAATGGCTCCGCCGGTCCCTTGGCCGGGAGGATTTCGCGGCTATTTTCAGGCCCCTCTCGCGCGTGAGCCTGCGCCCCGATCCGCGAAACCCCGGCAGCATCGTCCTGGATTCTTCCGTCGAGTCGCTCGCGCGCCTTTTCCGTCCCGACCGCCGTTCGCCGGGCGAGACCTACGCTTCGACCCTGGCCAAGGCTATCGGCATGACTTTCCAGAAGGGGAAGGACGGCCGGTCCACGGCGGAAGATTTCATCGAGATGCTCGAAAAACTCACGCCCGTCGAGCGCCGCCAGCTCGGCTGGATTTTCGTGCGGCATTCCAAAAAAGGCGGCCGCCCCCTCGATCCCTTCGAGGACAAAGTCTCCACCGACGCCGAGCGCCTGATGCGCATGTTCAAACTCGCCAACTCGCCCCTCAACTGCGGCGCCCCCGTGCCTTTCACGGACAAGGTGGTCCCCCTGAACGTGCCGGGCCTCCCCATGCTCTTCCCCACGGACAACCTGATCACGGAACTCATGGAGGCGGGAACGGCCTTCGACGAGGAGACCGTCATCCAGATGGCCCAGCTCCTTCCCAAGCTAGTCTCCCTCTTCAAGCTGGCCGACGTCTTCTGCGAGCCCAACATCGTGGGGGACATCCTCGCCGACATCGAAGTGATCGAGGAATCCCTCCAACACCCGCGCCTGGGCGATCTCCTTCGCCTCTCGCGCCGCATGACCCTGAGGAAGCAGCACCACGCCGTCGTGCGGATGCTCACGGCCGTGGCCGACTCGGACGTCCTCCCGCCCGCCGTTCCGTTCCTCGCCACCCTCTACCAGACGAACGCCTCGGAAGAGCTTTTCGAGTTCATCCCCCGGCAGCGCTCCTGGCGCCTTTCGAACGGAGCCGATGCGTTTTCCCATGTCCTTGCCGTAAGCGCCCGGAACCTGGGGCCGCGTCCCGATGGCCGGGTGCCGCTCGCGGAGATCGTGAGCCGCTTTGGTTCCTTCTTTTCGGCGGACCGCCTTCCCCCCATGAACCGGGTCCTTCGCCACCTATCGCAACGCATGGTGATGCAGGAGCGGCAGGCGGGCCTGGGGCGTCTCGATCTCTTGTTCGGAAAATTCCTGGAAGCCGATGCGGAGGCCCGGGGCGCCCGGGCCCTTGGCGAGCTTTTGAGGGAAGGCGAGGGGGGCCTCATCGACGTGGTTCGCAAGGCGCCCCGCTCGGAAGGAAGCGGGAGCCCCCTGTGGAAGGCCATGCCTTTCCTCGTGGCGGACATGGAAAAGCGCGGCGCCGCCCCGGCCTTCTTCGACGCGATGCGCGCCTACTTCCGCATCGAGCGCCAGTCGGGGGGAAGTCTTTCCTGGCTCGTGCGGAATTCCTTCCGGGATTCTTCGGGAAGCACCCCCTTCCTCGAAACGGCCCGGGCTCTTTCCCCCATCTTCGCCCATCAGGTGGAAAACCGCGGCGCCTGGACCGCCTGGTCCCGGGGCGGAGCGGAAGGAATGTTCGGGAAAGTTCTGATGAGTACCCGGATCTGGACGCGGCCGCGCCCCTCGGGCCCGCCCCATCTCATCCGCATCCGCCCGCTCCTCCACGCGGCGGCGAGCCTCCCCATGCCGAGCGGCAAAGGGGGCCTCGCCATCGATGGGACGGCCAGGATTCTCGCGAAGTCGATGGAACGCGGTTCGGGAAAGACGTTTTTGGAAACGATCGATCTCCTCGACCAGCGCGGCTACCTGGACCGCCGCGAACCTAATCTGGGGGACTGGATCGCGGAGGGGATGGGGGAAGAGGGGGGGCTTCCCAGATAATACGAGCCTAAATCTTTCCTTCTGTTTTTAGAGATTCGAGGGCATCACAAGCAGCCTTTTGCCCCAAGTCACAGCTTTTACGATACAGGGCAGCTGCTTGCGCGTAGTCTTGGGGCAGCGCAGTCCCCTTCACGTAGAGCCCAGCGAGGAAGTAACAAACGTCACCATTACCATCGTCACAGACTTGTCTAATAAGAGCGACACCTTGGGTGACGTCTGCCGAAATACCTGTGCCGGCTAAATAAAGCATTCCGAGGCCAACGCAGCCAATGGGATCTTTCCCATCGCAGCCTTTACGATAGAAAACAACCGCTTGGGTGTAATCTTGGGGTACGCCATGGCCATTTAAGTAGGACCACCCGATGTTGGTGCAAGCCTTTGAAACCCCTCCATCGCATGCTTTCTGGGTAAAGAAGAAAGCTTGGGCATAATCGCGGGGAACACCGACGCCGTCATTGTAACTTATGGCAAGCAAGTAGCAGCCGTTCGCATCTCCACCATCGCAAGCTCTGCGATACAAAAGCGTGTATTGTGAGAAGATGTCGGTAGGTTGGTGCCTCAGATTCTGGCACCCTTCCGCTGTCGTGAGCAGAAGACTCACAGCAAACATCCAGCAAGCGCATGCGCGTAACGTTTGGCGCATGACCCCTCCGAATCAACATTGAATTGAATATGAAATCTACATGGGCCTAGTTATCGTAGCAAGCGAGCAAATAAATCAATCAAAATGAGTTTTTCCCAAGTAGATTACATGCTGCTTCCCCCGCACGGGCCCGCCGGCTTTTCCATAGGCGGCGGCGAGGTGGGCTTCTACCTGGAAGCCGGCTTTCTTGAGAAGCTTCTGGAAGAGGGGTTCGGGCTCGGCGCTCCAGAGGGCGAAGAGGCCGCCGGGGCGAAGGGCGTTTTTCGCGGCGGCTAGTCCCTCCGGGCCGTAGAGGGCCCGGTTCGACTGGCGGGAGAGGGGCTCGGGGCCGTTGTCCACGTCGAGCAGGATCGCATCGAAGGCCCCCTTCGAGCGGGCGATGATCTTTCCCACATCCGTTTGTTCGAGAGAAACCCGCGGGTCTAAGAGGGAATGCTTGGTCAAATGGGCGAGGGGGCCCTTGTTCCATTCGACGATCTCGGGGAGGAGTTCGGCCACCAGGATTTTGGAATCCACCGGAAGGTGATCGAGGAGAGAACGCAGAGTGAACCCCATGCCGAGCCCGCCGAGGAGGACCCGCGCGGATTTCTTTTTGGAGAGGGCTTTGGCGCAGATTTCCCCGAGAACTTCTTCGGAGCGGTAGGCCCGGCTCGACATGAGGGTCTTGCCGCGCACGCGGATGACGATCTCTCCGTCCCGCTCGCAGAGGAGGAAGGGGCCTTCTGACGTACTGGCGCTAGCGAGAGTTTTCCAAGGCTTCATGTCAGCGGTAGTGTCCCGGTTTCAGGGAAGAATGGAAGACTATTTATTCAATTTATCCTGCCAAGTTCCGGGCCCTCACCCCGCCATTTTTATTTCCAGAGAGCGGAGGGCACCCCTCCCCCAATATTGGGGGAGGGGCCGGGGGAGAGGGCCCGGCAATGCCACTGTCAGTAACGGATTTCGAATCCCACGTGCCCCTCGGTGGAGAGCCATTCGATTTCCACGCCCGTGACCCGCGCGTGGGAAGGCCCCTGGCGGCACCACGCGATCATCTTTTCGACGGCGGAAGAATCGCCTTCAAGATGGGCTTCCACCCGGCCGTCGGGAAGGTTCCGCACCCAGCCTTTTACCCCAAGGCCCTGCGCTTCCCGCTCCGTGTAGGCCCGGAAGGCGACGCCCTGGACCCTTCCCGAAATAAGCAGCCGGGCGGCTTTGGAATTCACGGGCCTTTCTCCAAAAGGGCGACGAAGGCTTTCTCATCGAGCGTGGGAACTTTGAGTTCCTTCGCCTTGTCGAGCTTGGAGCCTGCGTCCGTGCCCACGACGACGTAATCGGTTTTCTTGGAGACGGAGCTAGAAACCCGGCCGCCCCGGTCTTCGATCTCTTTCTTCGCCTGGTCGCGGGAGAATTTTTCGAGCCCCCCGGTGAGAACGAACGTTTTACCCGCCAGAGATTGGTCTTTCGCGCGGGCAGGGGCGGCGGGGCGGACGCCCGCTTCCAGGAGGCGCTCCACCAGTTTGCGGTTCGCCTTGCCCAAAAAAAACTCCGAGAGGCTTTTCGCCACTTCCGGGCCCACCTCGTGGATTTCTTCGAGCTGCTCTGCCGTCGCGTCCATGATCTTGTGAATGTCGCCATAGTGGCTCGCGATCACCTGGGCCACGTGCTCGCCCACGTGCCGGATGCCGAGAGCGAAGAGGAAACGCTCCAGGGTCGTCTTTTTCGATTTCTCGATGGAGTCCAGGAGATTCTGCGTGCTTTTTTCCGCCATCCGTTCGAGCGAGATGATTTGCTCGTATTTGAGGTGGTAGAGGTCGGAGGGGTCTTTGACGAGTTCTTTATCCATGAGCTGTTCAGCGGTTTTCTCCCCCAGGCCATCCACGTCCATGGCGTGGCGGGAGATGAAGTGATAGAGCCGCGCCTTCACTTGGGCTGGGCAGGCGGCGTTGTCGCAGCGGAGGGCCACTTCCTCTTCTTCGCGGACGAGATGGCTTCCGCAGGAAGGGCACTTTTTCGGCATCTCGAATTTCTTTTCGTGCCCCGTGCGCCGCTGGGGGAGGCTCGCCACCACTTCGGGAATGACTTCCCCGGCCCGGCGGATAATGACGTAATCCCCGATCCGCACGTCCTTCTGTTTGATCTGGTCTTCGTTGTGCAGGGTCGCGTTCTCGACGGTGACGCCGCCCACGTGGACGGGCTCCAAGCGCGCCACGGGGGTAATCACGCCCGTCCGGCCCACCTGCACGTCGATGGCTTTGAGTTTCGTGACTTCTTCCTGGGCGGGGAATTTCCAGGCCGTGGCCCAGCGGGGGTCGCGGCTCTTTTCCCCGAGGAGCCGCTGCCAGTCGAGCCGGTCCACTTTGACCACCATGCCGTCGAGTTCGTACGGGAGGTCGTTGCGCTGGGCCTCGAGTTTTTCGTAGTGCCTGGTGACTTCTTTGGCGCTCTCCGCGAGGTGGGAATATTTCTTATTCACCCGCAGGCCCCATTCCGCGAGGGCGTCCAGGGTTTTGAGGTGCGTCTTGGGAAGGGAAGCGCCTTCCAGGCGCCCCACGCCGTAGCAGTAGAAGGCCAGCGGCCGCTCGGCCGTGATCTTGGGATCTAATTGCCGAAGGCTCCCTGCCGCCGCGTTCCGGGGATTGGCGAAGAGGGGATCGCCCGCCGAGGCCCTGTCCTCGTTTAGTTTTTCGAAGTCTTTGCGGGGGAGATAGACCTCGCCGCGCACTTCGAGGAGCTTGGGGAAATTTTTCCCCTGGAGCTTTAAGGGGATGCTGTTCACGGTGCGGAGGTTCACCGTCACGTCCTCGCCCACGAGCCCGTCCCCCCGCGTCGTGCCGAGGATGAAGTGGCCATCCCTGTAAGTGAGTTCGATGGCCAGCCCGTCGTACTTGGGCTCGCAGACGTATTCGACTTTTTCCGTTTCCACTTCGTTGCGGGCGAGTTCCCGGCGGACGCGCTCGTCGAACTCGGTAAATTCCTCCACGGAAAAGACGTTCGAGAGGGAGAGCATGGGCAGGGCCCGCTCCACCTTTTTGAGTTCGCTTTGCGGGGTCTGGCCCACCCGCTGCGTGGGGGAGTCGGGGGTGATTAATTCGGGGTGTTCCTGTTCGAGTTTCTCCAATTCCCGGTAGAGGAGGTCGTACTGCTGGTCGGAAATTTCGGGCCGGTCGAGGACGTAATAGAGATACGAATGGCGCTCGATCTCTTTGCGGAGTTCTTCGACCCGTTTCTTGATCTTCGGAGCGCTCATGGAAACCCTGCGGGCGCAAGGATGCTCGCCGGGTTAAGCGGGTGCAACAGACCTCACCCCGAAAGCGGCAACGCCACGGGCTCTTCGTAGGCGGGCATGACCACATCGGCCCGGGGGGCGAAGCGCTCCATCTGGCGGAAGAAATCCCGCAGGTTGATGGCGGGCAGGAGTTTTAACCCCGCTTCCAGGGGCGCGAAGAAGGCGTCGTAGTGGGTCGGGAAAATCCACTCGGGCGAGAGGAGGCGCGCGAGGCGCTCGAAGTAATCGGGTGTGGCGAAGCGCCCGGCGAGGCCGACGAGATGGACCTGGGCCTTGAGGCCCTCTAGTTCGGCGTCCACGAGGTCGGCGCTCCCGTTGTGGTAGAGCGTCAGATTCCCGGCCTTCAGCCAGATTCCGAAAACGTTTCCCACGCGGTAGCCGTTTGCCGGCATGTGCTCCCCGTGGGGGCAGTGGGTGATCTCGCCATCCAAAGGGACGCGGCCGAAGAAGAATTTCCCGTGCCGGCTCGGGATGAATTGGACCTCGAAACTCCCAAGCCGCATTTTGCCGCCGGCGGGCGGGACTTCCCGTAATTTATCCTCCGGCACGCCCCGCGCTCTCGCCACCCGGCAGGTGGAAGCGCTTCCCACGACCGTCGCCCCCGTCCGCAGGGCGATCTCGGGGACGTCGAGCAGGTGGTCGTAGTGGGAGTGGCCCACCAGGATGAAATCGGCTTTGGGAAAGTATCTTCGCCCCGCCGCTTCGCAAGGAATAAGGGGCGAGCGCGAGAGAAGGTGCGGGAGCCCCGGCCGCGAAACGAAGGGATCGAGAAGGACCGTCGTCCCGAGGGCGGAGATTTCGTACCCCGCCGTTCCGAGCCACCTTAGACTCAGATGCTTTTTCTCCTCGAACCGGGAGCCTTCGAGCCCTAGGGCCGAAGGGCTCCTCTCCCACGGAATCTCGAAATTGGGCAGCCAGCGCATCGCAAAAGAATCGCATGGGGCGGGGAGGGGGGCAAGGCGGGGGCTATGGTTCGCAATAATCCACGATTACTTGATGGACCCGGAGGTAGTGGCGGTCGGTCGTGAGGAGCCGCAGGCCGTATTGCATCGCACTGGCGGCGATCCACAGGTCGTTGGTCGGGATTGGCGTTCCGGCGGCGCGTAGCGAAGAGAAAATTTCGGCGTAGCAGTCGGCTGTATCCTCATCGAGAGGAAGCACCTTCGTCCGTCCTTCTTCCAGGAACTCCAGGAGCGTCCGCTCGTTTTCCCGGCGGCGGGTTCCAGCCCGGAACCCCGCGCGAAGTTCTCCGAGGACTACGGCGTTCAGATGGACCTCATCGGCCCGTCCGAATGCTTCCAGGATTTCCGGGTGGGACCGGAGCAGGGCCGAGTAGGCGGAGGTATCGACGAGGATGCGGCTCATTTCCAGAGTTCCGGATCGATTTTGCGTTGCTGGGCCAGAGCCCGCTCGAATTTCTGGGCGTCTTTCTTTGTCCAGCGGCCCGCGAACTTGTCGTAATCATGGTGGGACGGGCGCTTTTTCCGGGAACCCTCGGCTTCTTCGAGGAGCGCGACCACCGCCCGGTTGAGGCTCGTCTTTTCCGCCTGGGCACGGCGCCGGATCGCCCTTTCGATCTCGGGCGGGAGGTTTCGAATCGTGAGTTGTTTCATGGAAGGCTCCTGTGAGTCATTCCATGAGTCTAGTTGATTTATTTAATGACTCGCAACTTCACTTGACGCCTCTCCCCCCAGCGGCCATGGATGCGGGCCGTGGACGATCTCTCGCCAGCCCCCGAAGCCCCGCCGCCGGAAGGCGGGCGGCGTTTTGTGCCGTTTATTTTTACGGCCGTGGCTCTGGGGCTCGTCCTTTCGCTCGTAGTAGGGACTCTTATCGCCAGCCGGCAGGCGCGAAATTTGCGCCGCCAGGAGGCCGTTTCCGGGGATCATCCCAATTTCCTGGTCGTTGTTTTCGATGCCTTCCGGTGGGAGAGCTTTTTTAAGAACGGACATCCGGCGCCATTGGTCGAACTCTCCCAATCAGATATTTCTTACAAAGAAGCCTATCCCCCTTCCAAAGACCCAGCCGCAAGTCTCCTTGCGCTCCTTACGGGACGTTCGCCGGTTTGCGGGGAGAAAGCGGGAGTCCCTTCTCTGCCCGAAGCGCTAAAGAGCGCCGGGTATGAGACGGCTGTTCTCGTGGGTGCTTCCGACGTGGGAGACGTGCGGCGCGTGGTCCCCGGCATCGATTTCTTCGCGGGCCCGGGCGTGACGGGGGTTGAACTATCCAAGCTGCTCCGCGGGAAGGAATCGCTCCTCACGAGCACGCTGCTGACCCAACAGGCCGAGCGGTTCGTGGAGAAGAATTTCGCCAAGCCCTTTTTTCTCTACGTTCACTACGCCGACACGCGAATCCCCTATGGTTCCAAGGAGAGCGCTCCCCGGGCCGTGAATTTCAAGGGAACGCCCGAGGAAGCGGAGAAACTCCGCGCGGCGATGAGGGATCGGCCTTGCGGTCTATCGCCTCAGGAACAAGAAGGGGCGAGGGGGCTCTATGAAGACGCCCTAGAAGCTTCCGGCGCCCACCTTACCATCTTGCGCGAACGCCTGAGCGAACTTGGGATTCTGGAAAAAACCCTCATCGTCGTGACGGGAGCGCGGGGGGAAGCATTGCCACAGGAAGAATGCGCGCAAGACGCCCCGGCGGCCAAGGTTCCGCTCGTCGTACTGGGGCCGGGTGTGGCGAAGAAAACCGTGGGGCCAGCCGTTTCCATTCTCGGCCTGGTCCCCACGGTGGCAAGTCTCGCGGGCGCGGAAATCTCTTCCGATTGGAGCGGCCGGGACTTGGGCGGATGCCTCACGTCCCCCGCCGCGTGCGAAGAAGCAATTTCAAATCCCGGGGGCGATTGCGCCCCCTGACTATTCGAGCGTCACTTCTTTCAAATAACCCGCCACGTCTTCGGCCGAGGGGCTGATGGGCGTCGTTTTGCCCTGGCCCAGTTCCCCTACGCATTGCCCGCCGCCGAGCTTCGCTGCGTCGGGCGGGCCCTTGAGCGAGCGTACTTCGATGTTTCCTTCGAGGGCGCAGATGGCGTCCACTTCCGTATCACCCCAGAGGACCGTCCCCCGCACCCCGGCCACGGCCGTGGGGGTGCGGACTTCGAAATCGGTCGGGCCCCCGAAGAATTTGGATATAGCGATCTTGAAGCGCCCGGCCAGGACTTCGAGGCGGGCCTTGCGGCTCTTGGGCTGCATCTCGACGGCGCCCATCTTGACCCGGCTCCGGGGGCCGATGGCCAGGATGGAATCATCCGAGAGGAGGATCTTGATCTTGGAAGCGGCGTCCGTCTCCACCACGTCCCCGTCGTAGAGGGCCTTGCCCCGGGGGAGGGCCTGCCGGGAGGCGCCCTTGGGTGTGATTTGGGGCGTGCCGTTGATGCGTACGACCCAGGCGATGGGTTCCGCGAGGGCGGCCGCGGGGGCCGCCAGGAGGATTAAAAGCGCCAAAAGGGGGCGAAAGAAGGAACGGTTCATGATTTTGTCCTTTCCTTACCGAATGCCTACGGAGCGGTTTTAGCCCTGGATGAGAATGCCGGTTGAAGGGTTTTAAGTAGCCCGTGGGGCGGGAAAGTCCAGGGCGGAGGG
This sequence comes from Bdellovibrionota bacterium, assembly GCA_040758475.1. Taxonomy (GTDB): domain Bacteria; phylum JAGRBM01; class JAGRBM01; order JAGRBM01; family JAGRBM01; genus JBFLVN01. The sequence continues at coordinate 10,542 of JBFLVN010000076.1, forward strand.
AGTCCCGGCGGCCGATCGGCTAGACTCCCTGGTCCATGCCGCGCCGCTGCCCCAGCTGCTCCCATCCGATGGACGCCCACGCCTGCCGGACGCGCACGGGGGGCTTGGTCGAAATCGATTGCTGCCATTCCTGCGGCGGCCTCTACTTCGACCGGGGGGAGATTTTCCAGATATCGAAAGACATCGCCGACCGGCTTTCGGACTTTCCAAGGGAGGCCGCGGCCTCCGGATTCGGTGGAGGGGCCTGTCCCGGTTGCGGAAACTCCTTGGTGAAGCTCCGGGAGCCCAACTTCCCCTCGAAAGTAGCGGCCTGGCAGTGCGCCTCCTGCCTCGGGATGTGGATGGGGGAGGAGGATTTGGTCGCCTTCCAGCGGTTCCGGGAGGAGAAACTCGCCCTCCTGCGCGAAGAAGCCAAGAAGGAAAAGGTGGTGGAGCCCGAGCGCCGGCTCCACATCCGCCATCACGTGGAGGACGAGATGAAGAAGGAGTTCCGCGAGCTGGGGCCCTCCCTGGCCATGCTCGCCGCCCCCACCTGGATGCTCGTGGGGGTGACCCTCGTCGAGGCGGCGCTTCCCCTGGTGGGCGAAATCCTCGCCCGCCGGAAGGGGCAGAAGCCGCCGGATCAGGAGGAGTGAGGACTACCGGAGCGCCGTGGCGACGAGTATTCTGATTGAGTAACGGAAGCCCGCGGCGAAAGTTTTTTTGCCCCTCCCCCTCTGGGGGAGGGTGGCCGAAGGCCGGGAGAGGGCCCTCTCCCGCCGCTGCGCGGCACCCTCTCTCAAAGGGAGAGGGGCACCGGAAACGAGTAAACTTTTTCCAGGGGGGATCACCACCATGTTAAGCGGCTGGGTTCTCGTGGCGGTTGTTATCGGCGTTCCGCTTCTCCTGTTCATCATCCTCTACAACTCGCTCGTCGCGGCCAAGAACCAGTGTTCGAACGGCTGGGCCCAGATCGACGTGCAGCTAAAGCGCCGCGCCGACCTGATCCCCAATCTGGTCGAAGCGGTCAAGGGCGCCATGAGCCACGAGCGGGAAACGCTCGAAAACGTGGTCAAGTGGCGCAATCAGGCGGCAGGGCTCCAGAATTCCCCCGATCTCGCAGCGAGAGTCCAGGCGGAGAGCGCCCTTTCGGGGGCTTTGGGACGGCTCCTCGTCGTCATGGAGAATTACCCCCAGCTCCGCGCGACCGAGAACATCGGCCGGCTGCAAGAGGAACTCACGTCCACCGAGAACCGGATCGGATTCGCCCGGCAGCACTACAACGACGTTTCGACCAAGTTCAACACGAAGATCGAGCAGATCCCCACGAACTTCATCGCGGGCATCGCCTCCATGAAGCCCTTCCCGCTCTTCGAGGTCACCGAGGCGGCCGACCGGGCGGTTCCGAAAGTCTCGCTCAAGTAGGCCTCCTGAGCGGCGCCGCCCATGCCGCCCGTTAATTTTTTAGAAGCCCAGGCCAGCAACCGCTGGCGGACTTTCTTTCTCATTTTCCTGCTCACTGCCATCCTGGTAGCGCTTTGTCTTCTTCTGGAAATCAGTTTGGCGGAGCGGGGTCCATCCTACCGGTTTGGCGGTGTCGTCCCCGCGCAAGGGGAAAAAATACCCATCGCGCTGTGGGCTTTCGGGTTTTCGTGCCTCTACGCGCTTGTGAGCTATTTCATCGGCGGCCGCACGATTCTCTTCGCCGCCGGGGCGCGCCACGCCGATCCCACGTCCCTCAAGGAAAAGACGTTCATCAACGTGGCCGAGGAAGTGGCCATCGCCGCCGGGCTTCCCGTCCCTAGCCTCTGGATTCTCCCCGACAACGACTTGAATGCGTTTGCCACCGGGCGCGATCCCGCCCACGCGGCCATCGCCGTGACGGAAGGGCTCCTCGATAAACTTTCCCGCGACGAACTCCAGGCCGTCGTCGCCCACGAGATGGGCCACATCCGCAACCGGGATATTCTCCTCATGCTCTACGTGGCGTGCATGCTCGGGGCCATGGCCCTGATCGTCGAACTCCTCCTTCGCCTCTCCCGGCGCGGGATGGTGCGGGGCGGCGGGAAGAGGGATGGCGGCGGCGCGATCATCTTCCTGCTGGCGGGCCTCATCGGCTGGATTCTAGGAAGGCTCGTCGCCCAGTTCGTCGCCATGGCCGTCTCCCGGGAGCGGGAGTACTTGGCCGACGCCACTTCCGCCGAACTTACCCGCAACCCCCAATCCCTCGTGGACGCTCTGCGGAAGATTCACGCCTCCATCCAGCCCACGGTGGTCGCCCATCAGGCCACCGCGCCGCTCTTCATCGACGACCCCCGGGGCCGGGCGGTAAACGAACGCGAGGGAAAATTGGCCGATCTCCTCTCCACCCACCCGCCCATGGAGCTTCGCCTCCGGCGTCTCGAACAGATGGCCTTCGCCAATACGAAGCGCGACCGCGCCGCCCAGGGGCTCCATCCCCTCACCGGCGAAGCGATGGACCCGTTTACGAAGTGAAAAATATTTTGCCGATGGAAGATTCCGCGAACGCATCGTCCGAAAATGCCCCTCCCCCTCTGGGGGAGGGTGCTGCGGAGCAGCAGGAGAGGGCCCTCTCCCGGCCTGCGGCCACCCACTCCCAGGGGGAGAGGGGCATCAAACCGCCGCCTTCTCTTCTCTTCACCCGCCGGTTCTATCTCGCGGGCCTCGCCCTCGTATACGCCATCGCATTTTTATCGCTCTGGATGCAAGTCCACGGTCTCGTCGGGAGCCAGGGCATCCTTCCGGCGGAGGATTTCGTGAAGATCGCCACGGAACGCCTGGGGGCCGAGCGCTTCTATCTCCTTCCGACTCTTTCCTGGATCATTGGTGCCGGGGACGGGGCGCTCCACTTCCTCTGCGCCGCCGGGTTTCTAAGTTCCCTCGCGTTCCTTGCCGGATTTGCCCCGGTGATGACGGGCGCCCTCTGCTGGATCTTTTATCTTTCGCTCTATACGGTTTGCCGGGAGTTCCTCGGCTTCCAGTGGGATATCCTGCTCCTTGAAACGGGATTTCTTTCGCTCTTCCTCGCGCCCCTCCGGGCTTTGTCTCCCTGGTCCCCCGCGTGGCGGGAGCCGCCCAGGTTCCTCCCCGTGCTCGCGCTCCGTGTGCTCCTCTTCAAGCTCATGTTTTCTTCGGGCGTCGTAAAACTCTCGGGGGGCGATCCCACGTGGCGCGATCTGACGGCGCTTGCCTACCACTACGAAACCACCTGCCTTCCCGCCTGGACGAGTTGGTATGTCCACCAGCTTCCCCTGTGGTTCCACAAAATATCGGCCTTGGGGATGTACGGGATCGAGCTCGTTGTGCCGTTTTTCGTCTTCGGTCCGCGAATCTTTCGCTTCATCGCGGCGGCGGGGTTTTTCTTTTTGATGGCCTTCATCGGCGCCACGGGGAATTACGGCTTTTTCAATATCCAGTCCGTGATGCTGTGCGTGATCCTTTTGGATGACGCGATTTTGCCAAAGTGGCTGAATCCCGGGCCCTCACCCCGCCGTTCTTATTCTGAGAAT
>JBFLVN010000077.1:0-14005 GCA_040758475.1 Bdellovibrionota bacterium
TAAAAAAATACTTTAGTACAATGCTCGTTAATTCTCGAAGAGGCTTCCCATCGATAGCTGCTGTGAGAGCAGGTTTGGGATCATGTTTCCATTCAGCAATGGATGAAAAAAAAGTAATACGTCTAGGAGTAAAATTCCTCCTAGTTTTTTCAGTTGCCCAATGAAGCAGCTTTATCGCTTCGTACATATTTACTACCCACCAAAATGACAATTCCAAATTTCGGAATGTTACAACGAGGTCAAGATATTTAGAATCTTGTATAAATTGGACACCGACCAATGCGGGCAGTGGTTGACTATTGGACAACACATCAAGGTCTATATTAAAAAGTCCAGCATATGCGCGTTTGCTTCCGATATTTGAAACAGCTTTATGGATCGGACTATTTTCAAGATCTTCAGATAGGATTTCCCGTCCTGGGATACTAAAAAGACGAGGACCATGCGAGAAATGAAATAATGGTCTGACTTTTTTAATGCGCTTACTTACTTCTTCATCATCAATCCAACCATTGTTATTACTCGTATCAAATTCGGGATGTAGGCTTTGGAATGAATCTTTAACTTGCTCCTTGGTTGCAGGGAAATCTCCGATTCGCGCTGATGGAGGGTGCATGTAGACTGGGCTATCGACGATAGATATAAAATTTTTCAGATCGGGATATGTTCTGCAATGATTTGAAATTGCTGCGTGACAATGATCCATTTGTTCTGAATAATAAATTGATGGCCAAGTAGTCGGACGTTCCCCTATTTCAGCCGAAAAAGTGCCGAATTGTTTTGGACGTCTTTCTTTAGGTGAGTATTCGCGGACATCAATTTCGACGGAATAGCGCCGTTTTGCTAAATGGGATATAGAAATAATATTATACCCTAGTGGTTCCTCGTTTGGAAGGCCTGAATATGCTACGCCGCCGCTTCCGGCTCCGACAATGAGAATATTTCTCGGATCATCTGCATCCCTTGGCCTCCACAATCTATCTTGGCGAACGTGACTCTGATGCTTATGGCCATGCAATAAAATAGAGAAGTGATTCTGTGACAACCATTTTTGTAAATAGCCGGAATTAGAGATAATTGTCGAATCTGGTTTCTCCGGCGGCGCTTTTTTGCTTTGTGTGTCACCCCACCATTTTTCAGCAAATGGCAAGAGATGATGATGCATTACAAAAATTCGCGGTAACTCTGTAATATTATGATTTTTTTCAAGTCGGTTTATATAATCTTCTATTGTGCCTAGAACTTGGGGCGAAATGAATATGGGGAGGTCTTTAGTTTTTAAATATGACGCTGAATTGACTGTAACGATTAGGATCTTTTGGTCGACATGATGTACGCCAATCAACAGATCTCGTTCGAATTTATCATTCTTTAAAAAAGGGTATACGCTTTTCGCTCTCGTTTTATAAATACTCTTTATGAACTTGAAATAATCCAATTGGAAGTTTTGACGGCCTTGCGTCGCTGTTCGATCAACGTCGTGATTGCCAGGGCATAATACGATTTCCGTTTTATTCCAAGTCTTTTTTATTTCATCTAAAAAAGTACAAGCGTATTTATATTCTTTTCGCTGTCCATTCCAGGTTATATCGCCGGAAAGAACCATGACATCTGGTGAGGTTTGTAGCTGCGGATCAGAAAGTAGCAGGTCTGCCAAAACGGTAGGCTGCGGGGTCCCTCGGGCCGTAGAGAATACGTGAGAACTTTTGGCCTTTTCTCCGACCGTTTTCTGCCCAAAGTGAATGTCTGAGAGGTGTAATATTTTTACGGTGCTCATTGTTGATGTCACCGATTATAATATAATATCACTGAGTTAATATGAAATATTTCTGTTAATGTAGTTGGCCGTACGTAACGATACGGGCAATTGATCGCGGTGATGCCGCTGATCTTCTCTGGGATAGAGTTGACCATGAACATCCATGAAGGCTGGGCACCATGAGTCACGTATATTGTGGTAACTGTTTAACTCGATACTTTTACGTATAGCAGAACTGATGATTAATTCGTGAGGAGTTTTTTTATCAATTAATGAGAGTAGATCATTCTTGAATTTATTATAATTTAACGGAACATGCCGAGAAGCGCGTCCTTGGCTTGCGAGAGCTATTATATGTAAGCGAGAAGCGCCGAGGCATTGAGCCAGATCAGAAAGTGGTAGCAATTGATTCTCGATTATTGGAACATGATGAATTCCGAGGGGAATTCCAAGTTCAACAATCCGTCTAGCGGATTCAAGGGTTGCTTTTAAACTGCCATCAACGCAGGTAATGGAATCATGCTCTGATTCATTTGTGGAATAAACACTTAGGTCAATTCGTGAAATTCCATATTCTTTCGCGCGTAGCAATTTTCCGACAGGCAGAGGGGAAATCGATGAGTCGCCTTTGGTGGCGCCAGATGAATACATTACTACATTTTCAGAATTTGATCTTGCTGTATTCAATATTCGAAATAGATCAGAATGTTCAAATGGTTCTCCACCGGAAAGATACACTTCTTTGAATTGGGGAGCGGTCGAGAAGAAGTTGCACAAAAGTTCGGCATCAATTTCTGCGCGACGAAAGGGTGACGCATTGGCACTACAGTGAATACACAATAGGGGGCAAGTTATTGTTAATTCGACACATATAGTATCGATTTTCATAAGTTAATTTTATAGAATTTTGCATACCCTTGCAATATATTAAAGATGTTCCCCCCTCACCCCGTCCAAGCGCTCTTCCGGTTCTTTAGTAGCTCGTAGATCATCTCCTGGATGGTCGCGCGAGATTCTTCGGTGATCTGGTTGATGAGAATTTCATCGTCCAGGGCTTTCTTTCCGTGTTTGGAGAGGTCGATGGGCGGGCCGATCTTGATGTTCCATTTGGTCGGGAAGGGAACGAGCCCCAGGGGCCCCAGGGCCGGCCAGGTGGGGGTGATGGGCAGGTAGGGAAGCCCGATCGCTCTCGCGGTGGCGGTGAGCTTTCCGATCATGGGCATGGTCTCTTCGGCCCCCACGACGGCGACCGGGATGAGCGGCGCGCCCGAGGAAAGCGCGAGGCGCACGAAGCCGCCGCGGCCAAAACGCTGCACCTGGTAGCGCTCTTTGTAATACTTCGAAATCCCCTTGGCCCCTTCGGGGAAAACGCCCACCACGTCGCCCTGCTTTAGGAGCCGCCGCGCGTTTTCCCGCGAGGCACGGACGAGGCCCATGCGCGAGAGGAAGGGCGCGAGGAAAGGGACGGTCATGAAGAGGTCTTCGACCAGGAACCGGGGCTGCCGCTTCTCGGGATGCTCCCGCCGGACGGCTTTCGAAATCATGATGGCGTCCCAGGGGAGGGTGCCCGAGTGGTTCGAGAAGAGGATGGCCGCGCCCCGGTGGGGGACGTGGTCCATCCCCTCCACTTCGACGCGCCAGTAGCGCTCGTAGAGGAAATCGAGGAAAGGCTCTAGGCGCTTTAAATACTCCGGGTCCATCCCGAAGCCGTCCACTTCGAGGGAGCGGCCTTCCAAAAGGCGGCGGTTCACCGTGTCGCGCAAGTATTCTGGCGTGAGAAACCCGGTCACCTTCGAAAGGCGGTCCAGCACGGGGGAGACGTATTTGTACCGGACTTCGGGCGTGCGCCAGTCGGCGGTGCCGCTCTTCTTGGCCTCTTCGATGGCGCTATCGAGCGCCCGGACGAGCTCCCCCCGGACGAGGGTCCGGTTCCCCTGGACGTCGGAATAATCGAAGAGTTCGAGAAGCTCGCCGCGGAGCGAACGGAGGAGCTCTTCGACGGAGGCGCCTTCCCGGTCCTTGCCGCGTGATTCGCTGGGCATGGGAATCAAAAGCCCCTAGAAAAGATTAGCCACGGATGAACACCGATGGACACAGATGCTGGAGAGAAGCAGGGATTTGTCATTCCGAGCGCAGCGAGGAATCTCTCCGTCCAGAGATTCCTCGGCCTTCGGCCTCGGAATGACATCTGTGTTCATCTGTGTTTATCGGTGGCTTGTATTTTCTGCCGTTACGCCGCGCCGGAGCGGGTTTTGAGAGAGTCTTCGACCTGCCGGGCGAGGCGGGAGATGCGGTTGTCCAAATCCGAGAGGCTCTTGGCGAGGTCCTTCACTTTTCCGGCGACGGCCTCCATTTCCTTGCGGTCGGGGAGGTTGAACTGGCGGTAGTAATCCTGGAGGCGCTTGTCGACCTGGTTCCTGGCCTGGGTGGCGATGTCGAGGGCTTGTACGAGGGCTTCCGTGAACTGCTTGTTCTGGAGGAGTTCGGCGGCGAACTGGGTGAGCTGCTTTTCGCTGCGCTTCATGAGGTCTTCGGCGATGTCTTTGAGGGCCATGGTCTCTCCTCCGGGATTGGGCCGAAAGGCCCGCGGGGAGGAATAGGTGAGCCCCGGAGGCGGAAAATGTCAAGAATGGCACCCTTGGCATAAAAACCCCCGGCAATTAGTCTCCCCCATCCTTTTGGGAGGCGTTTTTCGATGGATCGCAACCTCGCCCTCGAAGTCGTGCGCGTGACCGAGGCGGCCGCCCTTTCGGCAAGCCGCTGGATGGGCCGGGGCGACGAAACGAGCGCCGACCAGGCCGCCGTCACCGCCATGCGGGAGGCCTTTTCCTCCGTGGCCATGCGGGGGACGGTCGTCATCGGGGAAGGGGAGCGGGACGAGGCGCCGATGCTGTACATCGGCGAAAAAGTAGGACGGAGCGCCAATTCCGACCCGGAGATCGACATTGCACTCGACCCCCTCGAAGGCACGACCATTACCGCCCACGGGGGATCGAACGCGCTGGCCGTCATCGCATTTGCCGAGCGGGGGGGATTCCTCCACGCCCCCGATACGTACATGAACAAGATCGCCGTGGGCCCGGGCGGGCGCGGCGCCGTCGACCTGGATGCTTCGCCCCAGGACAATATTAGGAAACTCGCCAAAGCCTTGGGCAAAGATCAGCGGGACGTGACCGCCATTATCCTCGATCGCCCTCGGCACAAGGATTTGATCGAGAAAGTCCGCTCCACCGGGGCGCGAATCCGCCTCATCCGCGACGGCGACGTTTCGGCCGCCATCGCGACCTGCTTTCCCGAGACGGGCATCGACATCCTCTTCGGCATCGGCGGCGCCCCCGAAGGGGTGCTGGCGGCGGCAGCGCTCCGGTGCGTGGAGGGGGAAATCCAAGGAAGGCTCGAATTCCGGAACGACGAGGAAAAGGCCCGGGCGAAAAAAATGGGGATCTCGGACCTGGCGAAAAAGTACACGACCGAAGAACTCGCCAAGGGGAACGTGATGTTCGCCGCCACGGGCGTAACAGACGGGGATTTCTTAAAAGGCGTTCGCTACACGGCCACGGGCGCCGTGACCCATTCGGTCGTCATGCGCTCGGCCACCCGGACGCTCCGCTTCATCGAAGGGCGCCATCACTTCGAGCACAAAGCCCCGCCCAAGGGGTGATCGTTCCTCTCCCGTGAAAAAGATACCCGTCATCGCCATCGCCGGGCCTTCGGGGTCCGGGAAGAGCACCCTCTCCCGCCGGATCGAGGGGGCCTACGTCCTCGAAATGGACGAGTACTTCAAGGACTACCGGCGCACGGACTACTACCTCTCGCCCGAGTGGGACACGCCCGGTGCTTATGAATTTCCCTTGCTCGAAACCCACGGCCGCGCCTTGGTCGAGGGGAAGAAGCAGCGCATGGCCCATTTCAATTTCGGGACGGGCTGCCGCGAAGAAGGGCCGGAGATTTCCCTCGAAGGAAAGACAGCCCTCGTCGTCGAAGGGCTCTACGGCATCCAGGTGAACCTCCCTTGGACGCTCAAGATTTTCGTCGATTGCTCCTTCATCCAGATGGTCGAGCGCTGCCTCCCGCGGGACCAGAACGAGCGGGGCCGGACGGATTTGAAAAAGATCCTCTGGATGTACGACCAGAGCTGGCGTAAGTACGACAAGGTGCTTTTTCCCCAGAAGAAAGAAGCCGACCTCGTTTTCCCCGGCGATTGGGTGGATGCACACCCGGAGAAGATCAGGGTCGAAGAGCTGCTCAAAAGGGCGGGGAAATAACTCTACCGCGCCGTCTCCGTCAGGAATTTTCTCGCCTCCGCGTGGTTCGGGTTGATCCGCAAGATTTTCTCGTAGTAGGGCCGCGCCCGGTCGGGCAGTTCCATCTGCAAGTAAAGCTTGGCGATCTTGAGGAGGGGGGCGGCGTCCCGGGGGGAGCGCTCGGAGATTTCTTCCCACTGCTCGATGGCTTGGTGGCGCAGGTCCTTTCGCAAATAGAGCTCGGCCAGTTCCGAGCGGTAGGAAAGCTCCCCAGGCGATTTCTGGACGGCGAGCTTCATTTCCTGGATCGCGTCCATCCATTTCCCCTCGCGGACGAATTCGCGGGAGAGTTCCCGGTGGTAGGCCCCGTTCGTGGGGAAACGCTCGATCAGGTCGCGCCAGAGGGCTTCGCCTTCCTGGCGCCCCAGGATTTTCCGGGCGTCTTCGAGGGCCCGCCACACGGCGGGCTGGTCGGGGGTGATGGCGAGCGAAGCCGAATAGGCCTCGATCGCATCGGCCCAGCGGTCCGTGCGGACGTGGGTCCTTCCCAGAATCCAGAAACCCTTGGCGTCCTGCGGGTGGCGGACGGAGAAGTGGGCCGCGAGTTCCCTCGCCCCTTCGGCGTCGCCCGCGTCCCAGAGGGCGCTCACGGCGTCTTCCAGGAGCGAAACATCGTCCGGATTGGCCGCAAGCCCCCGCTCCAGAATCCGGCGGTGCTCGGCCCGAAGGCCCGCCTTCCGGTAGAGGGCGGAGAGCAAGGAGAGGGCGCCGGCCCGGTCGGGTACGGCGGCCTCCAGGAACGGGGCGAGCTGGCGGAGGCGCCCCGGATCGTCCCCCACGGAGCGGCGCAGGAGTTCGAAGGTGGGCCCCACGAACGTGATGTCGATCTCCTGGGCCCTCCGGAGGTCGAGGGCCCCAAGGCCCAGGCGCTGCGTCCGCCAGTAGTGCTTTCCCCGCTCGAAGAGAGGGTAGGGATCGTTGGGGGCGAGTTCGACGGCCCGCAGGAAATTGGCTTCGGCGTCGTCGTTTCTTCCGAGGCGCGCCGAGAGGGCGGCGAGGTCCGTCCGGTAGCGGGGCCATCTCGGGGCCGCCTGGACGGCGCGCTCCAAGACGGAGAGGGCCTCTTCCAAGAGGGCTTTCTTGTCGGCGCCTTCCTCCGTCCGGGCGGCGCGGGCCGTGAGGATGCGCGCGAGCAGGTGGAGATGGGCGGCGTCCTTCGGGCGGTATCCGATGGCGTCCCGCGCCTGCTCTTCGGCGTGGGGGAGGTCACCGGCAGCCAGTTCGCTTGCCGCCTCGGCGGCGGCCGCGTCCGCCAGGAAAACCCTGGCGTCCATATAAATGAGTCCCAGGAAAAGAAGTGCCGCTCCCACGGCCCAGGGGAGGCGGCGGAGCGAACTGGCCGGGAGCCTCAGGGTCGCGGCGGCCCAGGCGCTCTCGCGCCGGCAGGCCGCGGCCGTGAGGATCGCGGCGAGGGCCACGGCGATGGCCGCATTCCCCGGGATGTGGAGGGGGAAATCGAAAAAGGAGTGGACGGCCAGGAAGAGGAGCCCCAGGGCCGCTCCGCGCGCGAGCCGCCGGTAATAATTGTCCCGGATCGGATGGGCGGGATGGAAGGCGTAGGAGGCGTACGCGGCGATGACGATCAGGAAGAGGGCAAGGCCGGTCACGCCGGTTTCGGCCAGGAGCTGGAGCCATTCGTTGTGGGCGAACTCGACGAGGTAGGGCATGCCGGGGGGACGCACGTTGGCGAAAGCATGGGCGAAGGTGGCGGGGCCCGTCCCGGTGAAGGGCTCTTCGAGGCCGGTCTGGACGGCGGCCTTCCAGAAGAGGAGGCGTTCGAGGGCGGAAGCTTCTTCCCCCACGCTCACGCGGGCCAGGCGCCGGGCGAGCGGCTCGAATCCGAACCAGGCGGCCAGGATGAATCCCGCAAGGCCCAGGAGCGCCGCCCCGGTGGCAAGGCTCTGAACGCGGTCGCTCGCCGGGCTCGTCGCCCGGTCGATGAGCATGGCCAGGAGTACGACGGCCAGCGCCACGAACGCCCCCAGAGACAAAGTAAGCGCGAGGAAGAGAAGCACGAGGAGCGAGAGCGCCAGATAGAACCAGGGGTTGTCGAAGAGACTCCCCGGGCGAGTGGCGCGGGATTTAAGTCCCAGCACCGAATAGAGCCCCGCCGGAAGGAGCATGCCGAGGAGCGTCGCGAAGTGGTTGTGGTTGACGAAACTTCCCGTCAGCCCCCAGGCCTTGTAGGCGCCGCTTGCCGGTTCACCCGCCCCTACGCGGCCCGCAAGGCCCCACACAGAGAGGAAAACGGCGAGCAGGAGGAGGAACGAGAGGGCCCGCTCGACGTGGGCTTTTTCCCGCAGGCCCGCCACCAGGGCGAAATAGAGAAGGCCGTAGTGGAAGACGAAGAGGGCGCTCCGCTCGGAGGCTTCCTCGTAGATGGAATGGCGGGCGAGAAAAACCATCCAGCCCCAGAACAGGAGGGCCGCCAGGAGGGAACGCCGGTTGGGAAGGTGGAGTTCCCCCCGGCGAAGACTCTCCAACACGGCGAGAGAGGCCGCCACGATCGCCAGGAACTCGAACGCGAGGCGCCCCCCCGGCGTCACGGCGCCGTAGAAGAACAGGGCGAAGGCATAAAGGAACGCCAGGACGGCGGTGGCCGCCGCCGCGAAGCGGTCCGGACGCGGCGCTATCTGGGTCATGAACGCCCCCTGGGAAGGAAGAAGGGCATCTTATCCCGGCCGGTGCCCCGCGTCTTCAAGCCGTTCCCCCAAGCGCGTTTCCGCGAAGGAAATCTCAAGTGGTGGTTTCGGGCTGGCTGTAGGGATAACTCGAATAATAGTAGTAGGGCTGCTCGGCGAAATCGACGTAGTTAAGGACGACCCCGTAGATGTGGGCCCCGGCGGCCTGGAGCTGGTCGATCGAACGCTGGGTCATGGAGCGGTTCAAACGGTTCATGTCCAGGACCAGGAGGACGTTCCGGCCGACGGAGGCCAGAATGCTCGCGTCCGTGACGGGAAGGACCGGAGGGGAGTCGAAGATCACCTGATCGAAGTCGGCCGAGAGGCGGGCGAGGAGCTTCTGGAGGGTGGCCGCTTCGAGGAGTTCGGCCGGGTTCGGGGGGATCGCCCCGGCGGTGATGACCGAGAGGTTCGGGACGGGCCCGGCCCGGGCCACTTCCTGGTAGGAATCGATCTCGCCCGTAAGAAGGTGGGCGAGCCCCGGTTCCAGGGTCATTCCGAGTTCCTTGTGGGTGTTGGGATTGCGAAGGTCCGCGTCCACCAGGACGACTCTCCGGCCCGCCAGGGCCGTGGCCGTGGCGAGGTTGACCGACACGGTGGTTTTCCCGTCGCGGGGAACGCAGGACGTGATGATGAGGGTGTTGGTCGATTCGCGGGAGTGGGAGAATTTCACGTTCGTCCGGAGCGTCCGGAAGGCCTCGCTCGCGATGGACTGGGGCTCCCGGCTTGAAATGAGGGCCGCGCTCTTGCCGTCTTCCCCCGTGTTGATCCGGGGGATGGAAGCCAGGACCGGAAGGGCGAAGTGGACCTTGAATTCCTCGATGGAACGGATGCGGGGGTTGAGCCACTCGACAAGCAGGGCGAGCAGGATCCCGAGGAAAAGCCCGCCCGTCCCCGCCACGAAGGCGATGCGCCGGCGGTTCGGGGCGAAGGGGGCGCCGGGCACTTCGGCCCGTTCGATGATGCGCACGTTGGGCTGGTTCTGTTCGGAAGTAATGCCGGTCTGCTTGCGGCGGGCGATCAGGTCGTCGTAGAGGGACTTGTTCGCTTCCACGTCCCGCTTGAGCATGTCGTAGCGGATGGCCCGTTCCTTTTCCGAAATGGCGGCCGCCCGCGCCCGACGCCGGGTGGATTCACCGCGGGCCTCTTCGTCGGCGATCTTTTTCTGGATGATCTCGATCTCCCGGGTGACGGCTACGAGTTTGGGGTGCTTTTCCTTGTAGCGCTCCTGGAGGCGGCTCTTTTCGAGTTCGGCGCTCACAAGCTGAGCCTGGAGCGTGTTCAGGACGTCTCCTTCCCCTTCCCGCTCCCCTCCTCCCGAGGCCGCCAGCGTGGGATCGGCCGTCACCGTCAAGTCCGCTTTCCGGATGTAATCGATCAGCTCCTTCTCGGAGCGCTGGAGTTTCTCTTCCAACTCCGCGATCTGTTCTTCGAGGAAGGAATAGGATTTGCGGTACGCCTCGTGGCGGGTTTCGGCCGTGAAGTCGATGTACTGTTCGGCGGCGGCGTTGGCGATGCGGGCCGCCATTTCGGGTTCCGTACCCCACCCCCGGATGCTGATGAGGCGGGTGTTCTCGATCCGCTCGACCGTGATGGAACGCTGGATGGTCCTCGCCCGCTGATCGAGGGTTTCCCCTTCCAGGATTTCACCCGGTTCGGCGAGCGCCTGGGCGATCCGCTCGGCAATGATGCGGCTTTGGAGGACCTGTATTTCGGTTTCAAACGTGAGGTTCGTGATGAAGTAGCTCTCGTAGGAGACGATCTGGTTGGGGAGAACCTGGAACTGGGGGGATATGACGATTTTCGATTGGGCGACGTACTGGTCGGGCTGTCCGAGGGCGTAGAAGACCGCCGTGCCCGTGCAGAGGGTGAAGACGAGGCCCACGATCCATCCCTGCTTGCGCAGGAAGTAGAGGAGATCCTTTCCTCGGAACGTGAGCGGCAGGCCGGTGAAAGGATTGTCCATCGCGCCACCCGCCTAGAAGAGGCTCTCGGGAATGCTGATCAGGTCGCCGGGTTGAAGCGTCACGTTCTTGTCGATTTCGCCCTCGACCAGATCGCCCAGGCGGATCGTGACGATCTCCCGCCCTTCGCCCGTCCCCCGGACGAGGCGGGCCCGGTTGGCCGCCGCGAATTCGGTAAGGCCCCCCGCGTCGAGGACGGCGTTTAGCGCGGTGTATCCCTCGCGCCACGTGTAGGTGCCCGGCTTGTTTACTTCACCCAAAACGAAAATCTGCGTTCCCGACGCGAGCAGGTCCGATTCCCCGCCGGGACGGTTCAGAAAAACGATGTCGGAGGATTCGAGCAGGATGTCCTGGGAGAGATCGCCCCTGGCGAAGAGGGCGCCCAGGTCTACGCGCACGTGCTTGAGCGGAGAGCCGCCGGCGCTCTCGGGTTTTTCCGCCGGATCACTAAAACGGAGCACCGAGGCCGAAGCGACGCCGGGGCTCGCGGGGCCGCCCGCTTCCAGGAGCACTTTGAGGAACGAGGGGTCTTCGCGGAGATAATAAAGGCCGGGCTTTGCCACGTGGCCGAAGAGGAAGACCTTGTGGCTCCGGAATTCCGAAACCGAAACGGTTACCACCGGGTCGATCAAATAGTCCTTGCCCAGGGTTTGCCCGAGTTCTTCCTTGATCTGGGCGGCGGTCTTTCCCGCCACCGGAATTTCGCCGAGGAGGGGGTACTGAATTTGTCCTTTGCTTCCCACCACGAAGCTTCCCGAAAGCTCTTCTTCCCGCCACACGTCGATCCGGAGGACGTCGCCGGGCCCCACGAGGTACGGAGGGGCCCCTGCCAGGGCCTGCGGCGCGCGCAAAAACGCCAGCACCGCCGCGAGCAAGACGGCAGCGAGGGCGCCGGTTCGCTTGGAAAACCCTGGAATCATTAGTGAAATTCTAGGCCTCCCTGTCCCATCCGTCCAACCGTGGTGCCTCGGCCGCCTTTTTCGGGTTCCTGGCGTCCCGGCTAGAAGGTCGCCCCCAACGTGAGTGAGCCCACGTTCCGGGTGAATTCGATCGCATTGTTGGGGCTCTTCCGGCGGGCATGTTCGTATTGGACCCCGATTTTGAAGTGTTTGCCGAGCAAATACGTCGCGGTGGGAGAAATGCTCAACAGCGCCGTGTCGTCTTGAGCTCCTAGTCCTTCGTCATCCAGGGCCACCAACAGAAGGTCAACGGAAATTTCCAATCGTCTAAACAATTTGTGAAGCATGCCGAATTTGACACTATTAACCCTGAAAAATCGGCCATTGACCTGAGTGCTGTAGTTCCGCTCTGCGTCCACACCGATGTCAGTACGAGAGGAAGGGAGCCAGTGTATGCTGGTTTTTAAAATCCAGGTCGTATCGTCCCCACCCGCTTTGAAGAAGCGGGCGAGACCGCCGCTCAAAGAGTAACGCCATTTTTTGGTGCGAAGGGACAGGTCGAGCGATGTTCCCAGAGTTGAGTGATCGATCAGTTCTGGCGAAGTATTGTCGAAGAAAGTGGTCCGGTAATTCGACTCCAGCGTGAGCTCTGCAAGCCTTCCCACCTTTTTCATGAAATTGCCGCTTACAAAAACGTCCGTCCGGTCCGGCTCTTGAGGCGATGCAATATCGTCGTGCCAGTCAATGACGTCGTAACGTTCGGCTCCCGGCTGCAAATGTGCCGTCCAGTAGCCGGGCAATGGAATGTCGTACAGCAGTACGGCATTGGCCGTATTGGCTTGGATCAGATTTGTAGGTTCGCCATCGGTATTTGAATATTGTAACGGTGTGGGTACGAACCGGTCGGAGAGAGTCAGCGAGAGCCGGTTTGTCGCCTGCAATTCCAGGGACGTGTTTACGTCAGCATAGACGCGGCTGAGACGGTCTTCCTTGGCGTAGACGTAGCCCGTCACGCCTCCCGAAACAGAAAACGACCCGGCGGCTAGCCGCCGGCCCCATTCAATTTCCGGTTCGTAAACGAAGAAGAAGTCGGATTTTTCGCCCGTGGGCGCGTTGTTCACGTTGTCCGTCACGTTCGTCGAAAGGGAGACGTTGAAGTGGAGTCCCTGAGACTCCGAGCGGGCCTGTGGCGTTCCCAGCAGGAGAACCAGCAGGGTGCACCATCCAAGCGCCGGAACGAAGGCCGGCGGTTTTGAGTTACGGCGTCCGCTCATGATGCCTCAGGGAACAGGTCCGATGGGAAGGTAGGGGCTTACCGGCTGGTCGTAGGGTTCCTCGACCTCGTCGGAAGGGAGGCCCTCTCCAGGCGGGTCGCCGTCCGGAATGGGAATGAAGGCGACCTGATCGGGGGGCGCGGGGATGCCCGCATGGTCCCTGTCCATTTCCGCGTATTCGCGACGCCGCTCCTCGAGGGCCGGCTCGGAGAGGTTCGCCCGCAGGGCTCCTTCCGTGACCGGCTGGCCCGGGGGGCCTTCGGCGAGGCCGAGATTCTTGGCCGCGGATGCGTAGGCCTCGGGGCTATCGTCGTGGCCCCGAAGCCAAAGGCCCTTGAGGCGCAGGCCCCGGCGGAGGACGGCTTCGATCCGCTGGGTTCCTTTCGGGAGGCGGAGGGAAGCCACCCGGACGCTCCGGAATTCCCCTCCGCCAATCATTTCTTGTTTGCTCTCCAGGGAAGCCACCCGGCAGCCGTTGATGTCCCAACTGCTCGGGGCCATGCCCGCTAGTTCGGCCGTGACGGTATAGACGCCGGCTTTTTTCAGTGTCACTTGAAATGAGACGGTCCCACGTTCGCCGTTCGATTCGAGGAACCCGCCCCCCTCGCCCCCTGCGTGGCTGCGCAGGACGACATCCGAAGCCGCGCCGTCGTATTCATCGGCCCGGACGGCGATCGAGGGGTCCCTGCCCGGGAGGAGATCTTCGCGCCCCAGGGCCCGCACCATGGCGGCGGTCTTGTCGGCAAAGAGAAGTTCTTTTTCGCTTCCTGCCAGGTCGGTGGGCAGGATTTCCGGAAGGCACGGGATGGCCAGCCCCAAACTCGAGATCGCTCCTCCTGGAGGGAGCGTCACGTGCAAGCGGTGCTCGCCGGCATCGAGCCACACCGGGGGCATCTGTACCGGGCTCCAATTGCTTCCTGTAACGACCGGGATGGGAGCCGCGTCATCGATCCGCCAGAGCTGGGGGCCGCCGCGAGCCTTTCCGTACGCGCGGACGGCTCCGGGCCGGACGAGGTGAAAGCGGTATTCGGCTTCGCCGGAAGCGGCGGGGGTTTCGATGGCCGGCAGGGTTTCGCCGCCCGAGTCGTCCCGCCCCAGGCGGATTCCAGCGGAAGCGGTGAGGA
>JBFLVN010000078.1:0-13905 GCA_040758475.1 Bdellovibrionota bacterium
ATTCTCAAAATAAAAATGGGGGGGTGAGGGCTCGTGGTCCTGCGCGAGTAACCAGGAGTACCCCCATGCCCCCCAAGATGCGCCTCGAACCGAAGGACGAATACACCCACGCGCCCGACGCGGCGGAGAACTACAACGAGAGCATGTACTTCAACTTCTACGATCCCAAGGAAAAACTCGGCGGCTTCTTCCGGATCGGGAACCGCCCGAACGAGAAATACGCGGAAGTGACGGCGTGCCTCTACCTTCCCGACAAGACCGTGGGGTTCATGTTCGGCCGGCCAGAAATATCCTCGAACGAAAAATTCGAAGCTGCGGGAATGCGCTTCGAGACGGTGGAGCCCTTTCGGAAATTACTCGTCGAATACAAAGGCGACGTGGTGACGCTCAAGAATCCCCTCGAAATGGTCGAGCCCCGCCAGGCGTTCAAGGGAAATCCCTGGGCGTCGTGCGATGTGTCGCTCGAATACCGGGGCGTTTCCCCCATGTACGGCGGCGAGCCCGTGGACGACGGAACGCCCCTCATTGAGACGAAAAAGGACGAGGGCTTTGCCAAGGCCCACTACGAACAACACGTAGGAGCCAAGGGCCGCGTGCGGGTCGGGGAGAAATCCTGGAAAGTGGAAGGCTTTGGCCTTCGGGACCACTCCTGGGGCCCCCGCTACTGGCAGGCCCCATGGTGGTACCGGTGGCTTACGGCCAATTTCGGTGAAAAGAACGGCTTCATGCTCAGCATCGTGACGGGCCGCGACGGGAAGAAGAAAATCGGCGGCATGTTTCTGGAGAACGATTCCTACGACATGGTGAAGGACGTGAAGATCGAAACCGGCTGGGCGGGGGAAGACCATTACCACGAAACGATCCGCGCTTTCGCGAAAACCGAAAGCGGAAAAGAACACGAAATCACGGGCAAGGTTCTCTCGCTCATCCCGCTTCGAAACCGCCGGAAGGACGAGAACGGAAAAGAACTTCTGACGCGCATCTCCGAAGGCATGACCGAGTGGAAGTGGAACGGGAAGACGGGCTATGGACTCTCCGAATACCTCGACCAGATCGTCGATGGGAAACCGGTCGGGCTTAAAGGCTGATCCATGGACCCGCGTTCCAAGATTCTGGGAGAACTTTTCGGCAACCTCTCCAATCACCAGCGCCGGGACGAAATCTTAAAAGAACTCTACGCGCCGAATATCGTCTTCGAAGACCCGCTCCAGCACGTCGAGGGGATCGATGCCTTTCGGGAAGCCCTCTTCCGCATGGAGCGGAAAGTGAAGTCCGTGACCGTGCGGCTTACGTCCGACGTGGCCACGGGAAGCACCCTCGCCGTCCAGTGGGAGATGGACTACGGCCTCGGCTTCATCCCCGGCAAGGGGAAGATGCTCGGCGTGAGCTGGATGACGTTCGATGACTCGGGCAAGTGCGTCCACCAGCGGGATTACTGGGACCTGGCCGGCCTTCTCGAACAGTTCGTTCCCGTTTTGAAGCCCTTCCTCGCCATGATCCGCAAGCTCGGTGCCTAGGAATTCTTTTTCCCCTTTTCCGGTATATCAGAGGAGCATCCCCCGGATAATCGCCGAACTCGGCAGGTCGAGCCGGGCAGGCCTTGGCGGACGCTGCGAGTCTGCTCGCCCGCGTCCGAAAAGGCCGCCCGGCAAAGGCCCATGCTAGGGTTACGCCCAAGCAAAGGGGAAGAAAATGTCCGAGCACTATTACAACTCCCACGATCTTTCGAAATTCAGCGAGATCGGGAAGAACCAGCCCGAGCTCGCCAAGAAGTTCTTCGACTGGTACGGCGCCGTCTTCGCCGACGGGGCTTTGAGCGCGCGGGAGAAATCCCTGATCGCCCTCGCCGTTGCCCACGCGGTCCAGTGCCCCTACTGCATCGATGCCTATTCCAAGGATGCCCTCGAAAAGGGCTCTGACCTGGACCAGATGACCGAGGCCGTCCACGTGGCGGCCGCCATCCGGGGCGGTGCCTCCCTCGTTCACGGCGTCCAGATGCGAAACCACGCCCAGAAGATTGGAATGTGATGGAGAATTTGGAACCACAGATGCACACAGATTCACACAGATCGAATCCGGATCAGAGGAAATTATTTCCAAACCCTATCCGTGTGCATCTGTGTGAATCCGTGGTTTCAATTCTCTAGAAGTCATGGCCAAGACCGCCCCATCGCTCCTCTTCCGCGAATCCCCCCTCGCGTCCACGAAGACGCAGCGGGAGCGGCTCGCGGGGCTTTCCCTTGGGAAAGAATTTTCAGATTCCTGTGCCTCAGCGGGGCTCTGGCCACTAAAGCCCACGGAGATCCAAATCTTCCAGATCAACGTGGGAAAGCTCTGCAACCAGACTTGCCGCCACTGCCACGTGGACGCGGGGCCCGACCGGCGGGAGATCATGTCCCGCGAAACAATGGAGCTGTGCTTGAAAGCTCTTGCCGGGACGGACATCCCCACGGTGGACATCACGGGCGGGGCGCCGGAATTAAATCCGCACTTCCGCTGGCTTGTTACCGAATGCAAAAAGCTAGGCCGCCACGTGATGGACCGGTGCAATCTGACGGTCCTGGAACTCGAATCGCAAAAGGGGCTGGCCGAGTTCCTGGCGGAAAATAACGTCGAGGTGGTCTCTTCCCTCCCCCACTACCGAAAGCCGAGCACGGATTCCCAGCGGGGGGATGGCGTCTTCGAGAAATCCATCGCGGCCCTAAAACGCCTCAACGCCCTGGGCTATGGCGAAGGAAATCCGGGAAAAAGACTCGTGCTGGTGACGAACCCCGTGGGGGCCTATCTCCCGGCGGGCCAGAAATCCCTCGAAATGGAGTGGAAGCGGGAACTCTTAAAGCACCACGGCATCCGGTTCGACGCCCTCTACTGCATTACGAACATGCCCATCAGCCGGTTTCTCGAATGGCTCCTCGAATCGGGAAATTTGGAAAGCTACATGGAGCGGCTCGCAAACGCCTTCAACCCGGCGGCCGCGGCAGGCGTCATGTGCCGCAACACCATTTCGATCGGATGGGACGGGACGCTCTACGACTGCGATTTCAATCAGATGCTGGATATGCCGGTGGAGAGAACCACCCCCCAGCACGTCCGCGACTTCGATCTTGCGCGTTTAGCAAACCGCGCCATCGAGACAGGCCGCCACTGCTACGGCTGCACCGCCGGGGCGGGCTCCTCCTGCGGCGGAACGATCGCGGAATAGCTAGATCAGCTTCTTGACGAGCCCGA
The DNA here is from genome assembly GCA_040758475.1 of Bdellovibrionota bacterium. Taxonomy (GTDB): domain Bacteria; phylum JAGRBM01; class JAGRBM01; order JAGRBM01; family JAGRBM01; genus JBFLVN01. The sequence continues at coordinate 3,229 of JBFLVN010000078.1, forward strand.
ACTTCCCTTCCGTATAAGGCGGGTAGATGAAGCCCGGGTCGATCCAGTTGGGCTTGCTCATCACGGACTTCTTGTGGGTGAAGACGTCGAAACTCGCCTTGCCGTGGTAGGCCCCCATGCCGCTCGCCCCTACACCGCCGAAGGGAAGATTGGGATTGGCCACGTGCAGGATCGTGTGGTTCACGCACACGCCGCCGGAGCTCGTCCGGGTGACGACTTTCTCCTGGGTCTGGGAGCTGCGCGTAAAGAGATAGAGGGCTAAGGGTTTGGGCCGGGAATTCACGAACTCGATGGCTTCGTCCGTTTCCTTCACCTTGAGGACCGGGAGGACGGGCCCGAAGATCTCCTCCGCCATCACGGGGGCGTCGGCTTTCACGTTCCGAAGCACCGTGGGGGCGATGTAGCGGTCGGCTTCGTCGGCCTCGCCGCCCAGGGCCACTTCCCCGCTTCCATCGATGAGGCGCCTAACGCGCTGGTGGTGGCGCTGGTTTACGATCCGGGCGAAGTCGGGGCTCTTTTTCGGATTGTCGCCATAAAATTCCCGGATGGCCCCCTTGAGGCCGTCCACGAATTCGGCTTCCACGCTGTCCTTTACGAGCACGTAGTCGGGGGCCGTGCAGGTCTGTCCCGCGTTGTAGAACTTGCCCCAAGCGATGCGCCGGGCGGCGAGCGTCACGTCGGCATCGGAGTCCACGATGCAGGGGCTCTTGCCGCCCAGTTCCAGGACGACGGGAGTGAGGTTCTTGGTCGCCGCCGCCATGATGACTTTCGCCACGTTCCCATTGCCCGTGTAGAAAATCAGATCCCATTTCTGGTCGAGAAGCTCGGTCGTCTCCTGGATAGCCCCTTCCACGATGCGGATGCATTCCTGGTCCAAATAGAGCGGAACGAGCTTGGCGAGGAGCGCCGAAGTATGGGCCGCGACTTCCGAAGGCTTGACGACCGCGCAGTTCCCGGCGGCGATGGCGCCGATGAGCGGAGCAAGCGTGAGCTGCACGGGATAGTTCCACGCGCCGATGACGAGCGTCACGCCGAGGGGGTCTTTCCTGACTTCGCTCTTCCCGGGCTGGGCCACGAGGGGCGTCGAAACTTTTTCAGGCCGCGCCCACTTGCGAAGGTTCTTGCGCGAGAGGACGGCTTCCTGGATGACGAAAGCGAGTTCGGCGGTGAAGGATTCGAACTGGGGCTTGCCCAAGTCTTTCGTCAGGGCCTGGGTGAATTCCCCTTCCCGCTCCTTGAGCATCTTGATGAGGGCCGAGAGCTGCCCTTCGCGCCACCCCAAAGGCCGGGTACGTCCCGACTGAAAGGATTTGCGGAGACTTTCGACGACCGAGGGAATGCCGTTCGAGGCCATGGCTTTTTCTCCTGTAGGAACGCCCGGTGAAGCGTTGGGCGTGAGGCCGGAGTCTAGCGGTAGAACGTCGTTTGGGAAAGCGGGACGCCTATTCACCATGCCTTCTGGATGCGGTGCATGAAATCGTAGGGGTATTCGAGGGGCAAAGCGCTTACTTTATCAAGCCGTGCCGTCTGGTCGGCGGAGAGCTTTATCTCCGCCGCTTTGAGATTATCGTTCACCTGCTCGACAGTTCGAGCACCGAAAATGACCGACGAAACGGCTGGGCGGGTAAGAAGCCATGCGAGGGAGACCTGAGCCGCCGTCGCCCCTACTTCCTTCGCCACCGCGCGTACTTCATCGAGAATCTTCCAGTTCCGCTCCGTGGCGTACTGCTCGAAGCGCTCTTTCCAGAGTTCGAGGCGCGTCCCCGGGGGCGGCTTGGCGTCCCGCTGGTACTTGCCGGAGAGGAACCCGCCCGCGAGCGGCGCCCAGGGGAGAATCCCCAAACCGAACCTGGAGCACAGGGGCACGTGCTCCCGGTCGAGTTGCCGCATCACCAGGCTGTACTGAGCCTGGAGGGAGACGAAGTGGTTGAGCCCCAGCTTGTCGCTCGTCCAAAGGTTTTCCATCAAACGGTAGGCCGCGTAATTGCTGCATCCGATGTAGAGGACTTTCCCTTGCCTTACGAGATCGTCGAGGGCTCGGAGGGTTTCCTCCGCGGGAGTTTCGATGTCCTGCATGTGAACCTGGTAGAGATCGATCCAATCCGTCTGGAGGCGCTTTAGACTCGCCTCGACGGCTGTCTTGATCCGGAGGCGCGAGGCCCCTGCCCCATTGGGGCCTCGGTTCATCGTAAAGCGGAATTTCGTAGCCAGGACGACTTCGTTCCTCCGCCCCGTGCTCTTGAACCAGTTCCCGATGACCCGTTCCGAAAGGCCGTCCTGCCCGTAGACATCGGCCGTGTCCCAGAAGTTGACGCCCCCTTCGAGGGCGCGGCTCATGATGGCGTGGGAGGTCTTCTCGTCCGCGCTCACCTTGTGCATGAAGGATTTTTCGTCGGCTTCACCGAAGGTCATGGCCCCCAGGCAGAGGGGCGAGACTTTGAGGCCGGTGGTTCCAAGGCGCCGGTATTCCATGAGGGGGAACTCCTATCCGATGTATTTCTTGAGGAACGCGAGGGTCCGCTCCCAGGCCTTTTCGGCCGAAGGCTTGTCGTAGACGGGGCGGGTGTCGTTGAAGAAGGCGTGCTGGACGTCGTAACGGTGGACTTCGAACGTGACGCCCGATTTCTGGAGGGCTTTTTCGTACGTATCCACGAGCTGGGGCGTGCACCAGCCGTCCGTATTGGCGAAGTGGGCTTGCACGGGGGCGTGGGTCTTGGCCGCGTCGGCCACACTGGCGGGCGGAATGCCGTAGAAAGGAACCGCCGCGTCGCACTCTTCCACACGAACGCTCGCCGCCACCGTGATGGCCCCGCCCATGCAGAACCCCAAAACCGCGCCCTTGCCGCCTTTTTGTTTCAAATACCGAAGGGCTCCCCGCACGTCCTGATCGGCTGCTTCGGCGAAGTTGGTAAGGCTCATGAGCTTGGCGGCCTCGCCCTGTTCCTTGGCGACCTTGCCCCGGTAGAGGTCCGGCGCGAGGGCCCGGTACCCCGCCTTGGCCAGGCGGTCGCAGATGCTCTTTACGTGATCGTTGAGGCCCCACCACTCCTGGATGACCACGACCCCCGGCGCCTTCTCCCCCTTGGCGGGCAAGGCCAGGTACCCGGCGCATTTCTTCCCGTCGGGCCGGTCGAACTCGATCATGCTCATGGGATTCTCCCTTCAGGATGCCTTGAAACCGGACGGAGCCTAAACGAGCCCCCGCCCACGGGGCAACCCGCACGCCCCCGTACTGGAAGAACCGCCACCGGGCGGATACTCTTCCCTCTTTCGTGACAGACGTTCTTCCCGTAACGCGGGGTTGGGAGTTGGCGGGATGATCGAAGGCCGGGCTACGCCCGAGGGCACAAAGCGCTTCGCGGCTCAGAAAATCTCCTCCGAAATGGCGGTGCCCGAGCACTTTCGGGAATCACTGGGCCTCTCCCTCTCTTCCATCGGCCTTGGAACGTACCTCGGACAGCCCGACGAGCAGGACGATCAGCGCTACGCCGAAGCCGTCCTGGAAGCCGTGCGCCTCGGATGCAACGTCATCGACACGGCTATTAACTACCGTTTCCAGCGAAGCGAGCGCTCCGTCGGCGCGGCACTCAAAAAACTCACTGAATCAGGGCGGGCAGTGCGGGACGAAATCGTCGTCTCCACCAAGGGGGGCTACGTCCCCTTCGACGGCGCGCCGCCCAAGAGCGCCCGGGAATTCGCCGATTACCTCCAGAACACCTTCCTCAAACCCGGCCTCTGCACCCGGGAGGATTTCGCTGCCGGCGGCCAGCACTGCATGGCCCCCTCTTATCTCGAACACCAGCTCGCCCGGAGCCGGGAGAACCTGGGCCTCTCGACCATCGATATTTACTTCCTCCACAACCCCGAGCAGCAGCTCCCCGAAGTGGGCGAGCAGGAATTCGACCGGCGCCTTCAGCGGGCCTTTGAATTCCTCGAAGGAAAAGTCTCCGAGGGAAAAATCTCTTTCTACGGGACGGCCACTTGGAACGGCTACCGGAACAATCCGGGAGAAGACGATTACCTCTCCCTCGGGCGAATTTGCCGGATCGCGAAAGAGGTGGCGGGCGACGGGCATCATTTCCGCATCGTCCAGTTGCCCGTGAACCTCGCCATGACGGAGGCCTTCGCCCACCAGAACCAGCAGGCGGACGGGGAATGGATTTCGTTCCTTAACGCCGCCCAGGAATTCGGCGTCACCGTCTACGCGAGCGCCTCCATCCTGCAAGGGAACGTCCTTGGGAAAATCCCCGGTGAAATGGGAAAAATCCTGGCCGGGCAGACCGACGCCCAGCGGGCGATCCAGTTCACCCGGTCGCTGCCCGGCCTTGCGACGGCCCTCGTCGGTATGAAGCAACTTCCCCACGTCCGGGAAAACCTCGCTCTCACCCGAGTGCCGCCCCTTCCGGTGGAAAGCCTGAAGGCGCTTTTCTCCTAAGAGACGCTTCATGCCGCAGTCCCCGCCTCACGCCGTCATCCTGGGCGCTGGTTTTGCCGGGCTCTACGCGGCCAAGGCCCTTAAAAACGCGCCGCTCCGCGTGACGGTCGTGGACCGCCAGAACCACCACCTTTTCCAACCGCTCCTCTATCAGGTCGCCACGGCGGGCCTTTCGGCGCCCGACATCGCCGCGCCCATCCGGAAAGTCCTTCGCAACCAGAAAAACACAGCCGTTCTTTTGGGCGACGCCGCGCGGATCGACGCGGCGGGGAGAAAAGTGATCCTCAAAGATGGTGAGATTTTCTACGACTATCTCCTCGTCGCGACGGGCGCCACCCATTCCTATTTCGGAAAAAACGAATGGGCCCCCTACGCGCCGGGACTAAAAACCCTGGACGACGCCCTGGAAATCCGAAGGCGCGTCCTGCTCGCTTTCGAAGCCGCCGAACGGGAGGAAGACGATGCGAAGCGCCAAGAATGGATGACCTTCGTGGTCATCGGCGCGGGGCCCACGGGCGTGGAACTGGCCGGCGCCCTTTGCGAAATCTCCCGGCATACGCTCGCCCGGGAGTTCCGCCGCATCGATCCGAAAAAGGCCCGGATCGTCCTCCTCGAAGGGACTCCCCGCGTCCTGCCACCTTACGTCCCCGAACTTTCCGAAAAAGCCCGCGCCCAGCTCGAACGCCTAGGGGCCGAGGTGCTCACGGGAAAAATGGTCACGAAGGTGGATGGGCAAGGCGTCGAAATGGGTGGAGAAAAAATACCCGCCCGCACGATCCTCTGGGCCGCGGGGGTGGCGGCTTCCCCCTTGGGGGCGAGCCTTGGCGCGCCGCTCGACCGGGCCGGACGGGTGCGGGTGGAAAAGGACCTCTCCGTCCCGGGCCACCCGGAAATCTTCGTGGCGGGCGACCTCGTATCCCTCGACCAAGGCGGGAAGCCCGTTCCCGGCGTGGCTCCGGCGGCGATCCAGGAAGGGAAACACGCAGCAAAGAACATCTTGCGCCACTCCCAAGGGAAGGAATCCATCCCCTTCCGCTATTTGGATAAGGGCCAGCTCGCCACCATCGGGCGCAAGGCGGCCGTGGCGGATTTAAAGGGCCTCCATCTCTCGGGCTTTATCGCCTGGGCGGCCTGGCTCCTCATCCATATCTTTTTTCTAATCGGCTTTCGGAACCGCTTCGTCGTCCTATTCGAGTGGGCCTGGGCCTATGCGACCTACCAGCGGAGCGCCCGGGTGATTTGGGGGAAAAGTGAATCCAGGGGAAGCTCCCCCGCATCCAAAGATGCCGGCCCCTAATGGCCGCATCCCTAGAGATCACACCATGCGCCAGATTACAGCGAAGGAATTGAGCGAACTGCTAAAAGCGGGCGAGCACGTCTATCTGCTCGACGTGCGGGAGCAATGGGAACACGACACGGCAAGCATCCCCGGCAGCGTGCTCGTTCCTTTAAATGAAATCACCAAGCGCTCCGATGAAATCGAGCCGCCCGAAGGGGCTCTCGTCGTGGCCTATTGCCACCACGGCGTCCGATCCCTTTCGGCCGCTTCGATTCTTGAACACCAGCTCGGGTTCGAAAACGTGGCTTCGCTTTCGGGTGGTATCGACGCCTGGAGCCAGGTCATCGATCCCAAGGTGCCGCGGTACTGATCAGAGTCCGTCGATCTTCGCCGCCAGGATGAAATCGTTCTTCGACAAGCCCTTGATGGAGTGGGTGTAGATCGTCACATCGAGCTTGTTCCAGGAATAGAGATTGAAATCCGGATGGTGCTGTTCTTTTTCGGCCAGGCGTGCGAGCTTGTTTACGAAACGCATGGCTTCCAGAAAATTCTTGAACTCAAGGCGTTTTACGAGGCGGCCCTTTTCGAGCTTCCAACCCGATAGCTGCCCAAAATAAGAACGGACTTCCTTCGGGGAGAGCTTGGGAATGCCTCCCTCGCAGGCTTCGCATTTCATTTTGTGGAGACTCACCGGAAGGTCCCTCCGGCTGATTTCATAGCACCCCGCCCGCCGGGCCGAAAATTCCCGCTAGGGGCGTTCCACGGAATCTTTCTGGAAACTGTACTGCCCCATCCAACCCCGGAAGGGCAGGATGAAAAGCTGGAAAAATCCAAGGAGTTCCGGGTGGCGCCATTCCCGAAGGCCGATCTCCACTCCGAGCTGCCCCTTCGCCGGCTCCGCCCGGTAAGTCCCGCACAAGCGATCCCACAGGGACGTGGAAAATCCGAAGTTGGAGTTGGTTTCCTCGGGCTCGCTCGAATGGTGGACCCGGTGCATGTCGGGAGTGACCAGAAAGAGGCGGAGGAATCTGTCCACTCCTTCCGGGATATGAACGTTTCCGTGATTAAAGAGGGACGAGGCGTTCAGAACGATCTCGAAAACCAGGACCGTTCCAGGCGGCGCGCCGAGGGCGACGACGACTCCCGCCTTGTAGAGCATGGAAACGAGGATCTCGATCGGATGGAAGCGGATGCCGGTGGTGGTGTCGAAATCCAGGTCCGAGTGGTGGACGCGGTGGAGACGCCAGAAAACGGGAAGGGCGTGGGAGAGGACGTGCTGGAGATAGATGGCAAAATCCAGGACCAGGAACGCGATGATGGGGTTCAGCCACGGGGGAAACCCCGCATTGTTAAGGAGTCCCCACCCGCCCTCCTCCGCGAACCGGGCCGCCTGATAAGCGGCGGCGCCGACCGTAAGGCGCAAAAGAATCGCTCCCACCACGTTGAGGCCCAGGTTGGATAGCCAGCGGGAGAGCTTCTTATGGGAAAGCACCCGGCGCGGGACGAAATGCTCCCAGGCAAGCATCCCTGCGAGGACCGAGAGGAAAACGATCAGCCGGACTTTGGCTTCCACGTTTTTGAGAATAGCCCAATCTTCAAGCGAAATACTTGCCGGAGTTCTCGTTGATCCTGGCGGCGGCGCGCATGGAAAAGCCCATGATGGACTGCTGGGGGTTGACGCCAAGCGACGTAGGGAAGACCGCACCGTCCACGACGAAGAAGTTCTTGAGATCGTGGGTTTCCAGGTCGGGATTCACCACGCTCTTTTTGGGGTTCTTTCCGAACTGGCAGGTCCCCATGGGGTGGAAGGCGATGAGTTCGAGCTCGTCTTTCTTGAGCCGCGCTTTCTCGATCTGATCGGCCTCTTCGGGTTTTTCCAGAATCTTGATCGAGTGGAACGGGGTGAAAACCTTCTTCGCCCCGGCGGCGAACCAGGTGCGGGCCGTGAAGGCGACGCCCTTCTTGAAGCGTTCAAAATCCAGGTCGTTGATCTGGTACTGGATGAGCGGCCCCGGCATGAAGGGGACGTTCCGAACCCGCCCCGCCGTGCTGTCGTGGACCATGACCCCGAACCCGGCGAGGTGCTTGAAGTTCGCCATGATTTCCTTGTGCTCCATGCCGAATCCCGGGAGCGCGAAGGCGACCATTGGAGGGGGGACGAAAAATCCTTCCAACGTGATCCCGTCGTGATGGAGTTCATCGACGCAGTAACTCTGCGGCACTCCCCGCCAGCCGTAGACGGGCTCCTCGAACATGGCCATGACCTTGGCCGCGGGGTGAAGGCGAAGATTTTTCCCGACAGTACCCGAAGAATTGCAAAGGTGATTCCCCAGCAGGAAATAGGGCGAAGGGATGGTCCCACCCGCCAGGGCGACGATCTTCGCGGAAACCCGAACCTTGTAGGATCGCCCCTTCCCTTCCGGGTCTTCTGTGACGGCTTCAAGGCCGACGGCCTTCCCGTTCTTGTGGAGGATTTGCGTGGCCCGCGTGTCGGCCCAGACCTTGGCGCCTTTCTGGATCGACATGGGGATGTAAGAAAGATTCATGGCCATCTTGGCGTTTTCGGGACAGCCGAAAGCGCAGTGGCCCGACCCCATGCAGCCCGAATAATTGCGCTTGAGGGGAAATCCGGAGTGGCCCAGTTTGTCGGCGCCTTCCTTAAAGAGAATGTTGTTGCGCCCCATGATGTCGTAGGTCACGGGGTGGATGTTCAATGTCTTTTCAATCCGCTCGAAAAAGGGCTCTAGTTCGGCGCTCGTCACGTCCGTCTGGCCGCTTTTTCGCCACCCCTCGACCACTTCATCGGGCGTCCGGAAACAAGTTCCCGAATTGATCGTCGTCGTGCCGCCCACGGTCTTGCCAAGAGGAATGAGAACGCCCGGCGCACCCACGGCCACCGTGATCCCGGCCTGCCGGTAGAGCTTCATGGAAATATCGACGGCGTCCCGGTTGAAGTCGGGCTTCTCGTAGGGGCGCCCTTCCTCGACCACGAGGACGCTCCGCCCCGCTCCGGCCATTTCGTTCGCGAAGACGGCGCCGCCCGCCCCCGAGCCGATGACGGCCACGTCCACCTGGACGTCTTCGTCCTTGGAAAAATCCTTGTACTGACGGACGGAGGATTTGAGGCTCACGGCTTCGCTCACGGCCGCACCCCCAATCCCTGGGAGGCCAGAAGTTCCTTCGAGGGCGCGGGCGTGCCTGGGGTGAAAGCGTTCACCCCCTGCTTGTGGCCGTCGTAGCTGATGGCTTCGAGGACGCGGGCGTCCGAGAAATAAACCATCTGGCAGAGGGAATTGAGCGAAAGGAAGAGCGAGCGGAGCAGATAGACCGGATGATCGCGCCAATGGCGCAGGAGCTTCTCCCGCTGATCGTAGTTCATGCGGGTAAAACGCCCCGAGAACGCCGGGAAATAGAAGACAAAGACGAGGCCCATCACGAGGAATTTCCCGCAAAGGTACCAGCTCATCCATTCGAGAAGAAAGAGCGTGATCTTGAGGGAAAGCTTTACTTCGTCGGCGCAAATGGCCGCGAGGGCCTCAACCCGGTCCCCCATCGGAAGGTCCCGGGCACCCAGCTCATAGGGCCCGCCCTTGGGCATGGAGTGGTCGGCAAAAAGGGCGATGAGTTCCTTCTGCTTGGCGGAAAGGTGGAATTCCTTCTTCATGCGGCGGCACGATCCGGCGAATTGGATTGGGGCCGGAGTCTATCACTGGAAATGAAAGAAGAAAGACTCAGTGCTGAGCGGCCGCCGCCGCGGGGCGCTCGACCTGGCAACTCCAATGGAGGTCTTCGAGCTTCTTGATGGTGGGGCTTTTCCCGCACAGGGGGCATTCGGGGTCCCGCCGCAGGCGCCGCTCGTGGAATTTCATGTCGAGGGCGTCGTACTGGAGGAGCCGGCCCACCAGGGTCTTTCCCTGCCCCAGGACGTGCTTGATCGCTTCGGTGGCCTGGATGACGCCGATGATGCCGGGAAGAACCCCCAGCACCCCCGCCTCCGCGCAGGAAGGGGCCATGTCGGCCGGCGTGGGTTCGGGATACAGGCAGCGGTAGCAGGGCCCGTCGTGCGGGAGGAAAAAGGTCGCCTGTCCCTCGAACCGAAAGATGGACCCGTGGACGTTGGGCTTGTTCATCATCACGCAGGCGTCGTTGACGAGGTAGCGGGTCGTGAAATTGTCCGTGCCGTCCACGATCACGTCGTAGGGCTCGAAAATATCGGCCACGTTCTCGCTCGTCAGGTGAACCGGGTGCTTGACGACCTTGATCCCCGGATTGAGGGAGCGAAGCCGCTCGTAGGCCGAATCCACCTTGGGCTTCCCGATCCACTCTTCGCCGTGGAGGATCTGGCGCTGGAGGTTGGAGCGATCCACCACGTCGTTGTCGATGATCCCGATGGTGCCGACGCCGGCGGCCGCGAGATAGAGGGCCGCTGGCGAGCCGAGTCCACCCGCGCCGATGAGGAGCATCTTGGAAGCGAGGAGTTTCTTCTGCCCGTCTTCCCCAACTTCCGGGATAATGAGGTGGCGCGAGTAGCGCTGGCGGTCCTCTGCCGTCAAAAAATGCGGGACGTCGAACTTGTGCCCCGCGTTCTTCCAGCCGTTAAAACCCCCGGCGAGGCTCTCCACGTTCGTGTAACCGAGCGCCGCCAGATCGCGGGCGGCAAAAGCCGAGCGGTTTCCCCCCGCGCAGTAGACCACCACCTTGGCGCTCTTGTCGTGAACGACGTCCTCGATGCGCATTTCGAGAAAACCCCGGGGGATGAACTTGGCCCCGGGAATCTGTCCCTGTTCGGCCTCGTCCCGCTCGCGGACGTCGATGAGTGCGATCGCCTCGCCACCGTCGAGCCGCTTCTTTAAATTGTCCGCCGAGACCTCGACGATCTCCTTCTTGATCTTGGCGAGCAGGTCCTTGGCTGTGGGCATGAACTTCTCCAAACCGCCCGAAGGCCGGGCCGGCGGTGCTCCTT
>JBFLVN010000079.1:0-13889 GCA_040758475.1 Bdellovibrionota bacterium
TGCGGTCCCTAAGCGTGCGGTAGAGATAGGCTTCACCCGCGCCGATTCCGCCAAGCAGGACCAAGATGATGAGGAACAAGTCCCAGTAACGAGGTTCTTCCCGGGCGGGCATGCCGAAATCCCCAAAGCCGCGACTTGGGCGGCATCTTTACCGATTTTCCCCTAAAAGTGGAATTGCACGCAGGACAAGGGGGTTTGGCGAATGCGCGGGGGCGGCTAGGATCGCCCTTCGCCGCCGCGCCCGAAAGCGCCCGGGCGGGAACAGGTGGAAAAAAGCGGTGAAGGTCCGCGTCCAATACTTCGCCCGCGCCCGGGAAGGGGCGGGCACCGAAGGCGAGGAACTCGAACTCGCCGCCGGGGCGACCTTGGGAAACCTCTGGCAAAAGCTCCTTTCGGCCCACCCCGCCCTAAAACCCCTGGACGGGGCCGTGAGCTTCCTCGTCGATACCCGCTACGTCCGCGAGCCCGACCTCCTGCGCGAGGGGGATACGGTGTTCGTCCTCCCTCCCGTGAGCGGAGGCTAAGCATCGTGGCCATCCTCACCCGCGACGTTCTCGACGAAGCCGCCCTGCGGGCCAAAGTGGAAGCCCCCAATTGCGGAGCCATCACGAGTTTTTCGGGCGTCGTGCGAAACCACAACGAAGGGCGCAAAGTACTCCGGATCGAATACGAAGCGGCGCCGCCGACGCTCGCTCTTCTTACGGAACTCGAAAAAAAGACGAAGGAAAAATTCCCGGTCCACCAGGTCTTCATCGCCCACCGCGTCGGCACGCTCCAAGTGGGCGAGGCGAGCGTCGTCATCGCCGTTTCCTCCGAGCACCGGGGGGAATCCTTCCAGGCCTGCCGCTGGGCCATCGATACGCTCAAGCACACGATCCCCATCTGGAAAAAGGAATACTTCGAGGACGGCGAGTCGGATTGGGTCGAGGGGTGCAAGATGCACTCCCTGAACGAAAACGAAGAGGAGCATTCCCATGAACCTTCGGGGAAAAGTCTGCATCGTCACGGGCGCTAATTCGGGCGTCGGAAAAGAAACGGCGGCGGCCCTGGCGGCGGACGGCGCCACGCTCGTCATGGCGTGCCGGAACGCGGAAAAGAGCAAACCCGTGCTCGAAGAAGTCCGCGCGCGAAGCAATTCGAAAAACGTGGAACTTCTCCTCCTCGACCTCGCCTCCACCGAATCGGTCCACCAATTCGCTGAAGAGTTCCGCAAAAAATACGGAAAGCTCGACATCCTCATCAACAACGCGGGGCTCTACAAAAAAGAACGGGAAATGACCCGTAACGGAATGGAGACCCAGTTCCAGACGAACCACCTGGGGCCGTTCCTCCTCACGAACCTCCTTCTCGATCTCCTCAAAAAAAGCGCTCCCGCCCGGATCGTGAACGTCTCTTCCGAAGGCCACCGCTTGGGCTTTCTCCATTTCGACAATCTTCAGGGCGAGCGCATCTGGAACGGCTGGCTCCAGTACTGCACGACAAAATTGGAAAATATCCTTTTTACACTCGAACTCGCCAAACGCATCCAAGGCACGGGCGTTACGGCCAATTCGCTTCATCCGGGGCCCGTCAACAGCGGCTTTGCCGTGGGGGAAGTCCCGGCGGCGCTCCACCGGATCGCCCAGTTCTTCATGATCAGCCCCCAGGAAGGGGCCAAGACGAGCCTCTACGCCGCCACCTCGCCCGAGATGGAAGGTGTCACGGGCCGGTATCTCGCCAAGTCGCGGATCGCCAAGGAAGCCCGCAAGGCCCAGAATGCCCAGGCGGCCGCCCGTCTGTGGCAAATAAGCGAAGAGCTCTCGGGCCTCAAGAAAGCCGCGGCAGCGTAAGAGCCGATCACGCGGAGGGGACGCATCCATGAAGGGGAAAATCTGCCTCGTCACCGGTTCCAATTCCGGCATCGGGTTCGAAACGGTCGTGGGGCTCGCCCGGCAAGGGGCTACGGTCATCATGGCCTGCCGGGATTCGGAGAAATCCCGAAACGCGCTTGCCGACGCCAAGAACCGAAGCGGCAGCACGGATATCCTTCTTCTCTCCGTGGATCTCTCCTCCCAAGCCTCGATCCGAAAGTTAGCGGACGAATTCAAAGCCAATTACAAGCGCCTCGACGTCCTCCTCCACAACGCGGGTTATGTTTCTTACAAGAAAGAACTCTCTCCCGACGGGATCGAAACCCAGTTCGCCGTGAACCTGCTGGCGCCCTTTCTCTTAAGCAACTTGCTCCTGGACGTGCTTCAGAAGAGCGCTCCTTCCCGGATCGTCGTGGTTTCTTCCGATTCCCACAGGATGGGCTGGCTCAACTTCGATAATTTGCAGGGCGAAAAGCGTTACATCGGCCTTCTCCAGTACGGCCACACGAAGCTCGCCGTAAATTTAGCCATGCTCGAACTGGCGCGAAGACTCGAAGGAACGGGCGTCACCGTCAATTGCCTCCACCCGGGAGGGGTCAAGACGCCCATGTTCGAGAACGCGACCCCGAAAATCCTAAGGCCCCTCCTGGGCTACCTTCTCCTCACGCCCGAAAAAGGCGCACGGACGAGCCTTTTTGCCGCCACGGCGCCAGAGCTCGAAGGGGTGACGGGGGCTTATCTCAAAAACTCTAAGGTCGCCCAAGCTAGCCGCCGGGCGCGAAACGAAAAGACCGCGAGGCGCGTCTGGGACATCTGCGCACGCCTCACGGGGCTGCAACAGGCGCAGGCTTAGGAATTATTCCTCTTCGAACGAATCCGAATCCGTACTCATCCCCTCGGCGTCGAAGTCCGTCCGATCGGGAACGCGGTAGGAGCCGTCGGCCCAGGAACCCAGGTCCAGGAGCTTGCAGCGGTCGCTGCAGAAGGCGCCCGTCCGATTTTCCGGAATGGGTTTTCCGCAGATGCGGCAATGGGTGATGGCCTGAACGGCCACTAGCGAAACTCCTCCACCTTGAAGACGGCGCGGGCTTCGCCGGGCGAGTTTATCTTGCGGAGAGCCGCGCGGATGTTCTCTATTCCATTTTCTTCCTGGCGGTCGATGAGGACAAGGGCGCCCTGGACCTGATGCCCCTCGGCGGCGGCCCGCTCGATGGCCGTCACCGTGCTGGCGCCCGTGGTGCAGACATCATCCAAAACGAGAACAGGGGAAGCCGCCGGGAGTTCTCCCTCGATCCATTTCTTGGTCCCGTGCCCTTTGGCCTCTTTGCGGATCACGAAGGCATCCAAGGCGCGGCCATGAGCACTCCCATAAGCGGCCAGGGCCATGGCGAGGGGATCGGCCCCGAGAGTAAGCCCGCCTACGGCTTTGGCGTTCGGAAAGTGCTTCATCTCGGAGAAAAGCACTTCGCCCAGGAGATTCAGACCCCGGCCCGTGAGGCTCACGGCCTTGCAGTTGAAGTAGTAGGGGCTTTTCTTCCCGCTCGCGAGGGTGAAAGGGGCGTCGGGGCTGTAGCGGTAAGCCCGCGCGCGGATCATCTCTTTTAGCTCATCCCGGGTGCTTGCCATTGGAAACCTCTTGAAAACGCTGGGCCGTCCTTAACCCGCCCCGGGCTCCTCGGCAATTTGGGCGCACAGGCGCGCCAGGGCCGGGGCTTTTTCCTCGGCGCGCTTTCGCAGGGCGGCGACGGTTTGCGGAGAGAGGAGCCGGGAGCGCTCTTCGGCCCCGGCCTGGGCGAGCCGCTCTTGGGCTACGGCCAGGATTTGGGGCGAGAAATCGGCGGCGATTTCGGTAAGAAGCGCCAGGGCGGCGTCGATCCTCTCCCGCCGTTTCACCCCGGCCGCGCGCACGGCGAAAGCATCGAGCAGATCGTCCCGAAGGAGGATTTCTTTTTCCGTTACCTCCGAAAGAGTTTTTCGCGGCATTCCAAAAGATATTTTCCGCGACTCAAAGACCTCAAAAACGGAGGGCCAAAGGGGCATGGCCGCCCCTGCGAGGACGAGCAGGGAAAGAGCTTCCCGCCACTCGCCGAAGGCCGGGTGTTTTTGAGGTACAGCTTTCTTGGGAGTACGGGCGGCAATGTGCCTTCCGGCCCAATCCAATTCGGCGTGGATTTCGAGCGGGCGGCCCAGGCAAAAGAGCCCCGCCATCCAGCGGTCCCCGTCGTGCCACAGGCGCTTCGTCCCGGCGGCGGCGTTGTACGAGAGCCCCTCCCAGTAGAGGCGCTCGAAGCGCTCCCGGGCGAGAAGCGCGCCTCCCGGCAAGGGAAGGAGCTCGAAGGGATGGGGCCTGAAATCCACGGCCGGCTCGGCCGCTTTTCCCTCGAAGGCCACTTCGAAGAATTTTTCCGTAAACCGCGTCCGTGCCTCCGAAGGTTCCCCCTCCACGCCGAAACTCGCGAGAAGCGAATCAAAAAGCTGGTCCGTGGGATAGGGCCCCCGGTAACGGGCACTGCCGGCGCCCCGGTCCACCATCAGGGAAGCGATGAAATTGAGAAGGACCGCGCCCCCGCCGCCCGCGAGCTTGACGGGCTCTTCCCCCGGCGGGATTTCCCTGGGGCTTTCCCAGGAAATGCTCCGGGTGATGGTGAGCTTTTCCCAGGGGCCTTCTTCGGACTTCCCCCGGAAAATCTGGTCGCTCTCCCCCCAGAGCGGCGAGAGGGCTCCCCCCGCCCGGAGGAAAAGCCACCCGCCGTCGGGAAGGCGAAGGCGCGCTTCATCCAGGCGCTTTTTCTTCCAGGAAACTCTTTCGAGAATTTCTCCGTTTTCGGAGAGGGCGAGCAACCGCTCGGGATTCTCTTCCCGCGGATCGTAGAATACGACCGTGCCGTAGGGCCGTAAGCGAAGTAGGAGTTTTCCCTCGCCACGGACGAGCACGTCTCCACCTAAGGTTTTTTCCGGAGCCGCGTGGGCGAGGGCCGCTTCGAACTCGCCCGCCGGAAAGCCGGGCTGGGCGGCTTCCGCCAAAGCCGCGAAATCGAGAAGGGATTTGCTCACGAAGGCCGCCGCCGCTCGCCGATCGGATAGGCGCCGCCCGCCATCCGGAGGGCGAAGGAATCCTCACCCTTCGATACGATGTGGCGGGAGAGCTCGTAGTAGGCGGGGCGCAGGAACCGGGCCTCTTCCTTCCCGCCCTTGACCCGGCAATAGAGGACGTTTTCGGAACTCACGGCGAGCGTCGAGGGATCGAGGGCTTCGGAAGTCCCGTCGCTGAGGAGAAGATCGATCTTGGCGGGCGGGTCGCCCGACTCCCGCACGGCCCGCACGCAGTAGGGGCAATCTTCCGTCCGGACGTAGCTCCAGGCGTCCCCGATCTGAACGATGAGCCTCCCCTCGCCGTTCCGCGAGAGGCTCTGGCTCAAAACTTCGAGCGTCCGCTCGTGGGTGATGGGCTCGCCGTCGTAGAACCAGTTGCACTCCTTGTCCAAGGAAAGGAGATTGCGGAAATGGGCGAGTTGCTCTGGCGAAATGCCGGAGGAAGCATCCTTCGTGCCGGAGGATGACATGATCAGCAATAGTCCTAGTGGGAGAAAACCCGGTCCATCCACGCGGCGGCCTTCAAGTAGAAGAAATAGATCACGAGGGGAATCGCCAGATAGAAACCCATCTTGACCGTCGTTTTAAGAAGCCAGGCAGGATAGGAAAAATTGAGTTCCCGAAGGGCCTGCTCGTCGCTGATGGCCTTCGTCGCCATGCCCCGGCGGGCGGCTTCATCCAAGCGGCGCTGGGCCTCGGGATCGGCCGTCATGGTCTCGCTGGCGGAAGCGAGGTTCATGGGCCAGTTTTTTTCCGTCACCGCCACGTCGGCTTCGATGCGGGGATGGGACAAGCTGATGCTGTCTTCGCCCTGCTCTTTCCCCGTCGTATCCGGCTCGAAAATGAATTTGAGCGTGCCGCTCCCCGTCACGTGCCCGAAGGCGTTCTCGTCCACCTTGCGGCCCATGCCGGCGGAGAGAAATTCCCGGAGCGTCTCGGCGTGATCGCCGTAGAGGGCGTCAAAGCGCACGCCCATGCCCGAAAGGTGATTGGGGGCTGGCGGAACGTGGCGGCGGATCGTCCCCACGATCTTGAGAACGTCGTTGGTCGCGCCCAGGTGGATTCGAAGGAAAATCCGCGATCCGACCGGCGCCCTTCGGGCGGTGACGAGAAAAACTCCGCCTTCGGAGAGATCGGACGTAAGGCCGTTGCCCACGGCGCCGTCTTGCAACTTGAAAACGGCTCGAAGCTGGGCGGGAAGGCGCCTCTGCTCCCGGCGGTCGGAAGTATCGGGGGTTGGCTTCGTAATGGCGCCGGGATCGGGCATCGGAAAATTATACATCCCTCTCCCGGCAATCCGAAGGGAAAAACGCGCGATTTGCCGGAAACTATTTGGGTTCCTGCTGCGTGACGCAATGGATGGCCCCCAAACCCACGATCACGTCGGTGCAATCGACGGGAACGACCTTCCGCCCCGGAAAGAGCTTGGAGAGGATCGCCACGGCTTTTTCGTCGTTGGGGTCCGAAAACACCGGCAGCAGGACGGCGCCGTTCCCGATGTAGAAATTCGCATAACTCGCCGGGAGGCGCAGGCCGTCCGTGTGGTAGCGGGGCCTGGGCATGGGGAGAGTCACGATTTCGAGGGGCCGGCCATCCTGGTCCTTGAGGGTCTTTAACTTCTTCAAATTTTCCTGGAGAGGCTTGTAGTTCTCTTCGGCCGGATCGTCTTCCACGACGGAGACGACTGTCGTGGGATTTATGAAGCGAACGATGTCGTCGATGTGGCCATCCGTGTCGTCCCCGGCAATCCCTTCGCCGAGCCAAAGGATGTTGGTAAAGCCTAAATAATCGCGGAGAATTTGCTCGATCTGTTCCTTAGAGAGAGAAGGGTTGCGGTTCTTGTTGAGTAAGCATTGCGCGGTCGTGAGGACCGTCCCTTTGCCGTTCGTGTCGATGGAACCGCCTTCCAGAACGATGCCGGGAGTAAACGACGCGCAGTTCCGGATTTTGGCGACTTTCTGGGGGATCTGGTTGTCCTGGTCCCAGGGGGGATATTTTCCGCCCCACTTGTTGAATTCGAAGTCCACGAGGGCGATCTGCCGCTGCCCGTCACCTTCCGCGCGGATGAAAATGGGCCCCGCGTCGCGGGCCCAAGCGTCGTCCGTAGGAATGTCGTGGAGAATCACGTTTTTTTCCACGGCTTTGTAACTCGAAAGAATTTTCCGGATTCGGGAATGCATGGCCTTGGCGGCCAGGATGTTCACTTCTTCCTTGGGCGAGAGGGCTTCGGTCATCTTCGCCCAGGCGGGCTCTACCTTGGAGATGTCCACGCCAGGCCACGTTTCCACGTTGTGAGGCCAGGAAAGCCAGGTGGCCCGGTGCTCTTCCCATTCGGCGGGCATCCGAAACCCGAGTTGGGCAGGTAGCGGCATTTTGACGCAAGGGGAGTTTTTCATGGTGCGTTTCCGGAAAATTGGAAAAGCCGCGGAATTACTCGTCCAGTACGCGCTTTAGAAGGCCGCCGTAAGCGTCGATGCGCCGGTCGCGAAGGAAAGGCCAGTTGCGGCGCTGGTGCTCGATTTTCGCAAGGTCGCATTCGGCAACGAGGATTTGTTCCTTTTGAGTGCCACCATCGGCCAGGAGGCGCCCGAAGGGATCGGCGATGAAGGAACTGCCCCAGAACGTAAGCCCCCCTTCGTGGCCCACGCGGTTGGCGACGCCCACGAAAACGCCGTTGGCGATGGCGTGGGAGCGCTGGATCGTGCGCCAGGCATCGCGCATACCAACTTTGGCATCCTTGGGTTCGGAATCGAGCCAGCCGATGGCCGTGGGGTAGAAAAGGATTTCCGCTCCAGCGAGGGAGGCGAGGCGCGCCCCTTCGGGGAACCACTGGTCCCAGCAGATAAGCACGGCGATTTTCCCGTACTTGGTCGGAAAAACCTTAAAGCCCAGATCCCCCGGCGCAAAATAGTATTTTTCATAAAAGAGGGGATCGTCGGGAATGTGCATTTTCCGATAGAGGCCGATTGTCTCCCCGTCGTCGCCGATGAGGGCGGCCGAGTTGTGATAGACCCCTTTGGCCCGTTTCTCGAAAATCGGGGCGACAAGAACGATCTTTTTTTCCTTGGCTATTTTTCCGAGCGCCTTGGTCGATGGACCCGGGACGGATTCCGCCAAATCGAACAACGAAGCATCTTCCTTCTGGCAGAAATAGAGCGAGCGGTAGAGTTCCTGGAGGCAGACGACCTGGGCCCCCTTCGCCGCGGCTTCGCGGACCTTTTCCACGGCCCTTTCGAGGTTCTCTTCCGGATCGGCGGAGCAGCTCATCTGCACCACGCCCACCCGCACGGGGCGGGAGGCGCTTTTCGCCGGAGAGCTTCCGTTTTTCTTTCGAGCCGCCATCGCTCTTTTTCCACGGGGCTCCGCTTAAAGCGGGCCCCTTCGCCGCTTCCTCATAATCGCCTGGGGGCCCAGGGGCAAAGCGCCCGGCTTGACACCCCCCTCCCCCAGGGATAAGTTCCGCCCGGCTAAAAATTGATTGGCTAGTCAATCAATCTTAGACCCCACCCCGGAGGACCACTCCCATGGCCTTTACCGATCCCAAGCAGATTTTCGACGACCGCATCGCCGCCGGCATCAAGGCGAACATCGAGCGCGCCAAGACCGTGGACGCCGTCTACAAGTTCGTCCTCACGGGCGACAAGGGCGGCACGTGGCTCGTGAATTTGAAGGACAAGCCGGGCGTTTCCCTGGGCGATGGGGACGCGGGCTGCACGATCACCATGGAAGCGGCCGACTTTCTAGCCATGAACAACGGGGAATTAGACCCCCAGCAAGCTTTCATGGCGGGCAAGATGATGATCACGGGCGACATGTCGCTGGCCTTCAAGCTGGGTGAAGTGCTTGGCGGCGGGCAGCGCGGCGCCTCCTGACGCGGGCCGGTTAGCGGTTGAAACGATTCGCAGGGGCGCAGCAAGCTGCGCCCCTGTCATTTCAAAGACCCCGTGACGAAAAGGTTGAGTGTCATGTCCAAGCTTCTTTCCGGTATCAAGGTGCTCGATCTCTCCCGGCTCCTTCCGGGTCCCTACTGCACGCTCCTTCTTTCGGATTTGGGTGCGGACGTAATCAAAGTGGAGGATTTCAGCGGCGGCGATTACGCCCGGCTCTCCCCGCCGCTGGCACCCGACGGACAGAGCGCTTTCTATCATTTTCTGAACCGCGGCAAGCGGTCCATGAAGCTCAATTTAAAAAAGCCCGAGGGCGTGGAACTTCTAAAGCGCCTCGTCAAAAGCGCCGACATCCTGGTGGAGAGTTTCCGGCCGAACGTCATGGACAAACTCGGCGTGGGTTATTCCGTGCTCGCCAAGGAAAATCCCAAGCTGATTTACTGTTCCATCACGGGTTACGGCTGGACCGGCCCCTACAAGGAAAAAGCCGGACACGACAACAACTACCTTTCTTATGCGGGCGTACTCGGCGTGACGGGGGAGCGGGACCGGCGGCCATCCCTTGCGGGCGTGCAGATCGCCGACATCGCTTCGGGCGCCCTCTTCGGCACCGTCGCGATCCTCGCGGCCCTCCACCGGGCGCGAACTGAAGGAAAAGGGACGTTCATCGATACGTCCATGACCGACGGATCGCTCGCCATCCTGGGGCCGCACCTTGCCACCTTCGTGGCCGAAGGAAGGGTCCCCCGCACGGGCGAGATGATGCTTTCGGGAAAAATCTGCTGTTACACCGTCTACGAAACAAAAGATGGAAAGCACATGAGCGTGGGAGCGCTCGAACCCAAGTTCTGGGCGGCCTTCTGCCAGGCCGTAAAACGCCCCGATCTCTCGGGTGCCGCCTTTACGGACGCCAAGGACGGCCAGAAGCATTACGAGGATTTGAAGGCCCTCTTCAAATCCAAGACCCAGGCCGAATGGATTGAAACTCTTAAAGACGCCGACTGCTGCGTGGAACCGGTCCTTTTAATGGACGACGTGATGAAGGAATCCCTCTTCGAAGCCCGGGGCATGTGGACCAACGTTTCCCTTGCCAGCGGCAAATCCTTAAAGCTCGCGAGAACGCCCTTTGCCCTCGACGGCAAAAACCCCGAGGGCCCCGACACCCCCGCCCCCAAGCACGGGGAACATACGGATAGCGTTCTCAAGGAATTCGGGCTTTCCGATTCGGAAGTAACCGCCGTTAAGAAGGCAGGCGCCGTTTAATCGGCTATCGTTTTACAAACGGAGACAACAGGATGCCCCACTCGGCCATTTTCCGGGACGATCTCTTCAAGGACAAAGTCGCCGTCGTGACGGGCGGCGGCACGGGCATCGGCGAGGCCATCGCGGCCGAACTGGCGACGCTGGGCGCCAAGGTCGTCATCGCCTCCCGCAAGATGCACCGCCTCATCCCCACGGCCAAGGGTCTCTCCCGGGATTTGAACGCGGAAGTAGTGCCTCTCGCTTGCAACATCCGGGAGCGCGCCCAAGTGGACGCCCTCGTCGATGAAGTTTTGAAGCGTTACGGAAAGGTCGACTTTCTCGTCAACAACGGGGGCGGCCAGTTCCCCTCCCCGGCCGAGGGGTACACGGAAAAAGGCTGGCGCGCCGTGATCGATACGAATCTCACGGGCACCTGGAACATGTGCCAGAGCGTCGCCTTGAAACACATGCTCCGGCACGGGGGAAAGATCGTTACCATCGTGGCCGACATGTGGCGCGGTTTCCCTGGCCTCATGCACACGGGGGCCGCCCGGGCGGCGGTCGTGAACATGACCATGTCGCTCGCCGTCGAGTGGGCCCGGGCCAAAATCCTCATCAACTGCGTGGCGCCGGGGACGATCCTCTCCACCGGCATGAAGAACTATCCCCCCGGCACAGTGGACGCCGCGTGGCAGCGGATTCCCCTAAAGCGCCTCGGGAAATCGGAAGAAATCGCCTGGGCGGTCACTTATCTTCTCTCTCCCGCGGGAGATTTCATTACGGGTGAGACGATCAAGGTGGACGGCGGCGCGTCCTTGTGGGGCGATCGGTGGCCCATCCCCGATCCTTCCCAAAAGCCCGACATCCAGATCCCCAAGTGGCCCGAAGAGAAATGGCCTGAATTCGCGGTGCCGCCGGAAGACGACAAGAAAGAATAAGTATTTCTAGACTTCCCAATCCGTCCCGAAAACCACCCGGCAGACCGCTTCCCGCGATTCCTTTCGCAGGCGTTCCCTTTCCAGCGGCGTGTCCGCCGCCGGGTAGAGCGCTTCTCTGACGACGAGCCGGACGCGGCCGGGGTCGTGGCCGAAAGTCCGCCCCCAAGGTCCGCGTTCTATTGCGGGATTTTCTTCCACTACCGCTACCGGAACGATGGGAACTTTCAACGCACAGGCCAGATCGAAGGCGCCGGGACGGAAGTCCCGCACTTCTCCAGGCAGGGGCCGTTTTCCCTCGGGATACACCAGAACCGAAAGGCCCCGGGCTAGCACGGACCGGCATTTTTCGATCAGGACTTCCGAACCCGCGCGGGGCTCGATGAAAATCTGCTCGACGCGCGCCGCCATGTGGCCGCCCAAAGGGAAATTCCTCAAATCCGCCCGGATGACGGCCCGCCAATGGCGCTCGATGAAATGAATAAAAAGGTACCAGTCCCACTCACTCCCGTGGTTGGAGACGAAGACGCAGGGGGGAACGCCTTCCAGGTTCTCAAGGCCCCCGGCCTCGAACCGGATACCGCACCCGCGAAGGACGCTCCCCGTCCACAACCGCCGCAAGTGGTCGTAACCCCAGTCCGGCTCCTTGCCCGAAGCAAACGCCGCAAGCGCGAGGGCGCTCACGCCCGCCGTCGCGCCGCCGATGACCGAAAGGCGCCAGGCCGTCCGGAGCGCCTCCAAGCATCCGTTCACAGGATTTCTTCCACCGAAACCACCCACCGGGAAGGCGGGACGGCGAGGGCTTCCGAGAGGGCCCTGGCGGCGGAAGGCTTTGAAAGTTCTTGGGAGAGTTCCGCCCCCCCCAAGACGGCGAACCGCTGGGTCAGCGGCACGAATCCCTTCCCCGCTGAAGCCTTCTCCCAAACTTCTTCGATATTTTCCATCCGGTACCCCGCTTCCAAGGTGCCATCGGCCCGGAATGAATAGAAAGCGGGCGCTAATGCTTTGGCTTCCGGCGGAAAACTCAGCCAGTGAAGGAAAACTCCTCCCGCGTTCTTCACGGCCATCCATTCGTAAGAGGCCCCGGTGGAAATCGTTTCGATCTTCCGGAACCCGGAAGAACCGGAGAGCAGCGCTTCGCTTTCATCGGGGAGCGAAAAGCCGTTTTCGAGCGTGACGTGACCGCCGAAGGAAAGAAGCCCCGGGGGAACGGCCACTTCCACCTCCTGCGTGAGCGTGTCGGCGGTGAAAAGCTGCCGTTGCGGACGGGGCGTCACGTAACGGAAAAGCGCGCGGACGCTCGCCAGGAAACGCCGCTCCGCCACGGCGGCACCGGCGGAGGACTTCTCCGAAATCCACCGGAAATCCGCCGAGGTCCGCTCGATGGGGAAAGCCCCCAGGATTCTCGCTCTCAGGCGCAAGCGGACCGCCCGGGCGAGAAGAATCCCCGTCGGGCCACGCAAGTTTTCATAAAAGCCCGTCCCTCCGGGGAATTCGAGGGAGAATTTTTCCGACGAAAAGGATTCTTCCGACAACTGGAAAGAAGGGGGCATTTCCCCACCCGGGACGAGAAACCCTTCCCCGTCGAAACGGCCGTCTTCCGTCCTGGCCCGGACCCGAAAGCGCGCGCCCGGTGGTGGAGAATGGCCCACGTCTCCCAGGAACCTGGCCCGCAGATAAGCTGTGCCGCCTTGAGCGTCGGCAGGAACCTCCATCCACTTTCCTTCCACCCATGAAACGAGTTTCCACGGGCCGCTCTCCACCCCCGGAACTTCGAGGACGTCGAAAATCGCGGTTCGTTCCATGAAGCTCTCCAGTGGCGGCTGGGAAGCCGCCACGCCGAGCAAGGCACCCACCATCAAGAGAAAACCCATGGGACGCCGCGCCTCCGGAATTCGGGTTCAACGAAAAGGAAATGCACCGCGCAACCGAGGGCCGCTCCGGCCGCGGAATCGAGAAAATAATGACGCTTCAAAAGAAGTGTACTTGCGAAAATGGAGAGCCAGAGGATCATTCCGAAAACCGTCCAGGAAAACGAAATCCGGAGGAGAGAAAGACAGGCCGCCGTCGCCACGGCCACGTGAAGGGAGGGAAAGGCGTTCCAGCCCCCGTCGTCCAACCAGAAAAGCCGGTCTAGAAAAAAGGCGTCAATGAGCTCTTGGGCCGGAGGCGGGATGCAGCGGATGGGAAGAACGAGGAAGAAAATGAACGAAACGCCCATGGCCGAAAGAAGCGCGAGCGTTCCCCGGCGGAAGTAGTGGGTTTCGGGAAAAAGAAAACCCGGCAGGAGAACGACCGGATAACCCAAGATGTATGGAACCGCGGCCCAGGATTGATAGGGAATCGCGCGCTCGAAGGAAAAGGCGAGCGAAATCCCTTCACGCCCGTCCACGAGCCGGGGGATACCGATGTATCCCAGAAAAAAGAAATTCCCGACGAGCAGCATCCAGAGAAAATGTTCTCCGGAAAAGGAAAGCCGAAACCGCTCCAAACGCGCCAGGAACGTCACAGGCCCCCGCCTCCAGCCCTCCAGGATAGCTGGCCCTTTCTCTGAAAACTCCGGATGCCTTGGAGCGTGGCGCTCCGTGGGGTATCACTATCCGATCCGAAGAGAATTTTTGTGATTTCGCCGTCACTTGCCGAGAAAGTCCTGAAAGCCACCCTCCGGAACGGCGGGGAACTGGCCGAGGTGTTCGTCGAACGGCGTTCAGGGACGCGTCTCCTCCTCGAAGAGAGCCGGATCGAAGAGGCAGCGAGCGCCGCCGAACAAGGGATCGGCATCCGGCTCGTGCGGGACCGCCGGGAGGTCTACGGCTACTCCAACGATTTTTCCCCGGAAAAGCTCCTGGAGATCGCCGCCTTCCTGGCCCAGAGCGCCAGGA
>JBFLVN010000080.1:0-13780 GCA_040758475.1 Bdellovibrionota bacterium
GCCGCGTACGTAGCGTGGGGGCGGGGGAGGGGCAAGGAGGGCGAGGGAGCGGCCCCTTCCACCCATTTGTGGGCCTTCCGGGGTTTATCTAGGCTGGTGCTGATTCCCGCTGGAAATTGTGCCGGGGTTTTCGAGGGGCTTGCGATGGGGAAGTGGTACGTCTTTTCCGACAAAGGGGAAGTGGGACCTTACACGGAGGATCAGCTTCACCTCCGCGTGGCCGCGGGTGCGTTCGACGAGCACGCCAAGATCAGGCCCGAGGGCTCTTCGCAATGGACTTCGCTCGGCAGTACCCCCTTCGCCTCTTCGATCTTGCGGTTTCAAAACCCCGGTTCCTCTCCGGGTGCAATACCGAAATCGCCTTCCCAGCCGGTCGCCTCCCCTCCGGCGGCGGCGGTCCGCTACGCCGGATTTTGGATAAGGCTATTTGCGCTTTTTGTGGATTGCTTGATCGCTGTCGTGATCGCCATTTTCGTGGCGATGTCCTTCGATATGCCGGACGCGGAGGATCGGGGAAGGGGGTGGAATCTCCTTTCTCAAGCGTTTTTCACGCTGTTGTCGAGCGGCATGATCGCCAAGTGGGGTGGCACTCCCGGGAAGCTGCTGCTCGGGCTTCGGATCGTCCGCCACGATTCGTTGAAATTCGTTTCCTTTGGCGTGGCCCTTTGGCGGGAATCGCTTTTCTGGATCACTTCTGTGGTCGCTGAACTGGCCGATGTGGCGGTTGATGCGGCAAAGGGAGGCCCGCTGAGCGAGACCGTATTCCTGTTGCTCGTGGGAATGGTTCTGGTGCTGGGAGTATTTGCCTGGTTTATTGCTTTGGCCGTGAGCGTTGGCACTCATCCCCAAAAACGCGGTTGGCACGACCGGATCGCGGGAACGGTCGTTGTGCACGTTCGGACCCTTCCGGCGGGAGTGGATGGCGCCAAGTTCCTTCGTCCACGGCTTCTTTATCTGATACCCGGCCTTTTGCTGGCCCTCTGCCTGATCGGTTTTGGCGGTTACAAGATGTTTCTATCGCATGTTTTTCGGGGATGGGTGAAAGAGTGCGAAGCCGGTTCCGCGGAGACTTGCAGGAACGTCGCCGTGATGCTCGAACACGGTAGGGGTGTCGAAAAAGACTTGGCCCAAGCCGCGAAATACATGGAACGGGCCTGTGAATTGAAAGACGATTTGGCTTGCCTTTCTCTGGCATACGGCCTTGGAGACAAAGAGGGCAAAAAGATCGAAAATCAAAAATTCGATGAACTTTGCGAAAAAGGCCATGCCATGAACTGCCTTTTTTTAGCCGCGATGTATAAATTTGGGGATAGCGCGCCAAAGGATTTGAGCAAGATGTCCGCGCTCTACGAGAAAGCCTGTGGTCTCGGGGAAAAATCGGGCTGCATCTACGCGGCGGAAGCCTATTGGCGGGGAGACGGCGTGCCCCAGGATCGCGCGAAGGGCCACGGCGAGTTGCTCAAATACTGCGACGAGCGGGAGAAGGAAGCTTGTACGACATTGGGTCAACTTTATCTCGAAGTGGGGCTGGATGGAGCGCCGAACCCTGTACGCGCCCTTTATTACGCCGAGAAAGGGTGCGAATACGGAGACGATGGGGGCTGCACGGCGGCGGCCGGACAATACCGCTTGGGCCAGGGGACCATCAAAGATCTCCACCGGGCCGAGCAATTCACTCAAAAAGCTTTAGAGATCAATTCCGATTCCATTTCCGGGTGGGAATCCCGAGTATATGATTTTATCGCCCAGGGGCGTTTGGGCGAGGCCGAAAAAGCCGCGAAGAAATTAACCGATTTTACTACTGGGAAGGGCTATCCCTACAGCACCCTGGCGGACGTCTACGTGGCCCAAGGCCGCCTGGAAGAGGCCCGGCAGAATTACCAGAAGGCTTGCGATTTGAAAGAGGAAGAGGCTTGCGCGAAAGCGCGCGGCGAACTTTCTCCTCCAAAGTAATTGACGAAGGACTTGATGATGAGCGGAGAACCCAAAACCGATGCGGCCTCTCTTCCTGCCAACGAACAGGCCCCGATCCGCTACGCCGGCTTCTGGATGCGCGTGGCGGCGAATCTTTTGGATGCCATCTTTGTGGCAGCTGCTTCAGTGATTATTTCTCTGTTAATCGAGTTTTTGCTGGTTTCTTTTGGTATCGTGACGATAGATTCAGAGACGGGTTTGTTCCTCCGGGCTCTGTTCTACCCGGTGGCGTTGATCGGTTTGGGCTTGATGGTGGCTAAGTATGGAGGGTCGCCCGGAAAGCTCGCTCTTGAGTTGCGAATTGTGCGTTATGGCGGCCAGCAAAGAATTCCTTTTGGAAAGGCATTATTGCGCCAATTTCTCCTTAGCATTACTTTTTGCGGGGATAGCCTTACTAGGGTAGACGAGATTGCCCCAAAGATGTCCGCTACCAATGCCTCCTTGATGGAGGCTGCGGTGGGCCTGATTTGTTTGGGTCTGATTGTTTCGATGATCGCCGCAATATCAAGTGTGTCGTCCGATTATGAGCATCGAGGTTGGCATGACCGGCTTGTAGGCTCGGCGGTTGTCTACAAGTCTTGATAAGCGGCCTTGGCGGTTTCCCATGCGCATCATCTCCGGCAAATGGAAGAGCCGCGCCTTAAAGGGCTTCGAAGGCGCGAAAATCCGCCCCACGAGCGACAAGGTGCGGGGCGCGCTTTTTTCCGCCGTCGAGTCGGCCCTCGGGGCGCGGGGGAAATCCTGGGAAGACCTCTCCGTCTGCGACCTCTACGCAGGAACGGGAGCCCTGGGGCTCGAAGCCCTCTCGCGGGGAGCGAAAAGCGCGGTGCTGGTGGAAGAAGATTTAGCCGCCGCGAGGCTTATCCAAGAGAACGTCAAAGTGTTCGAAGCGGAGGAAGCCGCTTCCATCCGGAAAAGCGCCGTGTCCAAGTACATCGAGAAAACGCCTGCGGGGGACGGCCCTTTCGATCTGGTCTTCGCTGACCCGCCTTACGGCAAAGGGGAATCGGGGCGCGTCCTTGAACTCGTTTCGCACTGGGCTAGAGTGGCGCCCGCCGCGCTCCTCGTCGTGGAGCGGGGCGAAAAGGAAAGCGAACCGGCTGTCCCCCCTGGTTTCCGGAGGATTTTCTCCCGGAGTTGGGGTGATACGGCGGCCACCGTGGACGAGAAGCTCCCATGACCGCCCAGGCCGGAAAAATCCGCGTCGCCGTTTATCCGGGTTCCTTCGATCCGCCCACCCACGGCCATTTGAACATCATCGAACGCGGCGCCCACGTCTTCGACGAAGTAGTCGTGACGATCGCGACGAACACTTCCAAAAAAGGCGTTTTCACCCCCGAGGAGCGGATGGATCTGATCCGCCAGCTCACCAAGCACCTTCCGAACGTCCGCGTGGAAGGCTTCACCGGCCTGCTCGTCGATTTCATGTCGAAGAAGGACTACCACGTCGTCCTCCGGGGAATTAGGACTGTGCAGGACTTCGAATACGAATTCCAGATGGCTCTCTCCAACAAGCACTTGAACCCCGATATCGAGACGGTCTTCATGATGACCGACGCCAAGTATTCGCATTTATCCTCTTCGCTCATCCGCGAAATCGTGATGCTCGGCGGGAGCACGAAGGGCATGGTGCCCGAGATCGCCGAAAAAGCCCTCCGGGAAAAGCTCTCCCCCAAGAAGTGACTTTTCGGGGCGGGTTGCCTAAGAACCTCCCCCCTAAGACCCCTCTTCAGGAACGGAGAGGGGATGAGGTGGTGTCATGAACGTGCGTCTGGCGGAACGGGTGAGAAGGATTCAGCCCTCGGCGACTTTGTCCATTGACGCCAAGGCCAAGCAACTCAAGGCCGAAGGCAAGGACGTGGTGGGTTTCGGCGCCGGGGAGCCCGATTTCGATACACCGGACCACATCAAGGAAGCCGCCATCGCCGCCATCAAGGCGGGCCAGACCAAGTACACCGCCGTGGGCGGCACGCCCGAGCTCCGCAAGGCCGTTTGCACGCGGATCAAAGGGGACTACGGCCTCGACTATCAGCCGAATGAAGTCCTCGTCTCCTGCGGCGGCAAGCACACGCTCTATAACCTCTTTCTCGCCATGCTGGATAAAGGGGATGAAGTCATCATCCCCGCGCCCTACTGGGTGTCCTATCCCGAGATGGTCGGCATGGCCGACGCGACGCCCGTGTGCGTGGAGACCAAGGAAGAAGACGGCTTCGCTTTAACGCCCCAGGCTTTGGAAAAAGTCCTGACGCCCCGGACCCGCATGGTCGTTTTGAATTACCCCTCGAACCCCACCGGGGCGACCATGAGCGAGGCGCAAATCCGCGCCGTGGCGAAAGTTCTGGAGAAGCATCCCGACGTGTGGGTCATAAGCGACGACATTTATCTCCGCCTCCTCTACGAAGGGGCCAAGTTCTTTTCCATCGCTACGATCTCCCAGCAGTGGAAAGAGCGGACCATCATCGTAAACGGCGCCTCGAAGGCCTATTCCATGACCGGCTGGCGCATCGGCTGGGCGGCGGGAAACAAGGACGTGATTGCGGCGATGGAAAAGCTCCAGAGCCAGTCCACGTCCAATCCCTCCAGCATCGCCCAGGCGGCGGCGCTTGCGGCCTTCACGGGGGACCAGCACGTCGTGGATAAAATGCTCGTAGCCTTCGACGAGCGGCGCAAGGTGATCGTGGACCTGCTCAACTCCATCGACGGCATCAAGTGCCGCCTGCCGGAAGGGGCGTTCTACGTTTTTCCGAACGTGAAGGGCGTTTTGGGCAAGTCCTTCAACGGGAAGAAGATCGCCTCCGACATGGACTTCGCGGCCTACCTTCTCGAACAAGCCCTCGTGGCCGTGGTGCCGGGCACGCCCTTTGGCGCCCCCGGCTACATGCGCCTCTCCTACGCCACCAGCATGGACAACATCCGCAAGGGCCTCTCGCGCATCAAGGAAGCGGTGGGGAAGCTGGGGTAAAATGGCTGCCTACAAGTAGGATATTTTTCATGTTATCCTAGGGGGCGCCGGATTCCTCTTAGAGGAGGCTTCCATGTCTTCCCTTCTCGACCGCATTTCCATCGACCCGAACATTTGTTTCGGAAAACCCTGCATTCGGGGTACACGGATATGGGTATCTCTCCTGCTGGATTCACTCGCCGGCGGATTGACGGAGAAGGAACTCCTTGAAGAATATCCCCAGCTCACCCACGAAGATGTCCTTGCCGCTATTGCCTACGGCGCCGAAGCGGCCCGGGAAAGGATCATCCCCGTTCCGACAAAGAGGTCTGCTTGAAATTCAAGTTGGATGAGAATTTGGGGAACCGGGGCCTTTCTCTCCTTCGGAATGCCGGTCACGACGTAGAAACAGTTCGAGAGGAGGGGTTGGGCGGCGCGAGCGATGAGAAGCTTTTCTCCGTTTGTTGTCGCGAGGGGCGGGCCCTCCTGACCCTCGATCACGATTTCGGACACGTGCTCCGTTTTCCTCCGGAACGGTCTGCGGGCCTTGTCATTCTGGAAACACCGGGTGGGGTGACGCCCCGGGCAATTGAGGAACGCATGCAAGAAATGCTCTCCTTGTTAACGACTCAATCACTTGATCGCCATTTGTGGATCGTGGAACCTGGACGCATCCGCATCCATTCGGGTTCTCAGGAGGATTGAATTTTTGTTCCAAACAGAGTTGCGGGTTTTCCCGCCTCATCCCCATCCGTCACCATCAGCACTTCCCATTCGTTCTCTCGTTCAACCGCCCATACGCCTTCTACTTTTTCCGTTCCTTTAATTTCTTCTATCCAGGCGATCCGGTTCTTTTCGATAATCCCCAGCGCCGATCCTTCGCAGGGGCCATCCAGGTAGGGATCGTCCGTTTGTTCGGCGGCAGCGGTGAAGAGGAGGCGGCCGTTCGGAAGAGGGCAGGCATCCGTGAAAGAAAGGGGGACGTTCCGGAGTTTTCCGAGATCGCAGGAAGTGATGGACCGGATGGCGTCGGGGAGGGGCTGTTTGCTCCCAATCGCTTTCAGGATTTTTTCCAGATCCAATTCGATGAGAAGGTTTTCTCCCGAAGCGCTGTTGCCGCGTTGAAGGAGGATAAGTTTTTCCCCAAGCACGGCGGCGCCTTCAATGTTGAGGGCTTTTATCTCTTTTGAGAGTTTCTCATAGAGCTTGGAGAAATTGACATCTTGCGGAGAGCCGGAAGGCTTTCCATCCGATGCCAACGGAATGAACGAGCCCCGGCAGCGGTTGGGCTTGGAGCCGGAGGGGACGGCCAGCAGGCCGCCGGGAAGGAGGGCGAGTCCTTCGAGATCGGGCTTTTCTTTTTTTCGGGCCTTGGGATCGAGGGGAAGTTCCCCGTCAAAAAGTTTAAGGAGCTTACCAGGTTTTTCTCCCTCCGCTTCGAAGATGCCGAGGGATAATTCATCGTCCGCGACGACGTAGAGAGATTTCCCAACTTTCACGAGTCCACTGGCGGCGGAAATCCACGCCAGCCGCCCGGGGGAAGAGGGGGCTTCGAGCGTGAGAGTGCGGACTCTCTTTGGTTTCAAGACCTAATTCCCCATCTTGATCCATTCCCGAAGCCACGGAGTGACGCGCCCCAGATGGGGGAGGTAGTAGACCAGGAAAACAATCACGGGCCGGTGGATGAGGACGATGAAAGTAATGAAGAGCCCGGCGCCGACGAAAATTTTTGGGGGAAAGTCCTCTTTCGTGAGTTTCACTTTTCCCCGGAGGATCGAGAGGAAGGGGATGGTGGAGACGGTGCGCTTGTAGTCGTCGAACGCCGCGCCGTACTGGCGGCTAAGGCTCGGGTTCTCGAACAAAATGACGCCGAGCACGTTGTAGAGTTCCATGGTGAGGAAATAGAAAACCGCAAGGCCGCTTCCGAGTACGAGCATGTGGCCGAAGAGAAGGCAGAATACCGACCAATAAAGCGGGTGCCGGGTGATTTTGTAATAACCCCGCACTTGCAGGTTCCCGTCGGGCGGCGGATTTTTGAATCCCCAGAAAGAAATCCCGAGCTGGGCCGTGCCCCACATGAAGAAAATCCCCACGGATTCGATCGTGTACATCAGGGGTTTAAACCACGCCTGGTCCCGCCAGTACCAAAGCCGCGTGGTTTCAGGAGAGTGCTGGAAGAGATAGAGGAGCGAGGCGCCGAAAAGGAAAATGGTTCCCGCGTTGTAGAAGATACGGTAGGTCTTGTATCCAATTTTGGGTTCGAAAAAGCGCTTTAAGAATTGCCGCGGCCACAAACTGGACCAAACGGAAAACCCCGCCACGTGGAGGAACATCCAGAAATAGGGGCTTTCCGCCATGGGAGGCGCAGCCTAGCCGAGGTTCTTCCCCTCGTCACGAAAACGGATAAGCTCCCCTTGCGGGAGAACCCCACCATGGCCGAGACACCGGGCCGCAAAGTCCCCTCCTCGCGGGTGGGGCGCATGGCCCAGATGGGCAAGATGGCCACGGGCCTCGCCACCGACCTGGCCGGCGCGGCGGGGAAAGTGGCCTTCGGCGCCAGCACTTCCCGCGCGGCCGAGCAGTTCCACCGGCAGGCGGCCAAAACGATCCTCGAAAACCTGGGCCAGATGAAAGGCCTTCCCATGAAGGCCGGGCAGATGATCTCGTTCTTCGACGACATGATCCCGCCCGGCTACCGGGACATCTACCGCGAGGCGCTCGAAAAACTCCAGATGAATTCGAGGCCTTTGCGATGGGCCGAGATCGAGCAGGTCATCAAGAAAGATTTGGGCCAGCCGCCTGAAAAACTTTTCGTGGAGTTCTCCAAGGAGCCCATCGCCGCCGCCTCCATCGGGCAGGTCTACAAGGCGAAGCTCAAAGATGGCCGGGACGTGGCCGTCAAAGTGCAGTATCCCGGCATCGCGGATGCTGTCCGCAGCGACATCAAGAACCTGGACCTTCTCCGCAACGCCCTCTCCATGGTCCTTCCGAAAGTCGAAATGGAACAAGGGCTTCAAGACCTCTCGGCGCGGGTTCTCGAAGAATGCGACTACGGCTGCGAACTCAACAACCAGGAGGAGTTCGCCAAAATCTGGCAGGGGGATGCGCAGGTCGTCATTCCCGCCGTGATTTCCGAATTCTCCCGCGACCACGTCCTGACGATGGAATTTCACGGCGGGAAGACCTGGCGCGAAACCGTCGCCTCGGCCTCCCAGGAAGATCGGAACGAATACGGCGAAATCATCTACCGGTTCGTTTTCCGCTCGCTCTACTGCTTCGGCATGTTCAACGCCGACCCCCACCCGGGAAACTATCTTTTTCAGCCGGGGAAAGTGGTTTTCCTCGATTTCGGCTGCGTGCAACGTTATCCCAAGGATTTCATCGACCAGATGGCGAAGGTGCGGCACCTGATCACGGCGGGCGTCCGAGGGAAGGAACTCTTCGATGCCGCCATCCAGGCTTGGGGCCTTCCCACGGAACTCGACAAGGAAGAACTCGCCTACCTGGAGGAATATCTTCTCTGTGTCTACGAGCCGGTTCTTTCAAAAACGCCGTTCCGCTTTAGCCGGGAGTACACGGGATACTTGGCCGATCTTTCCCTCAAGGGCGGGATGCTCTTTGCCCGAAAGGCGCTCACCAAGGGCATCCGCGAATCCAAGCGGCCGGGATTTATTTTCTTAAACCGCATCCAGTACGGCCTCGCCTCCGTCCTCGCGGGCCTGGAAGCCCAGGCCGACTGGGCGGGTATCACGAAGGAAATCGACGCCGAGAGGGCGAAAATGCCAGTGTGAATGCCATATTTGAATTATGGTATTCAATATGGCAAAATTTTGTTTATGAGTGATGCTCAAAAAATCACGATTTTACTGCCGGCGGATTTATTGGCGGAAGCTCAGAAAAACACTGGCAAGGGCATTACTGAAACCATCCGCATAGGCTTGGAACGGCTCATTGTCGTAAAAGCGTGCCAGAACTTGCGGGCAATGCGAGGAAAAATTCCTTTTGAGCTGGATTGGAAAGCTTTGAGGGAGGAGGACCAGGATGATCTTGGCGGCAGACACGAGCACGTTGAGCGCGTACATTCTGAACGAACCAGGGGAGGACGTAGACGCCCTGGATCGGGTTTTCGCGACCGGGGGCGTCGCTCTTCCACCCGTCGTGCTCACGGAAGTCCTGTGCGCTAAGTATCTGACCCCTGCGTTCGTGGATAATTTTAGGGATATCCCGCTCTTGGAAATTTTAGACGGCTATTGGGAAAGAGCGGGGAAGAATCGCGCCAAATTGCACAAGCACGGGCTGAAAGCTGGTTTGGCTGATTCTTTAATCGCACAGGCTTGTATCGACCACGATGTCCCGCTCATTACCCGTGACCGTGATTTCCGTCACTTTTCAAAGCATTGCGCCCTCAAGCTCGCTGTAAAACCGCGTTAGGCGGCGTGATCCGGCCCATTGACTGTTTTTCCCCCTTCCCGTACCGTGGGCCCGTCTGATGGGGTGAGGGTTCGCCGTGCGGAAAGCGCCACGATGAACCACGCCTTTTCACTTGTTCCAGTCCTTCTAGCCGAACTAGCCGAAGCCCCCAAGCAGGAATCGCTCCTTAGCCTCGTCCTCTCGGCCGGGATTTTCGTCCAGCTCATCTTGTTCGGCCTTTTGGCCATGAGCGTCCTTACCTGGGCGATCATTTTCTTCAAGCGGAAAATTCTCCGGGAAGCCGAGGAGCACTCGGAATCCTTCGCCCGGAGTTTCGAGGACCGGACGGCCCTCTCCGATCTCTATGAGGCCGCCCAACGGGAGCAGGGGCTATCCGCCGCCGCGGCCGTCCTGTGCGCCGGTTACGAGGAAGCCAAACGCGAGAACGGGACGAAAGGAAACCTCGAGGGCCGCAGCCGCCGCGTGGAACGGGCGCTTAAATCCGCCGTCGACGAAGAAATCGCGCGTCTCGAACGGCGTCTTCCGTTCCTGGCGACAACCGGTTCCACGGCCCCCTTCATCGGGCTTTTTGGAACGGTCTGGGGGATCATGCGGAGCTTCCGCGACATCGGGCAGCTCCATTCGGCCGATCTCTCCGTCGTGGCCCCGGGTATCGCCGAAGCCCTCATCGCGACGGCCGTGGGCCTCTTCGCGGCCATCCCGGCCGTCATGGCCTACAACACGTTTTTGAATCGCATCCGCTCATTCCGGCGGGCGCTTGAATCCTTCGCCGACGCGGCGTTGAGCCGCATCGAGCGGGAGTGGCCCTCGTAAAGAGGGAGGTGTCTTATGGCGATGAGTTCCGGCTCCCGCGACGATTCCGCCATGGCGGAAATCAACGTGACGCCCCTCGTGGACGTCATGCTCGTCCTCCTCATCATTTTCATGGTGACAGCGCCGGCGCTCCTTCGCGGCGTGCCGGTGAATCTTCCGGAGACACGGGCCACCCAGCTTCCCCGTGAAAAGAAGAGCCTCATCCTCACGGTCACCTCCGGCGGAAAAATCTATCTGGGCGAAACCGAGCTTCCGAGAACGGACTTGAAGCCGAAAATCTCCGCCATTCTCGCCGAGCGGGAGGACAAGGAGGTCTACGTCCGCTCGGACCGCCGGGTGCCTTACGGGGACGTGGTGAAGCTGCTTGGCGATCTCAAGGCAGCGGGGGTGGACAAGGTGGGTCTCGTGACGCAAGAGGAAAAGATCGAACGCCCATGAGCGCGGTAGCCGCAAGAGGCCTGGACGATCTTTCTTCTTCCTGGCATCCGGCCAAGGAATTGCGGGACGACCGTTTGCGCAAGTGGGTGGGTTTTTCCGTCGCGGCTCACGCGGTCCTTTTCGGGATCATTCTGGCGGGCCCCCTGGTGGGAGGGCACGCAAAGCCCCATTCGCTCGGGCCTTTGATTGAAGTGGCCCTCGTCCCTTCTCAAACGGTTCCCGCCCCGGTTCCGGCGTCTTTGCCCTCTCCGGCGGCCGCCCCCACGGCGAAGGCCGTGGAACGGGCTTCGGCCAAGCCGGTGGCGCCTCCTTCACCCAAAGGCGTTGTCCTCGAAAAAGCTGGGAAGAAGGAAAAGGAAATCCCGCAGGGTTCGCGTGTAGAACAAAAAGAAAATGCCGAAGAAGCGGCCCGCCAGAAAGAGCGGGAAAAACTCCTGGCCTCTCTCTCGGCTTTGAAAAAAGAGGCCCCCGTGGCGAGTGCCCCGAAGAACGGAACTGCCCGGAGCGTCGATGAAATCTCCGAGAGCCTTTCCCGCGCGGCCAAGGAAAAGCAGGAGCGAGAAGCCCTGGCTTCGGCGGAAAAGCTTTCGGGCGGGGTAGCGGCCGCTTACGAAGCCAAAGTGGTGCGGGAAGTGGAAAAGAAGTGGCGCGTTCCCGCCAATCTCTCGCGCCTCAAGGATTTGACGGCCATCGTTCGTTTCGAGATCAGCTCGGCGGGCAAGGTCCAGAAGGTCGCGCTGGATAAATCCTCCGGCAATGCGGCGTTCGACGAATCGGTTCTCCGGGCGGCCGGGCAGGTGCTCAATCTCGAAGCCCCGCCCCCGGGCGTTTCGCAAACGCTCCTTGTGCGCTTCAACAACAGGGAAATGGGGAAATAATCGAGGGCAGGGACGAGGCGTGCCTCGCCCGTCTGATTAGGAGGGTGACGCATGCGCCACCCCCGCTGGAAACCAATGGTGAACTTCCATCGAATCTCTTTCCTTGCGGTGGCGCTGGCTCTGGTCCTGGCGTCTTCGCCCGGTTTCGCCGCCGAATCCATGATCGAAATCTACCGCTCCGGGGTAAAGCCGGTGCGGGTGGCCATTCCGCTCATCGTCGGCGCCGGGGGGCGGCCCGCGCCGCCGGAACTCGTGGAGAAACTCACCCTGCGCCTTCGCTCTTCCCTCGAACGTTCGGGCCTCATCGAAGTGGTGGACCCGGCGGCCTATCTCGAAGAGAAAAGTCCCATCGACCAGGACCCCACTTATTCGACCTGGGGCATGATCGGTGCCGACGCCCTGATCCGGGGGGCCATGGGTTTCGAAGCGGGGAAGTGGCTTATGGAGCTTCGGCTCTACGACGTGGGTTTGAAGCGCTATCGCAAGGGGAAGCGCTTCCGGGGTACGGACGATCAGGTGGAAGCCATGGCCGACCGCTTCGCCGATGTGGTGGTGGAAGAGCTTACGGGCGCCGAAGGGATCGCGCTTAGCCAGATCGCCTTCGTCTCCGATGAGACGAAGACCCGTGAAATCTACCTCATGAACATCGACGGCACGGGAAAACGGCCGGTCACGCAAAACCGCTCCATCAACGTTTCGCCCGAATTCTCGCGGGACGGGAAGCGGATCTTCTTTACGTCCTACATCCGGCGCGCCAAGCCGTTCCTCTATCTTTACGAAATCTTAACGGGAAGGCTCCAGCCTTTCTGGTCGCAGGGGTCGCTCAGTTCCGGGGGAGCCGAATCCCCGGACGGCAAGCGCGTCGCCGTCGTCCAGGACGACGGTCAGGGGAACACGCAGATCCATATTTATAACCGGGAGACGGGTGAGTCGTTCCAGCTCACGGAGGGGTACGGGTTATCGGTTTCGCCAGCGTGGTCGCCCGACGGAAAAGAAATCGCTTTCACCTCGGATCGCTCCGGCGGCCCGCAGGTTTACATCGTCCCTTCTACGGGAGGGAAACCCCGGCGGCTCACATTTCGGGGCACCTACAACACTTCGCCGGCGTGGTCGCCCAAAGGAGGCGAGATCGCTTTCGTCCGTCGGGACGGGCCCGAGTTCAACCTCTACTTGATTGACACCCAAGGTGGCAGTGAGATACAACTCACGAAAGGCGCCAGGAGCAACGAGGACCCGTGCTGGAGCCCGGGTGGCGACTACCTGATCTTCAGCTCCAACCGGCGCGGCAACTTCGATCTTTACTTGATGGGTGCGGGAGGGCACTTCGTCCGGCCGATCACTCAGACCCGTGCAAACGAAATCCAGCCCGCCTGGTCCGTCCGGTGAACAGGGCGGTTGAAAAACTAAGGAAAAAGCGCCGGTATGCACCGGCGGGGAACCGGGACCTCATCCCGGAATATTTGGAAATGGAGAGCACACACATGACTCGGAAAATCTTTCGTTCGGCCTTCTTTTTTGCCTTGATTGCCTGCTTGTCCCTTGGGTCGGCATGCGCGAAGAAAAAAGATGCGGCGGCCCAGGAAGCGGCTGCGGCCAGCGGTGAACAAGCCGCGGGCGGCGAAGCGGCCGCTCCGGCGGCGGGGAGTGAAGAAGAAGACATCCCCGCCGGCAACCGCGGCACTCTGGATTCGGAAGGGAAGGTCCGTGAATCGGCGGCGTCCGGCAGCACGGCCGCCGGTGAAGGGGCCGTGGCCGAGCGGGCCGCTGGCGGCGCGGGGGGCAAGGAAGCGGGCGACGTCCTCGTCGAACCCGTCCACTTCGCCTTCGACAGTTCCGAACTCGACTCTTCCGCCCGGGATACCCTCGCGGAAGTAAAGAAAATCCTCGAAGAAAATCCCTCCTGGATGCTCACGCTCGAAGGCCACTGCGACGAGCGGGGCACGGAGGATTACAACATGGCCTTGGGCCAGCGCCGGGCGAGTTCGGCCAAGAGCCATCTCCAGAGCCTTGGCGTCCCGCGCTCGCGCCTCGACACGGTGAGCTTCGGTGAGTCGCGCCCCGTGGATTCCTCGGGAACCGAGGACGGCTACGCCAAGAACCGGCGCGTCGAGTTCGCTTTCAGCAAGGCGAAGTCGAGTTGAGTGTTTTTTCCGATTTTCTCCCGGGGGCGGCCCGTCATGGCCGCCCCCGTTGTTTTTGGGCCGGGGGATGGGGTGGCGATGGCAGGACAACGGGGTGTGATGCTTCCTTCCGACGCTCTTATACTGGCGGCCCGATGAAGCATCGCGACCGAATCGAATCGTTC
>JBFLVN010000081.1:0-13780 GCA_040758475.1 Bdellovibrionota bacterium
AACAAGAATACGAATCAGCGGCCCGATCCCGCCGATTTCGGCGATTACCGGGCCTACCTCCGGGCTTTGGTGGGCCATCTCAAGGCCACCGACCGGCGTTTTTCTTACCGCTATTTCTCCAAGCGGGCGGGGTTTTCTTCGCCCAACGTCCTCAAGCTCGTCATCGACGGCAAGCGTCACATTTCCAAGGGGTCGGTGCCCAAATTCGCGCGGGGTCTGGGCCTCTCCCAGAAGGAACGAGAATCGTTCGAGGCCCTCGTGCAGTTGGGGAGGGCTCGGACGGACGAAGAACGCAACCTCCGCTATCAGCGTCTCCGGCGCCTTCGAAGCTCCTGGAAAGACCCCGTTGCGTTGAGCAACCGCCATTACGACGTCTATTCGCGCTGGTACGTCCTGCCGGTCCGCGAAATGCTGGAACTGCCGGGTTTCCAGGAAGACCCTGCCTGGATCGCGCGGCGCCTTCGGCCCCGGATCCGTCCGTCCCAGGCGAGGAGGGCCCTTAAACTTCTGGAGAAGCTCGGCCTCGCCGTCCGGGACGCCGAGGGGCGCCTCAAGGCCGCCGACACCATGTTGGCGACGGAACCCACGGTGCATTCCCTGGCGGCCCGCAATTACCACCGGGCCATGCTCCGCCACGCGGAGCACTCGCTAGACGGCCTCCCACTGGAGGACCGGAATCTGAGTTCCCTCACGCTCACCCTGACCCGCAAGCAGTACGAAACGCTTTGCGGGGAGATCGCCCGCTTCCGGCGCGACCTCCTGGTGCGGACGCAAAACGAAGAGCGCCAGGGCGAGCGGCAGGAGGTTTACGTCGCGGGTTTTCAAATCTTTCCGGTCACGGGAGGAGAGAAGTGATGAAACGGGTGGAATGGGCTTGCTTGGTCTTGGCGCTGCTGATGGGATGCCGGGGCGGCACCGATACGGGAAATGCCGCGGACAGGCCGCCAGAGGCGGTCGCGTCCATCCGGGCTCACTTTGAGCCCGCGGCGGGAGAGCTATGCCTGTCCCTTGGCCCGGCGGTGGGGCCTTGCGAGGGGGGCTCCGTCCTCGACGTTGCGGCCATCATTCCGGGCGTCGGCGAAGCCGATCTGCGGCTCCACGCCACCATCACGCAAGCGGAGGACGGGCGGCTCGATCTGGTCGTCGCCGTCGAAAGCCTCGACTCCAGCATCGGTCTCGAAGGGCTGGCGCTCATCGCCCAGGAGATTACCGGCGCCGGGGTGGAATTCGATGAATTCGACGCCCTGGAAGGAATCTTTCCAGGAGTCCTGATTGGCGATCTGGAGCCGCTTTCCACGGGCCTTGCCACGGTCAGTCTCCAGGGCGTTCCGGAAGATGATTTTTCTGTTCTGTTCACTTTTACGGAAGCCCGCGTGCGGCCCTACAGCCAGTGCCGGTTGCTAGGGGAGGAGAAAGTCGGCGTTCCCGTTCAAATGGATGCGGGCGGCAGCCGTCCCAGCCAGGGTGGTTCCCTCTCCTACGAGTGGACCCTGGCCGGTAAGCCGCAGGAGAGCGAAGCGGAATTGGAAGGCCAAGGGCTTTCTGCTAACGCTCTTACGCCGGACGCCGAGGGCCTTTATCAAATCACCGTGATCGTGGAAGAGGACGGCATTCCCAGCCGGGAGGCCGTGTGCCTCGCACGGGTAAAATCCAACGCCGATCCCGTTCCAGTGGACTTGCCGCCCTTGGAGGTGGCCTTGGGCGTTCCGGTTCAATTGGATGCTTCGGCGAGCTACGACCCTGAAAGCGGCCCTCTGACTTACGATTGGTCGTTCCTTCTCCGGCCGGAGGGGAGCGCGGCCATCTTTGGCGATCCCGAAGCGGCCGTAGGGGAATTCCAGGCCGACGCGGCAGGTTTCTTTTTCGTCCGGCTTTTGATCAGCGATGGTACGAATACGGTGGGAGTCCACACCGCCGTTCAAGTGGTCGGAGCGCCGCCCGCCTTTTCGGTCGATTGTTTCGTGGACAACCGGCCGTATTCGGCGGGAGGCACCCCTTTAAGCGACTGCGAAGCCGATGAAGCTTATGACAATCCCAACACTCCCGCGAACCTGCGGCTCGGGCGATTTGGCGACGCTGAAGAGCGGGATGCCGCCAACGCCATCCCGGCCGTTCATGCGGGAACCATGACGGGATTGGATTGGTATACCAGCAATTTCCAGACCCAGTTGAGTTACCAGAATGGCGTATCCTCGGATTTCGGAATCAACTATCAGCCACCGGTTGAAAAACGCCTCGTGGGGTCGAACAAGATCAGTTTCACCGGCCGGGCGCTCGGCGCGTCGGGACAAATGCCCGCCATCACCGCCGAGGAAATTCCGTGGATTTCCACCGCCCTCGCCGTTCAGGGCGCGGGCTCCGCTGAGTATCCCGATGGGTTCGTGGACGTGATTCTTGAGGGCGGCGGCGGGACGAACCGCATCGCCGTTCCGGCCCTTCCCGCCGACAACCCCGCTGATGAGCCGGACAACGCCTTGCGGGTGGGCGATTACCTCGCGCTGGGGCAGGAGCAGGGGGATGAACTATTGAACGCGGGACTCTACCGCGTGACGGGCCTCGAGAGCGCCCCCTGCGCCCCCTCCTGCGATATTTTCCTGGACCGCTCTCTCTCCGCCGATGCCGCTGGCCTGACGGCGCGGGCCGCTTGGCGATGGGCCGCCATTAACATGGATGTCCCCGAGGAAGGGCTTAACACCTACACGTTCCACGCCACCGACGGTCTTGGCAACGAAACGGTCACGTCTTTCTCGGTTATTCGGGACACCATTCCCCCCATCATCCGGATGGGAGGTTTCAAGGCCGACGGCGTTTACGGAACCGTCTCTCCCTGGGTTTCCATCGAAGATGAGACGCTCTTTTGGGGCGGCCTGTTCGAGAACGGCGCTTTTGGAAACTGCTTTGATGCATCCCAGGCGACGGCGGATAACGCGTGCCTTCCCGTTCCGGAGGCGACATTCGTCCGGGTGGTGCGGGTGGATACCAACGGCCGGGATTTTTCGGGTGATCCGATTTATTTCGGCTATGAATTATTCGCCGACCAGATCAACACGGTGGGAGAAGACCCCGTGGCCGTCCCGTTCGATATTTCCGATTCCCCCGCTGATCCACGCAGCAATCCCGCCTCTTTTAATGCCCTCCTCGGTGCCTCCGGCAGCAATGCGGTTCCAGTGCTGGCGCCCCTGCTATCGCTCGGGACGGCGCGAGCGATGCGCCTTTCGGAAGATCCCTTTGCGGTCAGGCCTCTTACGCTTAAAGGGGACCGCTCCTGCGAGTACACCGATCCGCCCCTCGGCGCATCCTGCCCGGCGGATGACGGGATGGAATACCGGATTGAAGCTCAAGCATCTGACCAATTGTGGCATTCTTCAAACCTCGTTTGGCGCTTCAGTACCTGGGATTTCTCCGGTCAGAGAACCCTTGCGACGGCTGGCCTCGATGGTTCGGCGGCCGTCCAGTTCGTTCCATTTCCCCCTCTGACGGTGTTTGTCGCCAACGAGGACGGAACCATCGATAGCGGCGCTACGGATCCGATCACGATTGGCCTGACGTACGGTTCCGGGAATCTTTCGGGAACGCTCGCCAAAAACGCGGTTCACGGGACCGCTGTTTTCGACGACCTGGTTTACGACGGAACTGGTCTGATGGCCATTGCCGCGTCCACCCCGGCCGCATATGGGACGGAAGACCTCTTCGCTAATGTGGCTCCTGCCGCGGCCGGTTCCTCCGCCAAGCTCTCTTTCGGGACGCCTCCCATTGCGCCCGGGGTGGCTGGCGTGGAATGGGTGCCGTTCACGGTGGAGATTCTCGATCCCTTCGATTCATTGGTCTCCGGTGCCACTGATTGCATTACCCTGGAGCAAACCGGCGGGAGCGGCAGTTTTTCGGGAACGCTCACGCAATGTGCGAGCGGTGGAATCGCCGTTTTCGACGATATCGCGTACGGCGAGCCAGAAACCGTTTCCTTCGATCTGACGGCTTCGGGCCTTCTCGGGATTTATGGCGTGTCCATGGCTCTGAACCCGCCGGTTCCGGGCGCCGCTTCTCAATTGGCTTTCGTCATACCGCCATCTCCCCGCGAGCAGCAGGGGGTGGTTTTCGGTTTCTTCGCGGTGGAGGTGCAGGACGCCTCCGGCGCCCGGGTCTACTCCGACGGCTCCACCCAAATCACGATCTCCCTTGCGGGCGGTTCCGGCACGCTGGGGGGAACCCTCACTCAGACGGTCAACGAGGGAATCGCCGTTTGGCAGGACGTTACCTTCGATCAAGTCGACACCATTTCGCTGGAAGCCGCCGCTTCTGGGCTCGCCACCGCCTTGAGCGGCCCCGTTGACGTGGAAGCGGGTTTGGACGCTGGCATCCCGGTCCAGTTCATCGACAGCAACGGCGTTTACGGGGACGGTCTGGGCAGTGGTTGGCCC
Organism: Bdellovibrionota bacterium; assembly: GCA_040758475.1. Taxonomy (GTDB): domain Bacteria; phylum JAGRBM01; class JAGRBM01; order JAGRBM01; family JAGRBM01; genus JBFLVN01. The sequence continues at coordinate 4,419 of JBFLVN010000081.1, forward strand.
ATTCCGCTAGACCTGGACATCCTTGGAAAGAAGAGTGCCTTGTCCGCAGATGGACGGTTCCTGGCTTATTCGAAGGGGGACGTCAGCGTGGGGACCTATTTCCTCCAGGTGTTTGCTTTCGACCGGTTGCTGGAAGAAGGCGAAATGGCCAGCGTCAATTCGGCCGAAGAGCCTTCTGCTATCTATCCTCTGTGGGGAGTAAACAGCCTTCAACCCTCCCTCTCCGCCAATGGGCGGTTCGTCGCTTTCCGTTCCGACGCAACCAATCTGGCTCCTGGGGCTGGGATAGGGATCATGTGGGTTTATGTCAGGGATCTGGCGCTTGGCACGACTGAATTGGCCAGCGTGACATTTAATGGTTGGGAGAAGATCCCCGTTTCCATTGAATCTTGCGGCGCTCCGAGCATCTCGGCCGAGGGCCGCTACGTGGCGTTTCCTTCGGATTCTCCGAACTTGGTGGCCGGAGACGGCAATGGCCTTCCGGACATCTTCGTCCGTGACCGGGCGTTTGGGGTGACCGAACGGGCCAGCCTCACGGATGCGGGCGGGGAAGCCCAGGGGGGCCTTCTGGGGAGCACGGAAGCTTCCATTTCCGCTGACGGCCGCTACGTGGCGTTCGTCTCCGACGCGGAAAACCTGGCCGCGGGGGACACCAACAGAAGGCGGGATGTCTTCGTCCGCGACCGGTTGCTGGGGGAAACGATCCTCGCGAGTCCCGCTCCCGGAGGGGCCGACGGCGATAGCTACGAGGTGGCGATCGCGGGGGACGGGCTTTCCGTGGCCTTCACGTCCAGCGCGACGAACCTCGTTCCGAATGATACGAACGGCGTTCCAGACATCTTCGTCCGTGACTTGCTAGGCGGATCGACGGTGCGCGTCAGCATCGGGCCTTCTCAAGAGCAGGCGGACGCCATGAGCCGCTTGCCTTCAGTTTCGGGAGACGGCCGGTTTGTCGCGTTTGAAACGGCGGCCACGAATTTCTCGGCGCCCAACTCCCGCGTGCAACGGCGGATTTTTGTGCGTGACCGGATTACCGGCCAAACGGCGCTGGTTCCCACGAGCGCGGGGCCGCCCACTTCCATGTCGGGATCGGGTTTCGCCCCTTTTCTTTCAGCTGACGGCCGTTACATCAGTCTAATTACGACCGATACGGAAGCGGGGCCCGGCGTAAGCACTGGCCTTGCCCCCGGAATCGTCGTGGCGCCCAATCCTCTGTATGCGGAAGGGCCGTAGCGGACCTATCTTCCCCCGTAATTCTTCTGGAAGTACTCTGCCGTTTCTTTCTGGACCGTCCGTACCCATTCCTGGTTCTTCTTGTACCAGGAAACGGTCTGGACGATCCCTTCGACGAAGTCCCGGCGGGGGGAAAATCCCAGTTCCTTCCGGGCTTTGGAAGAGTCCATGGCGTAGCGCCGGTCGTGGGCCGGGCGGTCGGCCACGGATTCGATGCGGCCGGTCGAATAACCCATTTCCCGGCAGAGGGTTTCGACCACTTCCCGGTTGCTCCACTCGTTGCCGCCCGCGAGGTTGTAGGCCTCCCCGGCCTTTCCTTTTTGAAGGGCGAGAAGCGCCCCGGCGCAGAAGTCGGCCACCCAGATCCAGTCGCGCCGCTGGGAGCCGTCCCCATATAAAGGAAGACTCTCTCCGGCCTGGATGCGCGAGAGCATGAAGGGGATTAATTTTTCCGGGAACTGCCGGGGGCCGTAGTTGTTCGAACCCCGCACGATCACGGCCGGAAGGCCGTGGGTCTTGGCGAAGGATTGGACGAGGAGATCGGCCGCCGCTTTGGTGGCGGCATAAGGGCTCGAAGGGGAAAAGGCCCGGTCCTCCCGGGCGTATTCACCGCCGGGAATGGAGCCGTAGACTTCGTCCGTCGAGACGTGAAGGAGACGCGAGATTTTCGCGCTCTTGGCCGCTTCGAGGATCGAGTAGGTGCCGTTCACGTTCGTCTCGACGAAGACCCGCGCCCCGAGGATCGAGCGGTCCACGTGGGTCTCGGCGGCGAAGTGGGCGATGGCGTCGATTCCTTCCGCTGAAAGAATGAGCCGCAGGTTTTCCGTGTCCCGGATGTCCCCGGTGACGAGGTGGAAGCGCCGCTCGGCCATGGCGGAGGAGAGATTCTCCTTGCGGCCGGCGTAGGTGAGGAGGTCGTAGCCGACGACCCTCTCCACGTCGGATTCGAGGAGCAGGCGCTCGACGAAATGGGAACCGATGAACCCGGCGGCGCCGGTGACGAGGATGCGGGAGAAGGAGCCCACTTACTTTCCTTCTCCCAGTACGAACCGGGTCGCGCGGGCGAGGGATTCGTGGGTTCCCGCGTCGGTCCAATAGCTTTCAAGAAATCCGTGGGCGAGCTCTCCTATTTCAAGATAACGGTTGTTCACGTCCGTGATTTCCAGCTCCCCGCGGGCGGAGGGTTTTAAGGTGCGGATGATTTCGAAAACGCGGGCGTCGTAGAAGTAGAGGCCCGTCACGGCGTAACGGGAGGGCGGCGTCTTGGGTTTTTCGACGATCCGGACGATCTTCTTCCCCTCGATCTGGGGGACGCCGAAGCGTTCGGGATCGGGCACTTCCTTCAGAAGGACCATCGCTCCCTTGCCGCTCGACAGGTAGGTTTCTACGTGGGGCGTAAGGGCATCGCCGAAAATGTTGTCCCCTAAAAGGACGGCGATGCGCTCTCCGGCGGAGAACTCCTCGGCAAGAGAAAGAGCCTGGGCGATCCCCCCCGGTTCGTCCTGCACTTTATAGGTAAAGCGGCAACCGAAATCCTTGCCCGAGCCCAGTTGATTGACCACTTCCCCCATGTGCTCGACGCCCGTCACGATAAGGATGTCGCGGATTTTAGCACCCGTGAGGCGCTCGATGGGGTAGTAGATCATGGGCTTGGCGCCCACGGGGAGGAGGTGCTTGTTCGTCGTTTTCGTGAGCGGCAGGAGGCGCGAGCCCGTGCCCCCCGCCAGCACGACGCCGCGGATTTTTGGACTGGGTGAAGCCATGCGGAGGGGGAGTCTACTAGTACTTTCCCCGTTTTGCCCGGTGAGCGCTTGTTTACTTTTGTTTGTTTGAGGGGCTTTCCCGCCGTGTTAAATACCCCCACCGGAAGGCTCCGAGGAATTTTCAACCGAATGCTCCCCACCGCCGGCCCATCCCCCCCCGACCGGCGCGCGGCCGCCCTTGTCGCGTTCCTTTGGCTGGTTCTCTTGGCAGGACCGGCGGGCCCCGCGCGCGCCCAGGAAGGCGTCCAGCCCGGTGCCGAGGGGGCTCGGGAACTCATCCGCCGGTGGGAAGTCGAAGCGGCCCACAAGCATTTGGTCGCCCACCTCCAGCAATACCCCCGGGACGCCGAGGCCCAGTTCGAACTGGGAAAAATCCTCCTTTCCTACGAGCCGCCCCTCTACGAAAAGGCGATCGAGCACATCGAGTTCGCCGTGGAGAAATTCCCGGACCGGAGCGATTGCCGCCTCTGGCTCGCCCGGGCGTACGGGATGAAGCTCGAACACTCGAACCTCGTCCAGGCCGCCTTCGGGCCCGTGTGGAAGGTGAAGAACAATTTCGAGAAAGCGGTGGAGTTGGACCCTGGGAGCGCTCCGGCCCGGGTGGACGTTTTCCAGTTCTATCTCTTCGCCCCCGGCCTCGTGGGCGGCGGGAAGGACAAGGCCTTGGAGCAAATTGAGGCTCTTAAAAAAACGGCACCCGATTCTTCTCTCCTGCACACGGCCCTCGCCATTCTCGCCCTCAAGGACAAGGACTATTCGAAGGCCCAGGCCGCCTTCGAGCGGATCGCCGAGCTCGAACCGCCCAAAGCGGGCCAGTCCTATTTCCAGATGGGAGTGATCTATCTTTCGGCGGGGCAATATGATCTGGCCAACAAGTATTTAAAGAAAGCCTGGGAGAGCGGAACACCCATCGAGCCGCCGTTCCAGGTCCTTCTTCCGGGTTACGTGCGAAACGCTTTCTACGAGAAGGCCAAGTACGAAATCGAGCACGGCGTAAAGGTGGCCGTGGATTCGGATAGCCTCTCCGTTTCGGACCGGATGAGCCGCCGGGAGGACGAGCGCGATCCCAAGTACGCCCGGCTCATCGCCGCCGTCGGAAAAATTTACGAGCGCAACAAGCGCCCGAAGCTTGCCAAGCTCTACCTGGACCGGGCACGGCAACTCGGGTTCTCGCCGCCCACGGCGAACGCGGAAACCAAGTGACGGACCGGCCGGTTCCCGTTTCGACGCCCGAAGGATGGGATTCCTACTGGAAGGGAGTCCGGCTCCCCAAGCTCCCCGGCCGTTTCAATCCGGTCGTTCTTCATACGAAGCGGGCGTTGGCGAAGGCTTTCCCGCAAGGGGCGAAGAGTTTTTTCGAGTTGGGTTGCGCGCCGGGGGCCTGGATGGCCCTTCTGGCCCGGGCGACGGGCCTTCGTCCGGCCGGGTGCGATACTTCGCCTCGCGGCGCCGGGCTCGCCCGGGAGAACCTGCGCCTCCTTGGCCTTTCGGGGGACGTCTACGAAACCGACGCGTTCATGCTCGCTCCTGAAAAAAACGGGGAGCACGACCTCGTCTATTCCCTGGGCTTCGTCGAACATTTTCCCGATACCAAGGCCATCCTCGAATGCCATGCCCGGGTTTGCCGCCCGGGGGGACGGGTTTTCGTGAACGCTCCGAATCTTTGGGGGCTTTCGGGGGTTCCCTACCGGCGCGCGGACCCGGGGGTCGAGCGCTCCCATCTGGTCCTGGCGCCGGAGGCCCTGGAAGCCGCCGCCAAAGCCGTTGGCCTCAATCCGCTTTTTTGCGGATACCGGGGGCCCTTGAGCGCCCACGTCCTCCTGGACCGGCTTGCATCAAAACCTGCGTTTTACGCGGGTTACGCGGTCTGCACCTTGCTCGCCGCGCTGACCTATCCGGTTCGGGGGCGTTATGCGGCGGGAACGGTTTGCCTGTTGGCGGAAAAGCCGTGAGGCAGGGGTTTCCTCTCTTTCACTTCCGGTTTGTGTAAGCTTCCTCCCACGTTGGGAGGAAGGAAGCCATGATCCGGAAACCCCCGTATTGGATTGGATGTTTCGTTCTTGCCGTTTTTCTTGCCGCCACGGGCTGCCAGAAGGCGGAGGAAAAATCCGCCCCGCCCCCGGCCGAGCCCGCTCCGGCGGCAAGCGTATCGCCGCTGGATAATCTCCCCCTGGGGCTCGACAAGGATTCGGCCCAGGTTCCACGGGACAATTCGATCACCGGAGAGAAAGTCGAACTCGGGCGCCTTCTCTATTTCGACGGCCGCCTCTCCCGGGATGGGACCATCTCTTGCGCGAGTTGCCACAACCCCAAACACGGCTGGACCGACGAAGGGCCCACTTCGACGGGCATCCGGGGCCAGAAGGGCGGCCGCCGGGCGCCCACGGTCCTGAACCGGCTTTTCTCGACGGCCCAGTTCTGGGACGGCCGGGCGGCGAGCCTCGAAGAGCAGGCCAAGGGCCCCATCCAGAATCCCATCGAGATGGGCTTTACCCACGAGGAAGCCGTCGCCCGTTTCTCCAAGATCGCTGAATATAGCCCTTACTTTGAAAAGGCTTTTGGAACGCCCGAAGTCACCATCGACCGGATCGCCCAGGCCATCGCCACGTTCGAGCGCACGGTGGTGACGGGGGATTCCCCCGTGGACCGCTGGCAGCGCAAGGGCGAGGAAACCGCCGTTTCCGAATCCGTGAAGCGCGGCCTCCAGGTTTTCAATGGAAAAGCCCGGTGCATCACCTGTCATGCGGGGTTCAACTTCACGGACGAGCGGTTCCACAACCTGGGCGTCGGCATGGACAAGGAAAAGCCCGACTTGGGGCGCTACGACGTTACGAAGCAGGACGCCGACAAGGGCGCCTTCAAGACGCCGGGCCTCCGGAATCTAAAGAGCCGCGCGCCCTACATGCACGATGGCTCGGAAAAGACGCTCGAAACGGTCGTCGATTTCTACGACAAGGGGGGCCTCAAGAACCCGCGACTCGACATCCAGATGAAGCCCTTGGGCCTGACGCCCGATGAGAAAAAAGACCTGATCGCGTTCCTCGACGCCTTGAACGGGAGCGAGCCGCAGGTCGTGATCCCGGAAGTATTCCCGGGCGGCTGGAAGCCCGGAATGCCGGTGGAATAGTCGTGAGCCGATCGCGCGAGACGATTGGTCGCCGGGCGGGGAATTCCCCGCCCGGTTTGTTTTATGGTTTTGCGGGCGCTCGCATCGCCGCTTCAATCTGGGCCATCCCCTCGCACCCGGCTTTGAGGCCCTGGCCGCAGGCTTTCGAGTACCACCGGAGGGCTTCTTCGGGATTCCCCTGCATCTCGTGGACGCGCCCTTTGCCCCAGAGGGCGGCGGCGAATTTGGAATCGATCGAGACGGCCCGGTCGAATTCCTGGAGGGCTTCGGGGAACAGAGATTGGGAGAGGAGGAACTGGCCGTAGTTGTAGCGGATGGCCGGGTCTTCGGGGGCGAGCCCCACGGCTTTTTCGTAGTGGGGCCGGGCTTCCTCCGGTTTTTTTAATTCCAGGAGGGCGTTCGCCAGGTTGTTGTGGGCGTCGGCGTTCTGGGGATCGAGCTTTACGGCTTTCTCAAAGTCTTCGGCCGCTTTTTCGATTTCCCCCCGGTCGGCGTGGACGTTCCCGAGCCCCAGCCGCGAAGGGGCGTAGTCCGAATCGGCGTCGAGGCTCTCTTTATACACTTCCTCGGCCGCGTCCATTTGCCCCATCTCGTGCAGCGCCGCGGCCATCCGTTCGCGGGCGATGGCGGATTGGGGATCGAATTCGATAGCCAGCTTGTATTTCTCAATAGCCTCGTCCATCTGCCGTTTTTCGAGATAGATGTCCCCCAGGAGCCGGTGGGCCTCCGAGTCTTTGGGGTCGATCCGGATCGCTTCTTCGAGCTCTTTGACAGCTTCGCTCACGTATCCTTGCGACTGGAGAACCTGGGCGAGGCCGCGCCGGGCGGGGATGTACCGGGGATCGGCCCGGACGGCTTGCCGGTAGTATTCCTTGGCCTCTTCGGCTTTTCCCTCGGAGCGAAGGCCATCGCCCAGGCGCGTGTATCGCACGGCGGGGGGATCGCGAAAGCAGGAAGGGCCCGAAATGGCGAGAATCGCCAAGAGAAAAAGAGAAAGGATTTTCACCGGAGCGGACGGGGCGCGAGGGGAAAAATTCACTTCGGTTCCCGTCCATCCGGCTCAGTAGTAGGCCTGCTGCCGCGTGACCATGCCCGCCTCGACCCACCATTCAACCGCCCGGGCCAGGGATTCTTCCAGGGGCCGGTACGGCGGGAGGCGAAGAACTTGCCGGTCGGAGAGCCCGTCGGGCAGCCGGCGGGAAGAAAACGTAAAAAGTTTCACGAGGTTTGAAGGAATGGGAGCCGCCCGCAAACAAGAAAGGGCTTTCACCACCGGCCCCGGGAGGAAGCGGGGGCCTTCCTTGCGGCCGGTGATTCCGTTCAAGACGGAAAACACCGAAGCGAGGGGGACGTATTCGTTGATGAGCATGTAGTCGGAACCGGGAATCCCCCGGTCCGCCGAAAGGACGACGGCTTGGGCCGCGTCTTCCACGTCGACGAGCGGAACGCCCCCGCAGGGAAGCCAGGAGAGTTTCCCCTGGAGGTAATCGAGCAGCACTTTCCCGAAGGGGCTGGGCCTGCGGTCCTGCGGGCCCACGAGAACGCCCGGATGGAGGGCGAGGACTTCCATCTTTTTCGTAAAGACTTCGAAATTGAGCTTGAAGGCGGCTTCGATCCCCTTGGCACGGGTCGTGGCGTAAGGGGTCTTGAGGCGGCCGGCGACTTCGACGCCGCCTCCCACGATCACGCGGTCCACCTTGTAGCGGCTCGCGAGCGAGAGGACGTTCTTCGTCCCGATCACGTTCGCCTTGTAGTAGGCGTCCTTGTCCTTGCGGCAGGGCTGGTCGGCCTGATCCAGGTGGAAGACCACGTGGGCGCCAGGCATCCCCTGGCGGATGGCCTCGATGGTGGAGAGGGTGCCGGGAATCCGCTCGAACTGGAGGGCGGAGAGGTGGGAGACGTCCTCGTCGGGCGGGAGGAGGGCCCGGACCTTGTGCCCTTCGGAGAGGAGCTTTCGAAGGACCGCTTCTCCCAGATAACTCGTTGTACCTGTCAAAAATACGATCATGGACGGTCCCCTTTTCCCCGCGGGGCCGGGCGGCCCCGGGGCGGGGCGGATTTTGCAATCGGAAGGCCGGGGATGCAACCCGTCCGGCCTTGAATCGCCCCGGAGGGCGTGCAAAGCCTATCTCTCACACCTTCCAGGAGACTTTACCCATGGGCGAACTAAACCCCCAGCAGTGGCGCATGAAGCACGCGGCGGCGTTCCTGGCCTATCTCCACCTGGGCGCGGGGACGAGCTACTTGATCCTCTGGAAGCCGCTCCTTCAGTTCTGCAACTTCTTCCAGGACAAGGTTCTGGGGGGCGCGCCGTTCTGGGAGCCCATCGGGCTGCCCACGGAGCGGTTCTGGTTCAGCCTCTCCATGTCCATGATGTACATGCTCGCGTTCCTGGCCTGGGAGTGCTCCAAAGACGTCGTGAACAACCTGGGCCAGATGCGGACCTTCATCCTCTCCAAGGCGACCTCGACTGTTTTCTTCGTCGCTTTCTTCTTCATCGAAGCCCGCTCGTTCGCCTACATCGTGGGGATCGGAGTGGATGGAACGCTTCTCGCCCTGGCCTATTGGCTCTACACCTCGACGAGAAAGAGCCTGGAACCCAAGACGGCTTAACCCCGGAGAAGGGCCAGGGGAGGGGGGGATTGTCATGAAGGCTCTCGTGACCGGCGCCACCGGGTTCGTGGGATCGCACCTCGTTCGGGACCTCCTTGCCCGGGGTGTGGAAGTGCGGGTGCTCGCCCGGAAAACCTCTCCCTGGAAAAATCTGGAAAATCTTTCCGTCGAACGGGCCGAGGGCGACGTCCGCGACGCGGATTCCCTGGCTCGCGCCATGCGGGGTTGCGAGGCCGTCTTCCACGCCGCCGCCCAGTACACCTTCTGGGAAGCCGATCCCCGGAGCTATTACGACATCAACCTGGAAGGAACGAAGAACGTCCTTCGGGCCTGTGAGAAATCCAAGGTAAAGCGCCTCGTCTATACCTCGACCATCGCCACCGTGGGCGGGGCTCGCTCGCCGGACGCACTTCTAAACGAATCAGCCACGTACAATCTCGATGAAACGAAAGACCACTACATCCTCTCCAAGAAGCAGGCGGAGACGGAAGTCCTCAAGGCGACGCAGGAAGGGCGGCTCGACGCGGTGATCGTGAATCCCGGCGGCCCCATCGGCGCCAGGGATTTAAAGCCCACTCCCACGGGCTTTCTCCTCATGAAGTTCATCAACGGTGAAGTGCCGGTCT
>JBFLVN010000082.1:0-13744 GCA_040758475.1 Bdellovibrionota bacterium
AACTCGCCGCCGCGGCCGATCACCTGGTCCGGTTGGCGAAATAATTTTCCTGGAAGATCAACAAGCCGCACCCGCCGAGACGGCGGGGCGGATATGGATGCGCCTTACTCCCCCGTCCCCTGTTTCACCTCGAATTGCTGAAGCCCCATGACGGTCATGACGAGTTGCTTGCGGTCGAAGGGTTTTCCGAGGAAGGCGTTGGCCTTGAGGGCCCCCGTGACGATTTCCTTGTTCATGTCCGTGGATTCCCCGGAGAGGACGATGATGGGGATGTGGCCCGTCTTCTCGTGCTCTTTTAATTTCTGGCACGCCTCGAAGCCGTTCATGTTGGGCATGGAGAGGTCAAGGATAATCAGATCGGGCACTTCCTTGAGCGCCGTCCGGTAGCCCTCCTGGCCGTCCGAAGCTTCCATGAAATCCACGTCCAGGTTCTTGAGGGCGAAACGGACGAGCTTGCGGATGTTGTCGTCGTCGTCGATCAGGAGGATTCGCTTCTTCTGGGGCTTGGCCGGCTGCAATTTGTCGGACTCCTTGAGGGAATTGGCGAACGCGGCGTTCACCTTGAATTCGAGCGACCGGTGCACCCACTCCTTGATGGCGGCCGTGCGTTCCAAGTCGTTGAAGACGATCTTGGCGTTGCACCGGAGGCCCTGGAGCAGGCGGAAGTAGAGGATATACCCCTCCCGGGGTTTTAGGAACTCCCCCTCGGGGGTTTTCTTGGCCTCCGCGATGAGCTTGGAGAGGGCGTTCGCGTCCGTGATGTTGAGGGGCCCCAGGACCCGCTGGAGGGAAATGTCCTGGCAGTAGCGGGCGATGACGACCCCCCGGCTGGAGAGGAGGTCCGCCGCCAGGGGTGCCCCGGCCTTGGCGGCCAGTTCACGGAAGACGTCCCCGGCCGAGCGCTGGAAGCGGTCGAAAAAATCCTCCCACCGGATGTCGGTCGTGATGGCGGGAGGGTTCACGTCCCGTTTGAGCTTGAAGATGCCGCTCCGGAAATGGATGAGGTCGTAGACGGCGTAACGGCCCGCGAAGCGGTTCGATTCGCCGTGGACGATCCGGCCGTCCGAAAAGAAGTAATGGCCGATGTCGTCGTCCACCCAGACGTCGAGCCGGACGTTGGCCCGGGAGACGCAGATGGGTTCGAGGATTTCGAAGAGCGATTCGTCTTCGATCTTCCCGACGAGCTCGTTGGTCGAGCGCGTTTTGGAGATGACGGCCATGAATCCCCCCGGCCCGTCCCCACGCTTCCGACTGGATTGAACGCGGGACCAAGGATAATCGACCGCCCGGGGTTGTAAACGGGGCCCACGTATCCGCCTTTCCCCGTCCGTATGAAACTTTGCCCCCCTCCGTGCGCCGGGCCTATCATGAAGGGCAAAGGGAGCCCCGCGTCATGGTCCACCGAAAGCAGCGCAATGGAAAAATCCGGCTGGCCTTTGCGGCATTCTTCTTCTTGGCGGCGACGGGCACTCCAGAGAGAGCCCGGGCCGAGCTCTATCAATACAAGGATGCGGACGGACACACCCACTACGTCGACAGCTTGAACAAAGTCCCCGAGCAGTACCGGGGGAACGTGCGGACGATCGACGGCAAGGAACTCCAATCCTATCCCGATAAAGAAGACGGAAATGCGGGCGGCGCCAAGGGGTCTACGGGAGACAAAACCGTCCCCGCCATTCCCACGGATAGCGAGGGGCACACCCGCGCCTACTGGTGCCAGAAGCGGGTGGGCCTCGAACAACGGATCAAGGAACTGGAAGCCGAGAAGGCGAAACTCGAATCCACGGGCGCGGTGGACCTGGACCAGGCGGCCGGGGTGGCGGCCATCAAAAGCATCGCGGAAGACAAGGAACGGATCGAGAAGGATTTGGCGGCGGTTCGCAAGGAATTAGACGGCCTTTCCAACGAAGTCCGCAAGGCGGGCGGCCCTCCGGGTTGGGTGAAGGGCGTTACTTGCCCCACGGACGGCCCTTTGACCGCCGGTCCAGGCGCTAAGAAAAAAGTTCCGGGGGAAGAAGAAGCGAAAAAACCGCCCCTGGAAAAAGACCGGGATTGGTGGAAGAAGCGCAAGAAAGACCTCGAAGACCGGAAAAAGGAATTGACGGCCCAGATCGCCGAGCAGGAATCCCGCGTCGCCAACGCGGGCCAGACCTACGATCCCGTCCTGGCGGCCCGCGCCGAGGAAGCACGGACGAAGAAGGCGGGCCTCGAAAAGGAACTCGAAGGTGTCGAGAGGGATTTGAAGAGCCTTGCCGTCGAAGCCCGGAAAGCCGGCGTTCCGGCGGAATGGGTGCGTTAGGGATCAGTGCATCGGCGGGGGAGCTTCCAGCAGTTGCGCGATGGCCTTCCGGATATTTTCGACCGTTCCCGGCTTTTGCAGGAACGCGTCGGCCCCTCGTGCCATGGCTTCTTTCTGGATATTGAGCGCCGAATAGACGAGGACTTTCGGCCGCTTTTTCCCCGTGCGAGTACGTTCCCGAATCGCCGAGAGAACTTCCACGCCGTTCATCTTCGGCATCATGTAGTCGAGCACCAGGATCTGGGGATCGAATTCGTCAAGCTTTTTGAGGGCTTCGCGGCCGTTGGAAGCGAGCCGGACTTCCGACCCGAACTGGTCGTGAAGGAAGGTGTTGAGGAGTCTGAGGAGCATGGCGTCGTCGTCGCAAACGAGGATTCTTTCGAGTTTCTCCACCGTCTTTGGAGCGGCGAGGGATGAAGGCGTAGTTTCCTTGATGCCGAGGGCTTGCCGGACTTCGCGAAGAAGCTCGCTCGCTTTGAGAGGTTTAGTGATGCAGGCGACCGCGCCGATGTCGGTCGCGGCTTGCGGATCATAGGTTTTCGTGGCCCCCGTGAGGGCGATGATCGGAAGGCCCCGGCATTCGAGGCGCTGGTGGATGCGGGTGATGAGGCGCATGCCGTCGAGGAGCGGCATTTCGAGATCGGTGATCACGAGGTCGAAACGCCCTTCGCGGAGTTTCTGGAGCGCGTCGACGCCGTCCGTGGCGCCCACCGTTTCAAGCCCGGGGATTTGAGCGAGGGCCTTCTGGAGGAGTTGGCGTGTGGATTCCGAATCGTCGACGACGAGGACGCGAAAAGTGGCGGGCATGGTGCGGGCTCCTCTTGCTGTTTTCCGCTAAGACCTCCCCGCCTCTGGAATCCGGTTCCTCTACTCTCCGCTAACGGAAGTCCCTGTCCATCACGGTCTTTCGCCCCGCGAGCTGGGCGTTTTCGATCGCATCGTCGCACAGGCGCCGGACCTTGTTGGAAAGCACTTCGAGCACGTCTGCTGACGTATTCATTCCCGAGTGGCGGCGGATGTAGTCCTTGAGCTTGGACGCGACGATGAGGATGTCCTTGTCGGGGTCGTTCTTTTCGTCGGTCATTTCTTCTTCCTCCGGATTCTTTCGTGGTGATGCTGGAGCGGCTTGCTTGGGCGCCGGGCGGGGCGGGCTCTCGCCGCTTTGCTCCCGCTCCCATTCCTGGCGGGTGGGGGCCCGCCGTTCCTCCGCCCAGGCTTCCTTGTGGTTCATCATGGGGACGTGGGTGTCCCAGCAAGGGACCGAGCAGAAGGCAAGGGCCATGCGCCCCCGGTTGCAGGTCGAGACGCTGCACGCCCAGTACATCCCTCCGAAGGGGAGGGGCTTCTTGCAGTGGCTGCAAGGCTTCCAGGTGTTCTCCGGCTCGGTCATTGGAATCGCCAAACCCTACCGCAAAAAGAAAGGGCGGGAGAAGTCCCGCCCTTCACAAACAAAAGTATAGCACATCAGGCTTTGAGAGTCGCCTTCAAAAACTCCCGGTTCATGAGGGCGATGAAGTCCACGGGAATTTCCTTGGGGCAGGCGGCTTCACACTCGCTCTGATTCGTGCAGTTTCCAAAGCCTTCCTTGTCCATCTGCTCCACCATGTTCTTGACGCGCTCGGCGCTTTCGGCCTTCCCCTGGGGGAGAAGGGCGAGGTGGGAGACCTTGGCGGCCACGAAGAGCATGGCCGAGGCGTTCTTGCAGGCGGCCACGCAAGCGCCGCAGCCGATGCAGGCCGCCGCTTCGAACGCCTTGTCGGCGTCCTTCTTGGGGACGGGCAGGGAATTGGCTTCCGGGGCGCCGCCCGTGGCGACGGAAACGAAGCCTCCGGCCTGGATGATCCGGTCGAAGGCGGAGCGATCGACCACGAGGTCGCGCACGACCGGAAAGGCCCGGGCGCGCCAGGGCTCGATGGTGATCGTGTCCCCGTCCTTGAATTTGCGCATGTGGAGCTGGCAGGTGGTCGTGGCCCTTTCGGAGCCGTGGGGGATGCCGTTGATGACGAGCGAGCACATGCCACAGATCCCTTCGCGGCAGTCGTGATCGAAGGCGATGGGCTCTTCGCCCCGCTTCTGGAGTTCCTCGCTCACCACGTCGAGCATTTCGAGGAACGACATGTCGGGCGAAATATCCTTGGCCTCGTAGGTGACGAAGCCGCCCCGGTCGTCCTTGTTCTTCTGGCGCCAGACTTGAAGCGTGAGGTTCACTTGTAGCTCCTCTGGGCTGGTTTAACGTATTCGAACGCGAGCGCTTCCTTGTGGAGTTCGGGCTTGGCGTTCGCGCCTTTGTACTCCCAGGCCGCCGCGTGGCAGTAGTTCTGGTCGTCGCGCTGGGCTTCGCCCTCTTCCGTCTGGAATTCCTCGCGGAAGTGGCCGCCGCAGGATTCGTTGCGGGTGAGGGCGTCGAGGGCCAGAAGCTCCCCGAATTCGAGGAAATCGGCCACGCGGCCGGCTTTTTCGAGGGCCACGTTCAGGTTGGCGTCCTCGCCGGGCACGTTCACGTTCTTCCAGAATTCCTCGCGGATCTGGGGAATCTTTTCGATGGCGCGCTTCAAACTCTTTTCGCTCCGCGCCATGCCCACATCGTCCCACATGACGTGGCCCAATTCCTTGTGGAAGGAATCGACCGTGCGCTTGCCTTTGACCGAGAGGAGCTTCTTGGTCTGGGCTTTCACGTCCTCTTCGGCCTTCTTGAACTCGGGGTGATCCGTGGTCACAGGCGCGATCTTGGAAGAGGCGAAGTAGTGGCCGATCGTGTAGGGGATGACGAAGTAGCCGTCGGCAAGGCCCTGCATGAGGGCCGAGGCGCCGAGGCGATTGGCCCCGTGGTCGGAGAAGTTGGCTTCGCCAAGCACGTGGAGGCCCGGCACGTTGCTCATCAGGTTGTAGTCCACCCAGAGCCCCCCCATGGTGTAGTGGATGGCCGGGTAGATGCGCATGGGGACTTCGTAGGGGTTTTCGTCCGTGATGCGCTCGTACATCTCGAAGAGATTTCCATAACGCTCGGCCACCACGTTCTTGCCGAGGCGCTTGATGGCGTCGCTGAAGTCGAGATAGACGCCAAGACCCCCGGGCCCCACCCCCTTGCCTTCCTCGCAGACGGTTTTGGCGTTGCGGGAGGCCACGTCGCGGGGGACCAGGTTTCCGAACGAGGGGTAGCGGCGCTCCAAGTAGTAGTCGCGCTCGCCCTCCGGGATGTCCTTGGGACTCCGCTTATCGCCCGGGTTCTTGGGCACCCACACGCGGCCGTCGTTCCGGAGGGATTCGCTCATCAAAGTGAGCTTGCTCTGGTGATCGCCCGAAACCGGGATGCAGGTCGGGTGGATTTGCGTGTAACAGGGGTTGGCGAAGGCGGCTCCCTTTTTGTAAGCCCGCCACGTGGCCGTGACGTTCGACCCCTTGGCGTTCGTCGAGAGGTAGAAGACGTTTCCATAACCGCCCGTGGCGAGGACGACGGCGTGGCCCGCCCAGCTTTTGACTTCGCCGGTCACGAGGTCGCGGGTGACGATCCCCCGGGCCTGCCCGTCGATCACGACGACGTCGAGCATCTCGGTGCGCGGGTGCATTTTGACGCCGCCCGAGGCGATGTTCTTTTCGAGGGCCTGATAGGCACCCAAGAGAAGCTGCTGGCCCGTCTGCCCCCGGGCGTAGAAGGTGCGGGAGACCTGGGTGCCACCAAACGAGCGGGTATCCAGCAGGCCGCCGTATTCCCGGGCGAAGGGGACGCCCTGGGCCACGCACTGGTCGATGATGTTCACCGAGAGCTGGGCGAGGCGGTAGACGTTCGATTCGCGGGCGCGGAAGTCGCCGCCCTTCACCGTGTCGTAGAAGAGGCGGTAGATGGAATCGCCGTCGTTCCGGTAGTTCTTGGCCGCGTTGATGCCGCCCTGGGCCGCGATGGAGTGGGCCCGGCGGGGGCTGTCCTGGAAGCAGAAGCACTCGACGTTGTAGCCGAGCTCTGCGAGGCTCGCGGCGGCCGAGGCGCCCGCGAGGCCCGATCCCACGACGAGCACCGTGAACTTCCGCTTGTTGGCGGGGTTCACGAGCTTCATCTCGAACTTGTGGCGCTCCCAGCGCGTTTCGATGGGTCCCGAAGGAGCTTTGGATTCGAGCTTCATGGAGTGACTCCCGCGGGAAGTTTGAGGCAGCCAGTGAGGACGGCGATCGGCATGGAGCAGTTCCCGATCACGATGAGCGCCGCGAAGGCCCGGCTTCCAAGCTGGAGCGTGGGCCGGTACTTGGCGCTGTTAAGCCCCAGGGATTGGAAGAGGCTCGATACGCCGTGGGAGAGATGCATCCCGAGGCAGAGCATGGCCAGGATGTAGAACCCCGAGACCCACACGTTCTGAAAACCCAGGATCACCATGGAATAGATGTCGTGGCGCCCCTGGGCGTCGACGAGGTGGAAGTGTTCGGGATGGGTCATGCCCAGGGTGAAGTGGGCGAGGTGATAGGCGATGAAGGCGAGGAGCACCATGCCGGAGAGGAGCATGTACCTCGAAGCCACGGAGGCCTGGATGGTCGCCTGGTGGGCGTACTGGACGGGCCGGGCCGCCTGATTCTCAAGCGAGAGGCGGAAGGCCGAGAGGATGTGGAGCCCGACGAAGGCGAGAAGTCCCAGGCGCGCGGGCCAGAGGATTTCGGGGGCGTTCTTCAAAAAGTGCCCGTAGCGGTTGATGTGTTCCTGGCCCAGGAATACCTGAAGGTTCCCGAGCATGTGCATGACGACGAACCCGAAGAGTGCGAGGCCCGTAACGGCCATGACGGCCTTGGCGCCGATGGAACTCTTCCAGGTCCGAAGCAGCCAGTGGTTTTGAACCGAGGCGACAGCTTCCATTGTAGATTTCCTTGGAAGGCTTGTGGGGAGGGGAAGCTCCCCGGCCGCCGCCTATGTAGCCGCCTTGGGGCGGGGAGGGAAGGGGGCGGAAGGGAGACCCGGGGCGCCGCCGCCCGCAGGCCCAAGGCCGTTTTCGCGTCCAATCGAATGCCTGCGATCGGCACCGGGAGGGCTGGATATGCCGATCCTCGTTGAGGGTTGGCGAAGGGAAAAAGAGCTACTAATTTTGCCAAGGCTTTTCAATAAATGAATAGAAAAGGGGGAGATTCCAATGGGCGGATTGGATGCTCGATCATTTAAGAAACGGACAGTGCCCGGGTTTTTTCTGGCAGGGGTGATGGCGGCCTTGCTTCTTGCGCAGGTACCCGCGGCCCCGGCCGAAACTCCGGCTTTGCCGGAAGAGACGGCGGTGCTCACGGCCCCGCCCCAGGTGCCGCCCCCGATCACCCGCAAATCTCCGGCCAAGGTGGTCGTGAAGCTGGAGGTCATTGAAGAACAGAAGACCCTTGCCGAAGGGGTGCAGTACACGTTCTGGACCTTCGGCGGCACTTCCCCGGGCCTCTTCATCCGCGTGCGGGAAGGGGACCTCGTGGAGTTTCACCTCAGCAACAATCCCCAGAACAAGATGCCCCACAACATCGACCTTCACGCCGTGACGGGACCGGGCGGCGGCGCGGCTTCTTCCTTTACGGCGCCGGGCCATGAATCGGTCTTCTCGTTTACGGCGTTAAATCCCGGCCTCTACGTCTACCACTGCGCGACGGCGCCGGTGGGCATGCACATCGCCAACGGGATGTACGGCCTCATACTGGTGGAACCCGCCGAAGGGCTTCCGAAAGTGGACCGCGAGTATTACGTCATGCAGAGCGAGTTCTACACGAAGGGGCGCTTCGGGAAGGCGGGACTCCAGCCCTTCGACATGGAGAAGGCCATCGCGGAGCACCCGGAGTACGTGGTTTTCAACGGAGCGGTCGGGGCGCTGGCGGGCGACAAGGCCATCCAGGCCAAGGTGGGCGAGACGGTGCGCCTCTACGTGGGCAACGGCGGGCCCAACCTCGTTTCCTCGTTCCACGTCATCGGTGAAATCTTCGACAAGGTGTACGTCGAAGGCGGAACGGTGGCCAACGAGAATGTGCAAACCACTCTCATCCCTCCGGGAGGGGCGGCCGTCGTCGACTTCAAGGTCCAGGTGCCGGGTGATTACGTCCTCGTAGACCACGCCATTTTCCGCACCTTCAACAAGGGGGCGCTTGGGATCTTGAAAGTGGAGGGCGAGCCGGTGGCGGCCGTTTACTCGGGCAAGCAGAGCGACCTCGTGCTCAAGCCCGAAGGCGAGGCCATCCAGAAGCTCCCCGAAGAAAAGGCGCCTCCCGTCAAGAAAAAGCTCACCAAGGCCGGCCGCATCGCAGAAGGAAAGAAGATTTTCGAGCGCATCTGCCTGGCCTGCCATCAGATGAACGGGCAGGGCGTTCCCCGCGCGTTCCCGCCGCTGGCCAAGTCGGATTTCCTCAACGCCGACGTGGACCGGGCCATCGGGGTCGTGATGAACGGCCTTCAAGGCAAGATTGTCGTGAACGGCGAGCCGTATGAAAACATCATGCCCCAGCTCATCCTGACGGACGAGGAGATCGCCGACGTGCTGACCTACGTCTACAACTCGTGGGGCAACAAGGGGGGCGAAGTCACCACCGCCCAGGTAAAAAAGGTCCGGGCGAACACGAAGAAATGACCCGCTGGATCGTGCTGGGTTTTCTGGCGGCGCTGGCCCTCGGGCCGGCGCCGTCCGTTTGGGCCGAAGAGGAAATGGCGAAAATCCCCGGCGGGAAATTCGTCCCGCTTTACGGGACGAACAAGAAACCCGTGAAGGTGAAGGCGTTTTGGCTCGATAGGCGCCTCGTGAGCGGCGGGGATTTCTTGAAGTTCGTCGAGGAGAATCCCTCCTGGCGGTGCTCCGCGGTGAAGCGCCTTTTCGCCGACGAAGGGTATTTGCAAAAGTGGCGGGGGGATTTGGAGCCGGGCGAGGCGGACATCTTGGCGGCGCCGGTCGTTCAGGTCTCTTGGTTTTCCGCGAGGGCCTATTGCCGCTCGAAGGGAAAGCGCCTCCCCCATACGGAAGAGTGGGAGCTTGCCGCCCTGGCCGATGAAACCCGGCCCGACGCTTCGGCCGACCCGGCCTTCGGCCGGAAGATCTTGGAGTGGTACTCGCGGCCCACTGGGGACAAGGGCCCCGGCCCCGTCGGTTCGGCGGGGAAGAATTTCTACGGCGTCTACGACCTCCACGGCCTCGTGTGGGAATGGACGGAGGATTTCAACTCCATCTTCATGACCGGCGAGTCCCGCGCCGACCGCTCGCCCGATGAAAAGCTCTTCTGCGGCGCCGGGGCGGCGGGAACAGCCGACCCGCTCAATTACGCCGGCTACATGCGCTACGCCTTCCGTTCGAGCCTCAAAGCTACTCACACGGTCGCCAACCTGGGATTCCGCTGCGCGAGGGATTTGCCATGAAACCGTATTTCCTGATCGCCCTGTGTTTTCTTGCGCTGGTCTCCCCCACGGGGGCAGCCGATGAGAAAGCTCCCGAAAGCGGCGCCGCCGAAAAGGCTCCCGGTTTCCCGAGCGACTCTCTTTATCAACTCGAATCTTCCTGGCTCACGCAAGATGGGAAGGAAATCCGGCTCGGAAGCTTGGCGGGCTCCCCCGTTGTGATCGCCCTGGTCTATACGAGCTGCAAGGCTTCCTGCCCGCTCATCCTCGGAGATTTCCGGAAAATCCATAAGAACCTTAGTGAAAACGCAAGCCGTATCTCCTTCGTCCTGGTCTCGATGGACCCGGACCGGGACACGCCCGGAAGGCTCAAGGAATTCGAGAAGGGGCAGAAGTTCCCCGCGCCGGGCCGCTGGGTCCTGCTCAACGGAAAAGAAGAGAGCGTCCGTGAACTCGCCGCGGCCCTGAACGTGAGCTACCGCAAAACCGGAAAGGAATTCGCCCACTCGAACGTCATTACCGTGCTGGACCCCACTGGCAAGATCGCCCACCAGCAGCCCCAGCCGGGCAGCAGCGTCCAGAAGACCATCGAAACCATCCAGGGGCTTCTTGGGGGTGAGGGGAAGCCGTAAAACCGGCGTTCCAAAGCTTTTCTTTCGTTTTCCCTCCGATCCCTCCAAGTGTTTGCATCCCGGCGGTTTTGTATTAGAGATGCGGCGCCCTTCCGTCCGGGAAGGGAGGGGAAATCTCGATGAACGTCCACGAGTATCAGGCCAAGGAACTTCTACGGAAGTACAACGTCAAAGTCCCGGCCGGGAAGATGGCCGAGACCCCCCAGGCGGCCCGCCGGGCGGCCCAGGAAATGGGCGGCAGCGTGTGGGTCGTGAAGGCCCAGATTCACGCGGGCGGCCGCGGGAAGGGCGGGGGCGTCAAACTCGCCCGCTCTTTGGATGAAGTCGAAAATTTGGCCAAGCAGATGCTCGGCATGACCCTCGTGACCCACCAGACGGGCCCGCAGGGGAAGAAGGTCCACAAGGTCTACATCGAAGCCGGTTCCGACATCGCCCGGGAGCTCTACCTGGGCGTCGTCCTCGACCGCAAGACCTCCCGCCTCACGGTCATGGCTTCGACGGAAGGCGGCGTGGAAATCGAAGAAGTCGCCGCCAAGCACCCCGAGAAGATTTTAAAAGAAATCATCGACCCGGCCCTGGGGTTGGAAGGTTATCAGATCCGCAACATCGCCTTCGGTTTGGGCCTAGGCGCCGCCGGGGCCAAGGAACTCACTCCTTTCCTTAAAGGCCTCTACAAGCTCCTGATCGAGAAAGACGCTTCGCTGGCCGAGATCAACCCGCTCGTCGTCACGAAGTCCGGCGAGGTCATCGCCTTGGACTGCAAGCTCAATTTCGACGACAACGCTTTGATGCGCCACCCGGACATCCAGGAGCTTCACGACCCGAACGAAGATGACCCGCGGGAGCTCGAAGCCAAGAAGTACGATCTCTCCTACATCGCCCTCGACGGCAACATCGGCTGCATGGTGAACGGCGCGGGCCTCGCCATGGCGACCATGGACATCATCAAGCTCTACGGCGGCGAGCCCGCCAACTTCCTGGACGTGGGCGGCGGCGCGAACAAAGAGAAAGTCACGGCCGCCTTCAAGATCATCCTGGCCGACCCGGCCGTAAAGGGTGTTTTGGTCAACATCTTCGGCGGCATCATGAAGTGCGACGTGATCGCCGAAGGCGTCGTGGCGGCGGCCAAGGACGTGGGCCTCAAGGTCCCCGTGGTCGTCCGCCTCGAAGGGACGAACGTGGAGATGGGCCGCAAGATCCTCTCCGAATCGGGCTTCCGGCTCATCAACGCCGACGGCCTTGGGGACGCGGCCAAGAAGATCACCGACGCCATCCGAGCGTAATTTATAGTCCAGAGGCAACCGCTCAGGGGAAAAGAAAATGTCCATCCTCGTCAACAAGAACACCAAGGTCATCACCCAGGGAATCACCGGCAACACGGGCCAGTTCCATACGAAAGCCTGCCAGGCCTACGGCACCAAGATGGTCGGCGGCGTCACGCCCGGAAAAGGCGGCGACAAGTTCGAAGGCATCCCGATCTTCGATACGGTGGCCGAGGCCAAGAAAAAGACCGGCGCGAACGCGAGCGTCATCTACGTCCCCCCGGCCTTCGCGGCGGACGCCATCCTCGAAGCCATCGCGGCCGAACTCGATCTGGTCGTCTGCATCACGGAAGGGATTCCGGTCCTGGACATGGTGCGCGTGAAGCGCGTTCTCAAGGATTCGAAGACCATTCTCGTCGGGCCCAACTGCCCGGGCGTCATCACGCCGGGCGAATGCAAGATCGGCATCATGCCGGGCCACATCCACAAGAAGGGGCGCATCGGCGTCGTCTCCCGTTCGGGGACGCTCACTTACGAAGCCGTCTGGCAGCTCTCGCAGCTCGGCTACGGCCAATCGACCTGCGTCGGCATCGGCGGCGACCCGGTGAAGGGCATGGACCACATCGATGTGATGGCCCGCTTCGAGGCCGACCCGGGCACGGACGCCGTCATCATGATCGGGGAGATCGGCGGCTCGGCTGAAGAAGAAGCGGCCGAGTTCATCCGCCGGGAAGTAACGAAGCCCGTCGTCGGATTCATCGCGGGCGCCACCGCCCCTCCGGGACGGCGCATGGGTCATGCGGGCGCCATCATCGCGGGTGGGAAGGGTACCGCGAAAGAAAAGATCGAGGCCTTGAAGCGCGCGGGCGTCGCCGTGGCGGCCGCTCCCTCGGATTTGGGTTCCACTATGCACGCGCTTCTCTCCAAGAAAAAGAAGACCCCCTCCAAGCACAAGGGGAAGAAGATTTCCATCAAGAAGGCCAAGAAACCCGCTAAGAAAAAGGCGGGGAAGAAAAGGAAGTAAACCCCTTTTGTCATTCCGAGGCCGCAGGCCGAGGAATCTCCGAATCGGCAGCCGCCCGTAACCCGGGCGATCGAACATCCGGAGATCCCTCGCTACGCTCGAGATGACAGAGGAAAAAGAAAGGTATCACCATGTCCCAACGCACCCTCTCCATTATCAAGCCCGACGCCGTGAAGGCGAACCATATCGGGGAAATCATCGCCACGTTCGAGAAGAACGGCCTGAAAGTAATCGCCGCCAAAATGATGCACCTCTCGGTGCCGGAGGCTCAAGGCTTCTACCACGTCCACAAGGCCCGGCCGTTTTTTAACGACCTCGTCAAATTCATGACCGAAGCGCCCGTGATGGTCATGGTCCTGGAAGGGGAGAACGCCATCCAGAAGAACCGGGACCTGATGGGCGCCACCGATTCCAAGAAAGCCGCCGCCGGCACGATCCGCGCCCGCTTCGGCACCGACATCGAACGCAACGCCGTCCACGGGTCGGATAGCCCCGAAACCGCCGCCTTCGAGACGAGCTACTTCTTCCCGGGCATGGAGATCTACGCGGGGCGTTGATTCGCCGTTATTCCGAGCAGGGCAAGGACTATCTCGAGGGGCGGCCGGAAGGCCGCCCTTGTGCTTTGACGGTGATCCGGCCGAGAAGTATTCTGTAGCTCAAATGGGCTACAGGAGCCGCTGCCGTGAAATTCGTTCCAATCCGGGAACTTCGCAATCATCCGCACAAGGTCTTTAAGCGCCTTCCCAAAGAAGACGTCGTGGTCACCCACCGGGGCCGCCCGGCGGCGGCGCTGGTCTATCTGGACGAGGACCTCGTGGACGATTTCATCTTCGCCCATCACCCCACGTTCTTGAGCGAAACTCGGGAGGCCCTCGCCGAGTACAAGAAGAAGGGCGGCATCGGCCACGACGAAATGCTCCGGAAGGTCGAGCGCCGGCGTGGACGCTCGTAGGCTTCTCTACGCCCCGAAAGCGCAGAAAGAGATACTGGCGCTTCCCAAGCGGGAAGCCCGCCAAATTCTCAATGAGGGCGGCCAAAAGGCCGCCCCGTTCGTTTATGAAGAGTTGCCAAAAAAGAAGCCCCTCTCCCTGTAAGCCAAGGAGAGGGGTTCCTAATAATCAGATCGGCGAGAGTGCCGTGACTATTTGATCTCGTCCGTACTCACTAGCTTTGGCGGTGACAGAAGGTTGTCGGCCACGTAGTGAT
>JBFLVN010000083.1:0-13357 GCA_040758475.1 Bdellovibrionota bacterium
GAGGGGCTATCCAGCCACTTTTACGGAAAGCGCCTTAGGAAGCAGTTCGATCGTGATGGGAAGGACGCCCGGCCCCTCACCGTCCATGTCGATGTAGACCGTCTCCGGCGCCGTGGCGGAGATTTTCCGGGCCGTCCGGCGGAAAACCTTGGGGCTCGATTCCATCCGTCCTTGATAGATGGCGCGGGTAAATTTGAGATTCTCGGCGAAGCCGATGTCCCCCATGAAAATCACGTCGAAAGCCCCGTCGTCGGGCTCGGCCTGGGGGGCGATCTTCATCCCGCCGCCGAAAAATTTTCCGTTGGCCACGACGACGCCCTGGAATTTCCCTTCGACCACTTCCTTCCCATCCAATTCGATCCGCATGGGCTGGTTCTCGTAGGCAATGAGGCCCCGCACCGTTCCAAGGAGAAAAGAAAGGCGCCCGCCGAAAGCCTTGGTCGTTTTGTTCACCTTGTCGATGACGAGGCCGCCCAGGCCGAAGTCCGTGATGTTCACGAAGTAGCGGATGCGCCGCTCGCCATTTGCAGAGGAAAACTCCGTCCGGCCCACGTCGATGGTCCGGGTCGCTTTTCCCGCCAGGACGCGGGCGGCTTCCTCGTAGCCCATGGGAATTTTGAGGGTTTTGACGAGATCGCATCCCGTTCCCTGGGAGATGAGCCCGAGTACGGCGCCCGGCCGCACGGGTTTGCCGTCTTCCCGAAAGAAAGCGTTCGCCACTTCGTTGTGGGTCCCATCCCCTCCCACGCTCACGATCATCTCGTAACCCGCTTCGAGCGCCTTGCGGGCCAGTTCCGGCGCGTGGAACGCCCGCTCCGTAAAGGCGTGCTGGAAAACGCCCACGGACGCTTCGATCCGCCGGGCGATGTCGGACCAGCGGCGGTAGGTACTGCCGTTGGCGCTCCGGGGATTTACGACGGCGAAGGTGCGGTAGGAATCGGCCATGTTCTTCAGTTCACCCCCAGGGATTCGGCGACGATGTCCACCACGTCCAGGACCTGGATTCCTTCATCCGCCTTGGCGCCATCCAAGTGGCATTCGCAACGGGGCGAAGCCGTTACGAGGGGAACGCCGCGAAGGGAGCCGAATTCTTCCATCCGCTTCCTGGCCATCGCCGTCGCATCCTCGGGAAAGACATCGGCATATGCCCCGCCGGCGCCGCAGCAGTTGGCATCGCGCCCCTTCCACGGGGCTTCGACAATCTGCACGCCGCAGAGTTCCAGGATTTTCCGGGGCGCTTCGACCACGTCCAGCCGCCGTACGAGCGAGCACGGATCGTGATAGGCCACCTTCCTTCCGGATAGCGCCTTCAAGCGGTCTTTGGCCGGTTCGAGATGGGCGAGGAGGAATTCGGGGAGAGTGGTTCCCTTCCCCCCTAATGCCTGACCGAACTCGGGATAGCGCTGGCGCGCGGCGGCGGCATCCTGCGGGGCGGCGAAGACCACTTCCCCCGCCTTCTCCAGCATCTTCTTCACTTTGGCCGCGTGGCCCGCGAAGCCTTCCCTATCCCCGGCATCCAGAAGTTCGATCCCCGCCGAAAGGGCTTCAGCATTCGGGAGGAAAACCTCCACGCCCAAGGCGGCAAGAACACCCAGAAGGCGCCGAAGCGTCCGGGAGCGTTCCGCGATCAAGTGAGCGCCCGGATAGAGGACGATGCCCGCTCCCTCCTGGAAGTATTTCTCCGGCGCGAGTTTCCGCAGTTCGGGAAGAAGGGCCCGGCCGTAGGGATTTCCAAAGCGGCGCATCCGCTCGGCAAGCTGGAAGACGGCCGGAAGGGTTTTCCCCTCGCGGTAGGCATAAGTCCTCGCCGCTTCGAGCGAGCGGGGAACGTCGATCTCGTGGAGACAGTACTCCTGGCAGTGGAGGCACCCGGTACACTTGAAGAAAATTTCGACGCTCTCGTCCGTGAGCGGCAGGGCGCCCTTGTGGATCAAATGGACGATCGTCTGCTTTCCCGTGGGCGTGACCGTCTCCCGGAGTTCGGTCTCCGCCACGGGGCAGGAGAAACGGCACATCTTCGGGCAGAAGGTGCAGTATTCGATCTCCTTGCGGAAATCGTCGAGTATCCGGAGGTCGCTCACGCTTTTCTCTTCTTCGGCTTCTTGGCCGCGGCCCGCTTCACGGGTTTGGACGGCTTCATTCCGAGCCCCAGGTTGCCGGGATTGAAAAGCCCCTTGGGGTCGAGGCGCTCTTTTACTCCCGCGAAAAGTTCCTGAAAAGCTTCGTGCTCGCGGACCATCCACAGCCCCTTGAGGCGCCCCACTCCGTGGTGATGGGAGACGGTCCCACCCGCTTCCAAAGCCGCATCCAGGGCTCCTTTCCAGAGGCCATCGTAATGCCCCAGGACCGAGGCTTCGTCCTTGGCCCGGGCGACGACGGAGAAATAAAGGGAGGCACCCGTCAGATAGGCGTGGGATAAATGGCAGAGGACCATCATGCTCCCCTTGGAGAGGGCCGCCCGGACGCCCGCGTAGAGGGCCGGGAGGTTCTTCCAGGTGGCCGCCACTTCCATCGTGTCCAGGATCATTCCGGCGTTCGGAAGGACTTTGGAGAGGTTGTAGGAAACATCGTACCGATGGTCCCACCACCTGCGGGCCGGGGCCTCCCCCAGGGGCGAGCCCCCCGCCGCTTCACAAACCTTCCCCACGGCCCGGGCTTCGAATTCCGTCAGCCGCTTTTCCCCTTCGGAGACGAAGACGCCCAGAATCCCCTTGATGGGGAGCTTTAAATGGGCCGCGTTGATCTGGGTATCGGCTTCGTCATAGAGACGCACGACGGCGGGTTTTAAATCCTGCTGAAGGACCTCTCGCACCGCGCCGCAGGCCGCGTCCCACGTTGGGAATGCGAAAGAGAAAAACTCCCGGTGTTCGGGATACCGATGGATGCGCAACGTAGCGGCGATGATGACGCCGAGGGTCCCTTCGCTCCCCACGAGAAGCTGCTTGAAGTCGGGCCCCGCTGACGAGCGCGGCACTTCGGGCGTTCGGATGAGGGAGCCATCCGGAAGGACGGCCTCCAGGGAAACGACCATGTCCTCGATCTTCCCGTACTTGGTGGAGAGCTGTCCCGCCGAGCGAGCCGCAAGCCAGCCGCCCAGGGTGCTGCAATAGATCGAGCTTGGAAAATGGCCGAGGGTAAAGCCCGCGTGATTTAGTTCCCGTTCCAGCTTTTCGCCGTTCACGCCCCCTTCGGCTTCCACGAGGCCGCTCTTCGCGTCGATCCGCCGGATTTGATTGAGGCCCTTGAGATCAACGAGAAGAGAATCCGCCACGGAAAAAGCCCCGCCGCACACACCCGAGCCGCCCGAGTAAGGAACGAGGGGAATGGAGAGTTCGCGAGCAAGGGACACGGCGTCGGAGACGTCCCGGGCCTCGCGGGCAAGGACGATGGCGGCCGGCCCTTCAGGAGGGATTCCCTGCCGAAGGCGAAGGAGTTCCCGGGGCCACAAATCCCGTCCGTAAATCGCCCGGTCCACCGGCTTCGTTGAAACTCGTTCGGGCCGATCGGAAAATTTTTCCGCCAAAGCCGCCGCGAGCGCCTTGGGGGGCGCGGCGAATTTCCATTTGGCAGCAACGGCGGACGGCATCACGAAAGCCCCAGCTTGCCGGGATTCAAAACGCCCGAGGGATCGAGCACGCCCTTGGCGGCCCGGAGAAACTCCATGGCCGCGCCGTGCTCTTTTTCCATGAACGCGCCCTTGTGCACGCCAACCCCGTGGTGGTGGGCGAACGTCCCGCCCGCCTGGACGGCGGCGGCGAGGGCTTCGTCCCAGGTCCGGCGGTAGATCGACTGGGCCGCCTCCCGGTTGATCCCCGCCCCCACGAAGGTGAAGTAGATCGAGCAGCCGTCCGGGTAGGCATGAGAGAAATGGGCCATGACGAGGCAATGCCGCGAGAGCGCTTCGCGGACGGAGAGATAGAGCCTTGGGAGTTTCTCCCAGGTGGCGGCCACTTCCATCGTGTCGGCGAAGGCGAAGTTGTCGAAGACGACCTGCTGCCGGTAGCTCACGGCGTAGCGGCGCTCCAGCCAGTGATGGGCAGGCCCCTCCCCCGTATCCCTGGCACCGTGCCGCAGGGCGATCTCGTGGGCCAGATCCTTTTCGAGGGCGCAGCGGTCCGGGGAACCTTCAAAAACGAGGACGCACTTGCACTGCTTGGGCACAAGCCCCGCCACGCGGTTCAGCATTCCCGGAAGAAGCGAAGCCCCCGCTCCGACAAGGAATTGAAGGGGCCTTGCGAAGACCGAGCCCCGCAGGAGTTCGTAGAGGGGCTCGAAGAGGTCGGGGGGATTCTGGCGGGTTTCTTCCTCGCCTTCTTTTTTCCTCCGGGAAGAGCCGGCGAGGAACGTATCGAGTTCGTCGTAAAGGCGCATGACCGCCGGGCGCAGGCCGCTCTGGAGGATTTCCCGGAAAGTCTCCAGGCCCGCGTGAAGATCGCCGAACAAGTAACTGGCAAAGGCCCGGCCCTCGGGAAAGCGATGAATCTTGAGGGCCGCCGACGTAACGACGCCAAGCGTCCCTTCCGAGCCCATGAACAAGGCGCGCCAATCGGGCCCCGCCGCCCGGGCCGGCACGGTCCGCTGCCGGACGACGCGCCCGTCGGCCAGGGCGATTTCGAGGGATTCCACCATGTCTTCGATCTTCCCGTATTTGGAGGACATCTGCCCGGCCGAACGGGTGACGATCCAGCCGCCCAAGGTGCTCGTGTAGATGGAGCTTGGAAAATGACCGAGGGTAAAGCCCGCGCGATTTAGTTCCCGTTCGAGTTTCTCGCCGTTGATGCCAGATTCTGCCCGGACGATCTGGGAAACTTTGTCGATCTCAAGAATCCGGTTGAGGCGTTTTACATCCAGGGAGATTCCGCCCTGAAGCGGAATGGCCCCGCCACAAACTCCCGAACCAGCCGCGTAGGGCGTCACCGGGATTTTCCGGTGGGAAGCGTAAGCAAGAACCTTGGCCACTTCTTCAGCGGAGCCGGGGCGTACGACAACGGCGGGAAGATGCTCCACTTGCCCCGCTCTTACTTGGATGATGGTCTGGGGCCAGTTGTCCCGGGCGTTGGCGAGGAGATCGGCCTCGGCGGTCGTCGCGTGGGAATCGCCCACGATGGCGCGAAGCGTCTTGAGATGGGCGGAAGTAACCTGGACGCTCACTTGCCCGAAGCCTCCCGCCCGGCGGCAAAGCCCGTGACTATCGCGACCCCAAGGCCGCCCGGGCCCGAGGTGGCGTCGTATCCGCCTAGGAGTGACCCGGCGGCAAAGAGGTTTTCGTACAAAGGCTCGCCCCGTTCGTCCACGGGCCGCATCTTGGAATCCACCCGGAGGCCCGCCGAAAAAGCGGGCTGATCGGAGAGGTAACGGAACGAAAAAAGTTCCTCGTTCGATCCGCTCTCCATCCGGCGATCCCGCCAAAAGACCGGAAGAGCGGCGAGGGTTTCGAAGATTTTTCCTTCCTTGCGAAGGCCGCCCCCCAGGAATTTTCCCGTGGCCAGGACGAGGCGCTCGAAGAGGAATTTTTCCTCTTGGCCGCCACTCTTCACCAGGAGCCAGCGGAGTTTCTTCGCCCGTCCTTCGACGGGGATTACTTCCCCTCGCGTCACTTCGATCTGTTCGGAAGCCAGCAAGCGGGACATGGCGAGATCGAGCCGGACGCCCGGAACAGAGGGCGGCACCGCCAGGGTTTCCGTGAAAGGAACCGGAAGGGTTTTCTTGAAAATCTCCGCGCACTCCGTTGGGCGGCGAAGCCCCAGGACCGGCGGAAGGATCACGAGTTCTGCGCCGGACGGAACGGCCCGCGCCATTTTCTCCGCGACAGCTTTTGCAAAGGCTTCGTCGTCCATCAAAGAAGCCAGGCCCACGGCGTTCGTGTGGGGGCCCAAGGCTTCGGGCAGATCGATACCTGCGGAAAAACTCCGCCGGTCCGCTGAAGCACCGCGAAGGTCGTCGAACACGGCCGCCTGCCTACCGGCCACAGCGCCTGGAAGGCCCCGCAGTTCCATGAAGACCGGCCGCATTTTGCGAAGCTCTTCCCCCGAAAATCCTCCGGAAGAAGCCTGGGCGTAAGCCGTGAATTTGAAAGTTCCGGCGGGCGTGAGCCGTGCCCGGTTCGTGGCACCGTCACCCAAAAAGGCGAGCCCTCCTGCGTCCTGGAGAGATTTTACGCACGAGGCCATCGTCTTCAGGATGTGCCCCACCTTCGCCTCAAAGCCGTCGAATCCTTTCCCGATTTGATGGAAAGGATGCCAAGGTGCCCGGGAGAGAAGTTCGATCAGGTTGCGCTTTAAATCCGTGGATTCTCCAAAAGGATCGCGGGGCGTGGCCAGGGGATCGGCGCACAGGTCGACGGCGCCGCTCGAAACGCCGCTCGCCCCCGGCGCCCGCGCGACGAGCCGCACGCTCGCCCCCATGCGCCTGGCGGCCACGGCCGCCAGGACACCGGCGGCGCCGCCCCCCACGACGAGCACTTCGCTAAAGCGCTCAGCCACGACCGCTTCCCTCCACGGCGGGGCTGGAGGCAGGCTTTTGCCAATCTTCGAAGGGTCCGGATTCTTCGAGAACCCGGTGAAGCCCCGCCACTTGCAGGTGGATCGCGCGATTTAATTCTTCCTGGGCAAGCTGCTCGCCTTCGACGATGGGCGCCCTTCCCTTCCAGCGGTTCTTCAAAAAATCGTACGTCTCTTCGAGTTGGCGCCGGCCCGGGAGGGATAGTTCCTGCCCCAAGATCGCCGCCGACTCCAAAGTGCAATTGGCCCCCTGGCAGGGACCGGTTCCCAGGCGCGTCCGGCGCCGGAGGTCTGAGAGCTTGGCGGCCCACTCCGTGCGGACGGCGTAGGTAAGTTCCGCCGCCGTGACGGGCTCGCAGGCGCAGACCATCCGCTGAAGGGAGGGGTCTTTTTCGCAGAGCACCGCGACGTTTTTCGCCCGCACGCCGTGGCGGAAATGGATGCGCTCCAGGGCGGGAAGGGATATTCCCGAATCCGAAGAAAGCTTTTCCAGGTCGGCTTCGCCTCCACCACCGGGAAGAGGTTTTGCGTGGGTCGTGCAAGGGGCTTCTTTGCCGAGAAGCTCGCCCACTTTATCGGTGGCTTCCTCAGCCATGATCCGGAAGGCGGCGAGCTTTCCGCCGATCATGGTGAGAAGGCCTGCTACTCCGTCGCGCTCCCCGTGGTCGTAAATCCGGTGGTCGCGGGAAAGGGCGTCTTCGTTCTTTCCCCAGGCGAACATCGTGGGGCGGATTCCCGCCATGGTCCGCACGATGCGCGCCTGCCGCACGGCGGGGAAAACCCGCTCGACACCCTGAAGGAGGTATTCGATCTCGTCCTTGGTGACGGTGATGTTTTCCAGGTCGCCGTAATAATCATCGTCCGTCGTCCCGATGATGGTCGAATTGTCGTGGGGCATGATGAAAATGGCCCGGCCGTCGATGGCCGTGCAGAGAACCCCCACGTTCACGATGCGTCGGTCCAAGATGAGGTGGACGCCCTTGCCCGGCCGCACCTTCACCTTGCACCCGGCCCGTTCGAGCACCCTCGTCACCCAGGCGCCCGAGGCGTTGAAAACGACCCGCGCCCGGACTTCTTCGGTAAGGCCGGTCCGGTGGTCTTTCACCAGAACGCCGCACACCCGCTTTTTCTCCCCCGGTTCCCAGAGGAAATCGAGGACTTCCGTGTGATTGCGGATGACCGCTCCGGCCTCGGCGGCCGAAAGGGCGTTGGCGGTACAGAGGCGGAAGGGATCGATCCCCCACTCGTCCATGGTAATGGCGCTGTGAAAATTTTTGGTGAGGCCCGGTTCGACTTGCAGAGCCTCTTCCCGCGTCAGGTGGGTGTGGGGCTTTCCGTTCTTGAGGGGCTGGAAGAGATCGTAAGCCTCGAAGTAGGTCTCGATGAGGGAAGCGGCGATCGTGCCTGCCAGTCCCCGTTGCATCACCGGATAAAGAAACGGGATGCGGAAGAGCATGTGGGGGGCCATCTGCTGGATGTACCCCGAGTCGCGGCAGCTCTTCTCCGTCGTGGGGACGTCGTAGAGCATGTACCTCGCGCCGCCGTGGATCATGCCGCTGTTGGCGCCGGAGGCTCCCGTGGCGATGTCGCGTTTTTCAAGAAGGACGGTCCGGTAACCGCGAAGGGCGCAGTCGCGGGCAATGCCGGTGCCGTTGACACCGCCCCCGATAATGGCGACGTCGAATGTTTCTGCTTGGGCCAAGGTGGTTTACCGGCGGGGAAACGGCCGGGGCCGTGACGCTAGCATTCCCCCGGGAGGGGTCAATAAACCGGCGCGGGCTTACCGCGGCCTTACCTTGAGCGCCACGTCCGCTTCGCCCCGCTTTCCGGGTTCAAATTCCACTTTCTGCCCGGGTTCGAGGAAATCCCGGCCGCCTTCGATGGCGTCGAAGATCACATAATACCGCTGGCCGGTCTTCTCTTCCTGAAGGATACCAAAGCCCCTACCACGGCTGAACTGCTCAATGATTCCTGTGGGCATAGTTCCTCGTGCGCGGCTGGAATTACCCGATTAAGATTGGGACCATGAACGAAATGCCCCCTGCGGAGCCCCCAGAGAAGGGCCTGCAAATCGCGGGATACCCGCTCTCCATCTGGCTGCAAGCCACTGCGGGATTCATCATCCTCATGGCCCTGCTCGTCTTCCTCACCTGGCGCGTGGCTGAAGAGCCTCTCGAATTCGAAGTTCCGGCAGGGAGCCTCTCCGCGCCAGAAATCCCCGCCTCTCCCTCTTCACCGGACGACACCAAGCCCTAGCCCATCTCCTACCGGAAACACGCGGGCGTAAAGCCGCGGGTGGTTCACGAAAAACTTATTGAATGCCCGCAGGGCTTTTGTGGACTTTGTCCAAAACTTCCCCTTGGGCTTTCTGGCCCCCGGTACGAAGCCATGCCAAAGAACGTTGTCCACCACGATGAGCGAACCCCGCTTCATCCGGGGCAGCGCGAGCCTTACGTAATCCTTGTACTCTTCCTTGACGGCGTCGAGGAAAAGCAGATCGACGGACTTTTTATCCCGCCGGAGGTAATCCACCGCCGGCTGCGTATGGAAAGAGACGTACCGCGCGACGCCCGCCCGGCCCAGATAATTTTTCGCCCGCCGGTGGCGCTCTTCCGAAACATCGAGCGTGTCGATTTTTCCCGAAATCCGGTGCCCCGAAAGGGCCCGGGCCATGTGAAGCGTGCTCATGCCGATGGCTGTACCACACTCGACGATCCGTTTGGGCCGGGCGGAAGCGATGAGGAGATAGAGGAATTCCCCCACGTCTTCCGACACGACGGGAATGTCTTCCCGCTCCGCTTGCCGGAGCATCTCCGAGAGCACCGTGTCTGGCTTGGGACGGATACTCGCGAGATACCGCCCAAAGGCCGGTTTCGTTGGAGAGTAATAAGTGGACAAAGAATCACTCCCCTCCTTCGAGAAGAGGCTGGAGCTGGATTTCGATCCGGCGGTTCTGGCTTTTGCCTTCATCCGTCGAATTGGAAGCGATGGGCCGGTACTCGCTGTATCCGGCGGCCGAGAGCTTTTCCGAGGGGACGCCGTATTGTTCGAGCAACCGCACGACCGAGACGGCCCGGGCGGCGGAGAGTTCCCAGTTCGTGGGGAAGCGCTCGGCCAAGGCGCCTTTCTTGATGGGTACGTTATCCGTATGCCCTTCCACCACGACGCGACGGTCTTTGATGTTCTTGAGAACGTTGCTCACCTTCGCTAGCACTTTCTTCCCGCGTTCGTTTACGACGTCGCTTCCCGAATCGAAAAGGATTTTATCCACGAGATCAATGCGCAGGTTGTTCTTGAGCTTGGAAATCCGGACCGACTTTTCCTTGATCTCGTCCTGGAGGTTGTCCACCAGGGAGTCATAGGTTTCCGTCATCTTCTTGACCTTTTCCTGGGCGCTCTGGGCCTGTTCCCGGGCGGCGGCGAGGTCTTGCTCCGTCTGGGAGATCTGCTTGGCGGCTTCTTCCTTCGCCGCGTCGTATTCGCTCTGGAGCCGGGCTAGCTGTTCGCTGCCCGCGCGCTTGGCCGCATCCAGGTCATCGGCCATTTTCTGGAGGCGTTCCTGGGATTCCTTCTGGCGCTCGGCGAGGTTCTCTTCGAGCTGGGCGATCTTCTTCTGGAGTTCCTGGGTCGTGCGTTCCAGGTCCCCTTGCAGGGCGGCCTTCTCGGTTTCGAGTTCCGAGACCCGCCCCTTGGCAGTATCCAGCTCGCCGGCCGTCGCCCGCTGCTTGGCCTGGAGCGCCTCGAAATCGCTCTTCCAGACGCATCCCGAAACCAGGAAGAAAACCGCTATCACGACGATTTTTCGCATGACCGCCTCCACGTCTTTGTCCTTAACGGGATTTTTGTAGCTCAAAATTTCCGAAGGGTCACGCCCTTTGGCTTACCAATGCCCCTTCGCTATCCTCCGCCCCTCGCTCGCGGGAGCGCGAGGGCCATTCCCCCCCATGGTCAAAGTCTGTCCCCAATGCGGCGCTTTTTGGTTCGGCGGTTCCTACTGCCACAAATGCGGGCCCGGCCACGACCTGCTCGATTGCGCCTCCCCCGAGGCCGAACCCTGGGTCCACAAGCACCGGGTGAACATCCGGGCTTTCTACTGGGCCCGGAGCGCCATGCTGCTTTGCGCCATCGGCATGCTCGTGGGGATCGTGAGCGCCCTCATCACTTACGAACACGGCGTGCGGAGCGGTGGAGGATGGCCCTGGAAGCTCCTTGCGGCGTTCCTCATCGTGGGACCGCCCGTGATCATCTACCAGGGGATCGTGTGGCTTTTTAAGCGGCAGGTGCAGCAAGACCTTCGCGTTTCCGGCAAAACAACCGCCACCGCGCCCGACATGATCGACGAGCAAAAAGACCTGCTCGAATACAAGTAAGCTATTCGGCTTCCCGGACCGCGGTTTTGAACTCGAAGGGCTGGTGGACGATTTTGTAGAAGCCGCTCCCGCCCCCCTCGGGGACGGCGGGAAGAGCGGCGATCCGGGCTTCGAAGAAATACCACTTGGCCTTCAAATTCTCCCAGCCCCGAAATTCATACCCCGCCGTCGGCATTGCCCCGGGGACTTCTTCCGGCGGGTCGGCGTAAGCGGGATCGTCGATGAAAACGGCCACCGGCTCGACGGTAAGGTCTTTGTCCAGGTCGATGACGGCGATCTGATTCAATCCCCCGCCGCTCAACATGAACCAGGGTTGGTGGCCCAGGGTCATGGCCTTTTCCTGCTGGATCATCTTGCCGTCCACGAGGGCCCCTTCGGGAAGGCCGCTCGTGATGACCCGCACCCCCCGGATGTCGGTGAAATCGAGGAAGATCGACATGTCCAGGGAGGAAACCGCCAGGGCCACGACTTTGGAGAACTTCACCCGGATGTCGGCATGCATCATGCGGCCGTAGTGGGAAAACCGGGCCAGCGCCGTGAGCGTAAGGCCCGGCACGGCCTTGATCCGGATGGTCATTTCCCGGACAACCCGCACGGGCCCCACCCGGACCCCATCCATCTCCGCCTCGAAATCATCTTCGTCCACGTTCAATTTGATCATGCTTCCCAGAGCCTTGACGTGGATTCTCACCTTGAGGCGGTCCAGCACATCGTCCTTCGCGCGGGCGCGGAAATCCGGATAAATCATGCGGAGGAACAAAAAGGGGCGCTTGGGATCGTACCCAAAAGTATATCCCTCGGCGACGACCGAATCGGTTTTGGCGTCGTAACGAACCGCACTTTCGGAAGGAACGAACCCCCGGTCCGATTCCAGTAAATAGACC
This sequence comes from Bdellovibrionota bacterium, assembly GCA_040758475.1. Taxonomy (GTDB): domain Bacteria; phylum JAGRBM01; class JAGRBM01; order JAGRBM01; family JAGRBM01; genus JBFLVN01. Next base: position 11,755 of record JBFLVN010000083.1, read on the forward strand.
ACGGCCGGTTCCCGTAGGTGGGCGGAAGAGACCTGCACGGTCACAAGCCGGCCGCGGGCGTTGGCCAGTTGCTCGGCCGAACATTTCTCTCCCAAATCTTTGAGCAAGAAAACGATCTCGTCGTTCGCGTCGATAACGCCCGGTTGCTCGTCCTTGGCCATTCGCTCGCTCGCGTCCGGCGGAACGACCCGGCCATCGGCGTTCACTTCGTCCACCTGGAAAACGATGGGCTTGGGTTTCCCTTCCTGGCAGGTAAAAGCCGAAAGGCGGAGGGGGTTTTTCCCGAGAAGCGCGGGGGCGTCCTGCCCCTTGAGGACAACGGGGAGGACGGAAGCACTGGCAGGCGCCTCGCTTTTCGCCGCCCAGGCTAAATTGGTAGAAATCCCGATCCCCAGGGCGGCCAAAAGACCCGCGTGGCGGAAATACTTTATCACTGGGTGAATGGCGTACGGCACCCAAACTCCCTCTGTGCTTGTCTTAATGAACAACGAGAATCGGTTCAATCGGCGGCGCCCGGAGATTTCGCTCCTTCGCGAGTGGTGACTTGCACGTCGATGGGGGTCCGGAGGGTCCGGTAGAAACCGGTCCCCCCTCCTTCGGGGAATCCGGGAAGCGCGGCGATGTTGGCGCCGAAGGCATAGGTCCTGGCCTTGAGGTTTTCCCACCCCGTAAAGCCGTATCCGACGGAAGGAAGGCCTCCCGGCACCTCTTCGGGGCGGTCGGCCACTTCGGCTCCCCCTTCGACGAAAAGAGCGGTGGCACGGAGGTTCAGGCCCGGCTCTAAATCGACCACGGTCACCTGATTGAGCCCCAGGCCGCTGATCATGAACCAGGGCTGGGGGCCCAGATCGAGCGAGCGTTCCTGCTCGATCATTTTCCCGTCGATCACCGTTCCCTGGGAAAGGCCGCTCGTCGAGAGCCGGATTCCCCGCAAGTCCACGAAATCGTGGATCAGGGCCACGTCCATCGAGGAAACTGAAAGGGCCGCCATCTGGGGCATGCGAAACTTCACGGACGCCTGCCAGAGCCGCGGGTAGTGGGCGAACCGGATCGTCAGGGGAATGGCCAGACCCGGTACCGGCTTGATCTGGGCCCAGACCTCCCGGACGACCCGCACCGGCCCCCAGCGCACGCCATCGAGCCGGGACTCGATCTCGTCCTCCTTAAACAGGAGTTGGACCATGCTCCCCAGGGCCTTCACGCGCATGCGGACCTTGAGCCGGTCCAGCAAATCTTCTTTTGAGCGCCCCTGGAGATCGGCGTATCCCATGCGGCTGTAATGAAACGGGCGCTTGGAATCGTACCCCCAAAAATATCCATCGGTCGTCACCGTATCGGTCGAGGCGTCGTAAGCGACCGGCGTATCCGAAGGCAGGAAGCTTTTTTCGGCGAGAAGCAAGTAGGCGAAAGCGGGTGCGCGCAGGTTGGCGGCACTCGCACGTAGCACCGTCAAATCCCCCTTGGCCGCCGCCAACTGCTCCTCGGGGCAAGGGCCGGCCAAATCCTTGAGAAGGAAAATGATCTCGTCATTCGCGTCGATCACGCCCGGTTGCTCGTCCTTTTCGAGCGCGGGGCTCCCGCCGGGCGGCAGGACCCGCCCGTC
>JBFLVN010000084.1:0-13275 GCA_040758475.1 Bdellovibrionota bacterium
CGACGGGCGTGCAGTTGCCGTCTTTCTGGATGCCGTAGAGCGTGCCATTCACGTTCGTGAGGGCCATGATCTGACAGCCGTTCACGCTCCCGCCGCCGAAGAGAAAAACGTCCGTGGCGGTGACGGCGCCGGTCGAAGAATTGAGCGTATCGAGTTCGCCCCACGTGCCGTTGCGGCCGGCGTAGAGCGTGGTACCGAGGAACTCGAGGCCGTTCCCTCCGAAACCTCCGCCGGGATTGTTGGCTCCCTGAACCGTTGCCACGCCGGTGCTCGTATTGATGGAGATCAACTCGGTTCCAGCCGATTGAGACGTCAGGCCGAAGAGATTGCCGGCCGCGTTGAAGGCGATGTCCGTTACTCTTCCCAAGCCCAAAGCACCCACAAGGGTTGCGACTCCAGTGCTTGGGTTGATGGTGTAGAGGTCGTCAGCGTTATCGACGGCAAAGAGCGTACAACTTGTGGGATGGAACGCCATGGCCGAAACGCCGATAAAGCCGGAGGGGAGCACTGTCATGGCCACCGAGTTCGAAACCGAGCCGTCAGTGATATCGATTTCGAAAATATCCCCGTTCGTGTCTCCTGACTCGGCCCCGAAGAGCTTGTCGGCTACGCCGGCGCTCACGCAAGCAGCCGTGTTCGGGGCGTATGCGAGGGCATCCGGATTATCGTTTGTCGTAACGACGTCTCCGATCCATTTCACAAATCCCGTATTGGTATCAATGGATACGAGGGCCTGATCCCAGTCGTACGGCACGGCACTTCCCCGGCTGCACCGGCCATAGCCGTCCGGGTTCTGCACGTTGCCCTGGACGCCAAGGAGGATGCCGCCCACGTTCGTGAGGGACGTAACCGGGCAGCCCGTTCCCCCCGTGAGGCGGACTTTTCCGGGGGAAGTTCCGTTCGCGGCGTTCACCCGGTAAAGGCTGCCCGCGGATCCTTCGGGGGAGGCGAAGAGCGCCGTTCCGACCGCTCCCAGGCCGTTTCCAGTCTGGTCGTCGGCATCGAGATACCCGAGATAGGTGGCCTCCGCGGTCGCGGGGTCGATCTCGATCAGTTCGTTGTTGCCCGTGAATCCCAGGAGGGTATCCCCCACGAACTCGATGTCGGGAACGGTGTAGGAATCGTTGTAGAAGTAATCGTAGATGGGGTCGATAACGGTCACAACGGCATCCGTGGTGTTGATAGTCAGAAGGTCCGAGTATCCATAACATCCTAAATAGTTGGGACAAGAAGGCGTCGTGGCGTAGAGAGTGCAATTAGAAGGATCGATGGCCAGTCCGGTAATGGCGTAAGGGTTTGGGATGGCATCTTGGATTGGCCCGATGTTTTCAATGATACCGCCAGTAACGGGGTCGAGCTCGTAAAGATTCCCTTCGTATCCGCCCAGTCCGTCGGCCGCGTAGAGCTTTCCGGCACAGGCCGAATCGGCCGTGGCCGGAGCCATCACGATGGCGTCTATGAGAGCTGGGATGGGGCCCCGCACGGTGACGGCGCCGCTTGCTGGATTGATGGCGATGAGTTCCTGGGACTGGTAGAAGGTGGTTACGTCGTCGCAATCGAGGGTGGCGATCGCGCTGCCCCAGCCGCCGACTTCGCTGCGTTCCCGCACGGCGATCTCGTAGCTCCCGCCTTCGGGAATGGGGCCGGGCGAGCATTCGTAGTGGGGAACGTTGAACGGGGCGGGGACGCCGGCCCCCGAATACCAGTCGCAGCTCGTCTCGCCGTAGAAAGAGCTGGCGCCCTTGGCGTCCTTGGAAACAATGATGCCCAAGTCGTGGAAATAGCCGATATCGATGTACCGGCCATAAGGATCGGAGGCGTAGGGGTGATTGATGAAGATGACGTTGTTTTGCAGGTCCACGCCGCAGGCAGTGGCGGGTGGCGGCCGGTGGATGATCACGTCCACGTTGGCGGTTCCCCCGGGCGCCAGGACGGCGTTGAAGAGCTCGACGCCCGCGTAGTAGGTACCATCGTACGCTTCCACCACGTTGCTGAAGGGAGAGGGAGAATCAGAAAAGAGGTCCGGGCCCGGATCGTCGGGATCGGTGAGGCCGTACACGTAAATCTCCGTCGTGGCGTGGTTGGGCACGCCGAAGAAAGAGAGCCCCGGAATGGTCCAGGTGGGGAAAGCCTTGGAGCCAATAAAGCTGGCGAAGGGACTCGGCACTGCAAGATCAAAAGGCGGCCCGCCGGAGCTGAAGAGCGCAGCGTGTTCGGCGTCGATGGACAAAGTGGCCGCGTCGGTGTCTCCACAGTTACCGTAAATCGTGCATTGCCGGATGGAGAAATCCACGTTCGCATCATTGGCGGCGCCAAAGAGGCTTCCATCGCTGGAATCATCATTCACGGTGCCCAGTGGGAGGGATACCAGCCCCGCCGCCGGATTCTCGGGATACCCCAATTGCTCGAAGAACCGCACGTTTACCGCCGTGCGAGGGGGGCAATTTCCCATGGTGAGATTGGCGTCGGTAATCGGGTTGCTAAGGGAGTCGCGCGGAGGATAGGACGTATTTCCCACCGGTACGTAGCTGCCCACGTCGAAACCGTCGGGCCCGACGGAGTAGTACGAGCTAGTGGTGTCTTGGAAGCTGAAAACGCTTTCCGTCGAGTAGCCCAGGCCGCCCGTGAAGTGGGCGTAGAGGCGCACCTCCCGGCCGACGGGGAGCAAGCTGGAGAAGTAGTACTCTCCGTCGTCGTCGTCGCTGGAATTGTCCGTCAGGGGCAGGCTCGTGTCAATCGCGTTGATGATGGCCAGCGGAACGTTGGTCTGCGCGTCGTAGGCCACCACGGTCGCGTGCTCGGCGGGAACGGGCGTATCCCTCGGGTCGCAGCGTTCATCGGCCGCGTTCGACTCGGTGGCGATTTCCAGTACGCCGCCCAGGTCTCCATAGCCGCTCCCCTCAGGCGCGCTGGCGCTATTCCAATCGTAAAGCTGGATCGTGCAGTTGTCTCCGCCGGGTAGCTCGTCGCAAGACGGAGCGGTAAGGCCGCGCGAGGCCGGAATCATCTCGCTTTCCTGGGCGTAGTAGATGGCCGATCCGTAGTAGACGTGGGTCCAAAGGGCGGTTCCGTAGCAACCCGGACAAGGATCGGAGACGAAGAGGCGGACGCGGATTTCCAGATCTTTTGCGTCCGGGATCGGGAACGGCATGTTCAATTTGCAAGTGGCAAAGCCGGGGCCCTTTTCGGACTTCCCGGACTTGGGGGAGTAGCTCATGCACTCCGGGTCCTGGAGAACGGCCGCGGGGAGCTGGAGGCTCGTGAGGATGGGGGCTTCCGGGTTGCCCGCCTCTTCGGCCGCGACCGCTTCGACGCGGACGAAGACGACCAGGGCGCTGCCGCCGGGCCCGCTGGGGGCTTCGATGGCTGCCGGGAAGGAGAGAGTCGCGTTGACCGTCCGTTCTCCCCGGGAGCAAGCGCCCGTGCCGAAGAGCGCCAGAAGCGCTACCGCCAGGGTGCCGATGGTCCGTGGAGAGAGAAACCCGTATCCCTTGTTCATTGCCGTGATCCCCTTGGAAAAGTGACTCGACTATTTCCGGGAAACGCTGCCGCCGGAAGGTGTGGCGTACAAAACAAGCCCCGCCCCTTTGGCAGATTCCCCGGAAGAATCGTGATGTCTGGAGTGCCCCGCCCGGGCTTTGAAAAACCCGGCGACGTCCCCAGGAGCGGAAGTCTACCCGGGGGGCCTCCGTTAGCAAAGCCCCCTGCCCGCCGGGCGGTGATTTCGCTCACGGAAACCGGGCGCCCGGAGGGGACCCGCCTTTCGCCACCGCGTGATGCGAAAGGGGGTGCGCACCCTTCCCGTGGAAAGTAAGCGTTTGATCACTTTTTCCTTGCGTCCGCCGGGCGTTTCATCTAGAACGGGCGGGCGGGGAGGACGGGGCCACCCGGGCCCTTCGCCTCCCAAACGCCCCACGACAAAGAGGAACTTTTCATGTTTTCCAAAGTGCTCATCGCCAACCGCGGCGAGATCGCCATGCGGGTCATCCGCACGTGCAAACGCCTCGGGATCAAGACCGTGGCCGTCCATTCGGAGGCCGACGCCAACATGCCCTTCGTCAAGAACGCCGACGAGGCCGAGTGCATCGGGCCGCCCCCTTCCGCCCAGAGCTACTTGAACGCCGTCAAGATTCTCGAAGTCGCCAAGAAGCGGGGCGCCGACGCCGTCCATCCGGGCTACGGCTTCCTCTCCGAGAACACCCACTTCGCCGCCGAGTGCAAATCGGCCGGTATTACGTTCGTGGGCCCCTCCGCCCACGCCATCGAGAACATGGGGGACAAGGCCACCGCCCGGGCCCTCGTTCAGGAGGCGGGGCTCCCCACCGTTCCGGGAAGCAAGGGGAATATTTCGGGCGTGGATGAAGCGCGCAAGGTGGCCGAGGAGATCGGCTACCCCATCCTCTTCAAGGCGACGGCGGGCGGCGGCGGTATCGGCATGATGCCGGTGAAGAGCCCTGACGACCTCGCATCCTGCTACGAGCGCGCCTCCACGGCGGCCCTCAAGGCTTTCGGAGACGGCTCGGTCTACATCGAAAAGCTCGTCGAAAATCCTCACCACATCGAAGTACAGGTGCTCGGCGACAAGCACGGGAACCTCGTCCACTTCTTCGAGCGCGAGTGCTCCGTGCAGCGGCGCAATCAGAAGGTGATCGAAGAAACCCCGGCCCCTCTTTACGCGAACATGGAAGGGGGCCAGGCGATTTTGGAGAAGATTTACGCCGCGGCCGTTTCTTCGGCCAAAGCCGTCTCCTACGACAACGCGGGAACCATCGAGTTCATCGCGGATGAGAAGGGGAACTTCTATTTCATCGAGATGAACACGCGCCTCCAGGTCGAGCACCCCATCACCGAAATGACGACGGGCGTCGATCTCGTCGAGCTCCAACTCCGCGTCGCCAAGGGCGAGAAACTCCCGCTCAAGCAATCCGACATCAAGCGCCAGGGGCACGCCATCGAGTTCCGCATCTGCGCCGAGAACCCGGCCAAGAACTTCTTCCCCTCGCCGGGGCCGCTCACCGAATACGTCCTTCCCAAGGAAGGGGACGGCGTGCGGGTGGACAACGGCTTTGCCGCCGGGACGCAGGTGACGCCCTTCTACGATTCCCTCGTGGCCAAGCTCATCACCTACGGGAAGGACCGCGCGGAAGCCATCGAGAAGGGGAAGAAGGCCCTGGCCGAATACAAGGTCACCGGCACCGCCACCAACATCGGCATGCACCGCCGCCTTCTGGAGGACGAGAACTTCAAGAAGGGCAAATACGACACGGGTTACCTGGGACGGTTCGACTGGAAGAAAGAGGGAGTCTGAGCTCCCGAGGTGTTGCCATGAGCGAAGCCCCCGAAATCCCGCCGTTCGAGAACCTCCTCTATTCCGTTTCCGGGGCCGTCTGCACGATCACCCTGAACCGGCCGGAGAAGAAGAACGCCCTCTCGCCGCAGCTTACGAACGAAATCATCGTGGCCCTCGAAACCGCCCGGGACGACGCCCGGGTGGGGGCCATCATCCTGACGGGGGCGGGGGATTGCTTTTGCGCGGGCGGGGACCTCTCCGTCATGGGCGGCCAGGGCTCGGGCGGGGCGAGCAAGATCCCCTTCCGGGGCGGGTTCGTGGAATTGAATCTCGCCTTCACCCAGATCGGAAAGCCCGTCATCGCCAAGGTGCGGAAGTACGCCATGGCGGGTGGGCTCGGGCTCATGTGCGCCTGCCAGTTCGCCCTGGCGGAAGAGTCGGCCACCTTCTCGACCCCCGAGATCGACCGGGGCATCTTCCCCATGATGATCATGGCGAACATCTTCCGGAGCGTGTCGCGCCGCAAAGGCTTGGAACTCATCCTCTTTGGCGAGCGCGTCTCCGCCAAGGAAGCCGAGGCCATGGGTCTCATCAACAAGGCCGTGCCATCGGAGAAACTCGACGAGGAAGTCCAGCAGTTCGCCGAGAAGCTCGCCTCCAAGTCGAAGGCGATCATGAAGCTGGGCTTGGAAGCTTTCTACAAACAGGATTCCCTCTCGCTCGAAGAAGCGCTTCCTTATCTCAACGGAATGCTCGCCAAGTGCTTCGCCACCCAGGACGCCAAGGAAGGGATCATGGCGTTCATGCAAAAGCGCAAGCCCCAGTGGAAAGATAAATAAATCCGCAAAGCCAAGCCGGACTGGCCCCAGCGGACGCTGCAGGGGGTCTGCCCGCCCGGCGAAGGCGCAATCGCCAATAGCTGGCCCTCTCCCGCCCCTTCAGGGCACCCTCTCCCAAAGGGAGAGGGGAATTGCGGAGCTTCAAGCAATATAAAAAGAGGCGGGCGCACCCGAGGCTCTGGATGCGCCCGCCGAGGAGAGTAGAGACACCTTTTTACGGGTGCCTGCCCGTTAGGGCCGGTGTTTAAGAGACTCGTAACAAGTGGCCCCCGCCTCCTCCCTTGCGTTCCTGACGCCCTTCATGTGGACGACAGGGGCCACCGGGACCTTACTGGAACGTGGCGTTCGCCTGCACCAGGAACAGGTTCGAGTGCAGGTAGTTGCCCGATCCCGCCGGGTCGATCGCGTCGTACCGGTACTCGCCACGGACGAACACGCCGTCGATCACGGTGTACGTCACGAAGGGCGAAACCATGTAGACGCTGCCGTCCGGCTGGATGCCCACGCCCGAATTGTCGATGGCGTGAATGAGGTCGCCACGGATGCCGGCCACGAGGTCGTCCATCTTGGCGGCGCCCATGAGTTCGAGGCCGAACGTGTCGGCGTTGGCCGCTAATACGTTGTCCCGGCGGTAGAGGGCGTCCATGCCGGCCATGAAGCTATCCGAATCGTAAAGGACGCTCAGGTCGAGAATCTGGGTGGCGTCTTCAAACACCTTGGTCGAGCCGTCGCCCGCCCAGTCCACGTTGTACTGGAGGGTCGCGGAAACGCCGCCGCCCACGTACGTGACACCAGCAATGACCGCCTTGCCGAGGGTCGAAGGATCGCTCGTGAGGCACGCAGGGGGGGTGTCCTCAGGGGGGGTGCTCGGAGGGGGGGCGGTATCATTGATGCATTCGTTGTTGTTGCCGCCAAGGCCGTTGGCAAGGATCAGGAAGCCGCCCGGGCCTTCTTCCGGCGCGTAGTGGAGCATGGCGCCCGTGAGGAAGAAGGGTTCCAGGTTGTTGAACACGTTGCCGAGCGTGATGGTCGCTCGGGAATTGGCGTCCACCGTCTCTATGCCAATCGGCGCGTAGAACCGGCCGAGCATGAAGTGGGCGTCGCCGAAGTTCAGTTTGACGGCCGCCTGCTGGAGATCCAGCGCGAAGCCCGAGGGGGACGTGACCGTCACCGTGTCGCCGTTAGTATCGGTCAGCGTCTGAGACGGGGAGAGCAGCCCGAGAATCGAAAGGCTCGCCACCGCGGAAGCCTTGTCCCCGAAATCCTTGTTGAAATGCATCTTGAATTCGGTGGCGGCGAACGTGAAATCCGTTTCGCTGATGCCAGCGCCGGTCGCCAGGCTGACCTTGCCGGCATAGAGGCCCGGCAGGCTCGTGCCCGTGCTCGCGAAGTCGCCCGACGTGCGGCTCAGGCCCATCACGGCGTCCACGTAGCCCGAAATCCCGATGCCTTTCATCGAAATCGCATCTTCTGCCCGTGCCGGCGCGGCGGCAAGGACTGCCGCCAGGGCGGCCAGAGCAAAGAAAGCAGTAGTCTTCTTCATGATTCCATCCTCTCCTTTTGTGTTGTGAGCCTCGGCGAGACCGGGGGCCTGAATGCGCGTCTTTGGGTTGCGCACACCCGCTCCCGGCCTCGCGTAGCGGACTTGTAACAGGATTTGTGCCAAAGCCTGTAAACCGCGAGAAAAATAGCTATCTGCCCGAATTGATTGGATAATTCCGGAATGATGGCAGGGAGGGATCGGAATAGGGCGGCGGGGGGGTGCCTAAATTTAAGGCAGCTGGCGAGGGGGCAGGCATAAAAGAAACAGGGGCGCTAGCCCAGCGCCCCTGCCCGTGGAAACAGAAGAATTCTTATTTAAGACCGCTCGATGGCAAGCGCCACTCCTTCGCCGCCGCCGATGCAGAGGGAGGCTATGCCTTTCTTCGCATTGCGGGCTTCCATGGCGTTGAGGAGCGTCACGATGATCCTAGCCCCCGAGGCGCCGATGGGGTGCCCCAGGGCGACTGCGCCGCCGTTCACGTTGCACTTCTTGGGGTCGATCTTGAGTTCGGAGAGATTGCCGAGAGCGACGACCGCAAAGGCTTCGTTTAGCTCCCAGAGGTCCACGTCCTCGACCTTCCAGCCGGTCTTCTTGAGAAGGTTCCGGATGGCGATGGACGGGGCCATCGTAAACCACACGGGCTCGCGGCCGCCGTTGGCGTGGCCCACGATCCGGGCGCGGGGTTTTAGGTTCTTCTCCTTGACGGCCTTGCCGCTCGCGAGCACGAGGGCCGCCGCGCCGTCGTTGATGGTCGAAGCGTTTCCGGCCGTGACCGTCCCGTCCTTCTCGAAGGCGGGCCGGAGCGAGCCGAGCTTGCCCACATCCCCCTGGAAGGGCTCTTCGTCCTCGGAAACCATCACCGGGTCGCCCTTGCGCTGGGGCACGGGCACGGCGACGATCTCGGCCTTGAACTTCCCTTCCTTCACAGCCGCCTGGGCTTTCTTGTAACTCTCGACGGCGTAATCGTCCTGGGCCTGCCGCGAGATGTCCCGCTCCTTGGCGCAGAGCTCGGCGCAGCTTCCCATGTGTTTGTCGTTGTAGACGTCCCACAGGCCGTCCGCGATCATGGAATCCTTCACCTGGACGTGGCCCATGCGGAATCCCTCGCGGCCTTTTTCCACGAGGTAAGGGGCGCGGCTCATGCTCTCCATGCCGCCCGCGACGGAAATGTCGAGGTCGCCGGCGCGGATGGCCTGCTCGGCCCACATGACGGCCTTCATGCCTGAGCCGCACATCTTGTTGATCGTGTTGGCGGAAACCGAGTCGGGAATCCCCGCGTAGAGCGAGGCTTGCCGCCCGGGAGCCTGGCCCTGCCCGGCCATGAGGACGTTCCCCATGAACACTTCGTCCACCTGATCGCCCTTGATCCCGGCCTGTCCGAGGGCGCTCTTGATCGCTTCGGCGCCGAGCTTGGCGGCGGGCACGTCCTTTAGTTTGCCGAGGAACGAACCCATGGGGGTCCGCATGCCGGAGATGATGAAAGTGTCACGGTCGCTGGCCATGTGGGGAGAGCCTCCGAGTTGGGAATTGCGGCGCTTTACCCAACGAAAGCGCCGATGGGGAACGCATACCACGAAGCCGCCCGCGGCGGCAACGGGGCGCCGCTGATGCGGGCGTCAGGAAGCGTTCTCCGGCAGGCCTGCTTGTCATTCCGAGGCCGAAGGGCGAGGAATCTCTTTCACGACCATCTCCCAGTGGCTTCGCCGCGACCGAAAATGCCCCTCCCCCTTTGGGGGAGGGTGGCCGAAGGCCGGGAGAGGGCCCTCTCCCGCCGCTTCGCGGCACTCTCTCCCAGGGGGAGAGGGGCATCGGAAGTAGGCCGGGGGATGGTCGGAAACGGACCCTCGCGCAATCGGATGAAAAGAGATTCCTCGCTCCGCTCGGAATGACTCGGACTTTGAGACAGGTAGGAAACTTACGTGCGATAGGCCGCGATCTCTTCGGCGATCTCTTGCTCGGTGATGACTTTCGACTGGGGGAGGGATTGGGTTTCCTTGAACAAGGCGGAAAGTTCCCGGGCGAGGGCCTTGCGCTCTTCCAGTTTGGCTTCTGGAACCACGATGACCTTGGCGATCGTGCCGGCTGGAAGTTCGGGCGCGCGGATTTCGATGAGGCCGCCCTCTTGGACCGTGACTCGTTTTTTGACCGCGCGAGGCATGCGCTTTCGGACCTCTTGGGAAAAGAAGTATACCTCATTTCGTTCCGGCGGGGAGGTGCCATTTGCCCCGCCTTGCCCCTTGGGCTACAGGCGTTTTCCCTGACGGCCCGGATAGTTCCGGGCGGCGCCGCGAGGATCGCACCATGCCTTTCGAGAAAGCCGACCGGATCAAGAAGCTTCCGCCCTATCTCTTCGCCGACATCGACAAGAAGAAGCGGGAAGTGGCCGCCCGCGGGGTGGACATCATCAGCATGGGGATTGGCGATCCGGACAAGCCCACGCCAGCCTTCATCATCAAGGAACTGGCTCGGGCGGCCAAGGACCCGAGTACCCACCGCTACCCCGATTACGACGGCATGATCGAGTTCCGGACGGCGGCGGCCGATTTCATGCAAAAGCGCTTCGGCGTGACGCTCGACCCCAAGACCGAAGTGATCACCCTGATTGGTTCCAAGGAGGGGATCGCCCACTTCCCGCTCGCGTTCATCAATCCCGGCGACCTCGCCATCGTGACGGACCCCTGCTACCCCGTTCCGGCCACGGCCGTTTCGTTCGCCGGGGGCGAGGTCTATCGCACCCCCATGAGCCACCGGACCCACTGGCTCCCCGAGCTCAAGAAGATTCCCGAGGACGTGGCCAGAAGGGCCAAGGCCATTTTCCTTGCCTACCCCTCCAACCCCACCGGGGCCACGGCCACGCGGGAATTTTTCGAAGAACTCGTGGCCTGGGGGAAAAAATACAACACCATCGTCGTGACCGACTGCGCCTATTCGGAGATCTATTACGACGAGAACGAAAAGCCCCTTTCGATTTTCGAGGTGCCCGGCGCCAAGGACGTGGCCATCGAGTTCCACTCCCTTTCCAAGACCTTCAACATGACCGGCTGGCGCATCGGCTGGGCGGCGGGAAATCCCGAACTCATCGCGGGCCTCGGGCAGATCAAGACGAACGTGGACTCGGGCGCCTTCAACGCGATCCAGATGGCCGGCATCGCGGGTCTCAAATCCGACTTCAAGAGCGTCGAAAAGATGCGGCGCCTGTACAAAAAGCGCCGCAACGTGGTGCTCAAGGCCCTTCGCGGCATGGGGATCAAGTACTTGAAACCCAAGGCCGGCTTCTTCATCTGGGCCGACGTGCCGGACGGTTATACCTCCGCGAGCTTCGTCTCCAAGATGCTCGACGTGGGCGTGGTGGTGACTCCCGGCAGCGGCTTTGGCGCCGCCGGGGAGGGATACTTCCGCATCGCCCTCACCGTCGAAGTCGAACGCCTCGAAGAAGCCATGGAGCGGATGAAGAAGGCGCTCTGAGAAGAATTGAGCCGCTTTCTCTACCATCTCCCGGCGGCTTCGCCGCCACCCTCTTCCTAAAGAGGAAGAGGGTTCAGAGGATTGGCCCCCTTCTTGTTCAGGAAGGGGGCGGCCGAAGGCCGGGGGATGGTCGCTTCTCTTATCCGTGTTCATCTGTGTTCATCGGTGGCTAAATTCTTCTCTCGGTGGCTGATCATGCCTTCCTGCTTCATCGCTCTCGGCTCCAACCTCGGCGATCGCAGACGCAGCATCCACTCCGCCCTCTCGCGCATCGCCGCCCTTCCGGGCACGAAACTCCTTCGTACGAGTTCCTTCTATGCGAGCGAACCCTGGGGGATGCCCCCGGGCACGCCCGGATTCCTGAACGCCTGCGCGGCCATCGAGACGGTTCTCTCGCCAAGCGCTCTCCTTTCGGAACTCCAGCGGATCGAGCGGCTCCTTGGGAAGGTAAAGCGCCGCGGCGCATCGGGGGAGTACCTGGACCGGCCCATCGATCTGGATGTCCTCGCATATGGAGAGATCGTGGTGAACGAGCCGGGACTTCGCATTCCCCATCCCGAAATGGAAAAGCGCCGGTTCGTCCTGGCGCCGCTGGCCCAGATCGCCGGAAATTTCCGGCACCCGGTGTCGGGCAAGACGCTCGCAGCCTTGCTGGATGAATGTCCGGACAAGACGCGGGCGTGGAAAGCTCCCTGATTTTTTGCCGGGTGAAGCTGGGCGGAGGCGAACGGGAAAAGGCGAAAGAAAAATTCGAATCGGGAATAACCGAGCTGAGTTGATATGTTAAAAATTTGGAGAAGGAAGGCGAGGAAATTTTCTACTTCCTCCCCTCCACGATCCAGCTTCCGTAGTTGAGATGCAAACTTCCGTTGCGGACGTTCTTGGACGTCCGCTCGAAGACGGTCCTGCGGATTTTCTCGCGCGTCGGTTCGTCCGCCTTGGCGAGGCCCGCGACGACCGGCTGGGCCACTTCGGACATGAAGGTCCAATAGGTCTCGGGCGATTCGAAAGGGGTTTCCCATTTGATCTCTTTGGCCGAGACGTCCCGGAACCCGGCGGCGCGCAGGTGCTCGGGGAGGAAATCCTTTCCGGCGCAGCGGAAGAGGCCCGGCGCCCCGGGCGGGGGCTGCGGGATGGAAACGTATTCGTTGATGACCCCCGCGACGGTGGTGGCCCAGGGGTTGTTCTCGGGGTCCGACCACACGGCCGCCACGAGGCGCCCGCCGGGCTTCAGGACGCGGTGGAGTTCCTTGGCGGCGGCGGGGATGTCGGGAAAGAACATGAAGCCGAAGCGGCAGAGGGCCACGTCGAAGGAATCATTTTTTTCGCCGGTCTTCTCGGCGCTCCCGGTGCGCGATTCGAAATTGGCAAGGCCCCGGGCCCTCGCGTTCTCGTTGGCCACGGCGATCATGCCTTCCGAAAGATCGAAAGCCAGGACTTTGCCCTTTTTCACGATCCCCGCCGCCGTAAGGCCCGGCTCCCCCGTGCCGGAGGCGAGGTCCAGGACGTGGTCCGTTTCCTGGAGGCCCGCCGCCTCCAGGATCGCCTCTCCCGCGGGGCGGAGCATCTTCATGGTGAGCGCGTCCCACTTCTTCCAGCCGGCGGAAAACTTGTTCCAGTTCGCGCGTTGTTGCTCGACGATCTCGCTGACGGTTGTCATACGGCCTTCTCCTCGTCCAAATCCCCCGGATTCGCCGCGTACTCTGACAGGAAGAATCCGGCCGGGGAAAGCGCTCTGCCCTTGGGGGAGCCGACAAAGCCTTCGGCTCCAAGGAACCAACGCCGTTTACTGCGAGTGTACGGTTTTTGGGGCCCCCACCTTGTAGGCAAGCCCCCATGGCCTATAATTCCTCCCGCCTCCAAAAAACGGTGAAGCGGGACAGCGAGAGGGATACTTCCATGATCCGCAAATCTTTTTCGTTCGTGGCCGCCTTGGCCCTTGCGGCGGGCGGCCTTCTGGCCTTTCAAGGTTGTGGGAGCGATAGCGGCGGGCCCGTGGCGCAGGTGACATCGACCCTTTCGGCGGAAACTCTCCTCGCCGCCGCGGCGGCCGACTGCGCCACTTATGGCTGCGACGGGGACTTGACGGAAGAGGGCGTGAGCGGCGTGAAAGTGATGGGCGCCAGCGGCGACCTGCG
>JBFLVN010000085.1:0-13243 GCA_040758475.1 Bdellovibrionota bacterium
AGTTGGAAGAAAAATTAAAGGCCCGCGCGAAGGAACTGGGCCTCTCGGATCGCTGCCACTTCACGGGCTTTCGGACCGATCTGCCGGAAATTTACGCTTCCCTCGACGCCCTCGCCCTTACCTCCGACAACGAGGGAACCCCCGTGGCCGTCATCGAAGCCCTGGCGGCGGGCGTGCCGGTCGTAGCCACCGGCGTGGGGGGCGTGCGGGACGTTTTTTCCACGGCGGGCACGGGGACGCTCGTCCCTCCCGGAAACGCGGACGCCCTGGCGGAGGCCCTTTCGAACCTGCTCGCTTCCCCTCCCCCGCCCGCCGCGCGCGAAGAGGCCCGGCAAAAGGTTCTGGCGCATTATTCCGAAAAGCGCCTGTGCCGCGATCTGGCGGCGCTCTACGAGGAACTCCTCGGGATTTCAGGAAAAGAAAAAGCTACCGTAATTAAATGAAGATCGCCCTCGCCCAGATCAACACGACCGTCGGCGCGCTCCACGAGAACGCGGGGAAGATTCTCGATTTCGCGGAGCGGGCGAGGAAGGCCGGGGCGGCGCTCGCCGTTTTCCCCGAACTCACGATCACGGGCTACCCACCCCTCGACCTTCTCCACATGCCCCATTTCGTGGCGAGCCAGGAAAAGACTTTGACGGAGATCGCCTCGAAAATTTCCGGCATCACGGCCGTCGTGGGTTATGCCGAGCCCAATCCCAATGCCGACGGGAAGGGGCTCTTCAACACGGCGGCCATCTTGAAAGACGGCAAAGTCATATCCCGCCATCGCAAGCGCCTCCTCCCCACGTACGACGTCTTCGACGAATCCCGTTACTTTGAACCCGGCTCTCAGTACGAGACCGAATCCCTGGGCGGCCGCAAGGCGGCCCTCACCGTCTGCGAGGACATCTGGAACGACAAGGGGTTCTGGCACCGGCGTCTCTACAAGAACGATCCCGTCGAACAACTGGGCGATTTCAATTTGCTCCTCAACATCTCCGGCTCGCCATTCCACCTGGGAAAAGTCCCCCTCCGTCTGGAGATGCTCAAAAGCCTCGCGAAAAAGCGGAAGGCCTGGACCATCTACGTGAACCTCGTCGGCGGGAACGACGCCCTCATCTTCGACGGCCACTCGGCCGTGGCGGCGCCGGATGGAACCATCCGGGCGCTTGCCAAGGGATTCGAAGAAGACCTGCTCGTCTTCGATCTTGAAAATCCGCCGCCCGCCGTGGTGGAGCCAAAGATAAGCCGCGCTGAAGAGGCGTACCGGGCGCTCGTCCTTGGTCTTCGCGATTACGTCCACAAGTGCGGATTTTCCAAAGCCATCATCGGCCTTTCGGGCGGGATCGATTCGGCCCTCGTCGCCACGCTCGCCGCCGACGCGCTCGGCCCCGAGAACGTGCGGGGGCTTTCCATGCCCTCCCCCTATTCGTCCCAGGGGAGCATGGACGACGCCTACGCCCTGGCCGACAACCTGGGCATCCGCATCGATAAAGTTGAAATCACGCCCATGTACGAGGCGTTCCGAAAGCAACTCGCTCCCGTGCTTCGCGAGCGAAAGCCGGGCGAGATCGCGACGACGGAAGAAAACATCCAGGCCCGCTGCCGGGGCATCCTCCTCATGGGACTTTCCAACGAAACGGGCGCCCTCGTCCTTTCGACCGGGAACAAATCGGAAACGGCCGTTGGGTACACGACCCTCTATGGCGACATGTGCGGCGGGCTAGCGGCTATCGGAGATGTTCCCAAAGTGCTCGTCTACGACATCGCCCAATGGATCAACCGGGAGAAAATCCGCATCCCGCTCCCGACCATCGAGAAGCCCCCCTCGGCCGAGCTTCGCCCGGGCCAGAAGGACGAGGACTCGCTCCCGCCCTATTCGGTCCTCGACCCGATCCTCGAAGCCTACGTGGAAGAAAACAAAAGCATCCCGGAGATCGTGAAGATGGGTTACGACGAGGCCATCGTCCGGCGCATCGTGCGGATGGTCGACCTGAACGAATACAAGCGCCGGCAGGCCGCGCCCATCCTCCGGATCACCCACCGGGCCTTTGGCGCCGGGCGCCTCATGCCCATCGCCCAGCGCTACCGGCAGGGTTAGTTTTCCGCCGCCCATGTTCCATTTCCGGTTAAAAGTTCTCGGCCTGATCGCTCTCGCCTTCTCATCCGCCTGCACGGCCCAGCGGAATAAAGAAACGCTCGTCGCCAATTTGGCGACCGAGCCGCCTTCGCTCGATTGGTCTCTCGCCACGGATCACGTTTCCTTCAACGTCATCTGCAACTTGATGGTGGGGCTTGCCGAGTTTGGGGAAAACCTCACGCCCCGGCCCGTTCTGGCGAAATCCTGGGATATTGAAGACGGCGGGCGGCGCTACGTCTTTCACTTGCGGGAAGATGCCCGGTGGACCGACGGGAAGCCCGTCACGGCCCACGACTTTGTTTTCTCCTGGAAACGGATTCTCGATCCCAAGACCGCTTCCGAGTACGCGTATCTTTTATTTCCCCTTCGGAACGGAAGGGCGTTTAACGAGGGCAAGGCTTCCCGCGAGCAGGTGGGGGTCTTCGCCAAGGACGACTTCACCCTCGTGGCCGAACTCGAAGAACCCGCCGCCTTCTTTTTAAGCCTCGTGACTTTCGAGATCACGTTCCCTCAGCGGGAAGACGTCGTAAGCAGGTGGGGCGATGCCTGGACCGATCCGGCCCACATCGTCACGAACGGCCCCTTCAAGCTCAACGCCTGGCGGCACGAAGACGTCCTCGAACTCAAGCGCAACGAGGATTTTTTCCTCGGCGCCCCTCCCCTCCCCCGCGTCCGCTTCATCATGATCCCCGAGAAACGCACGGTGATGACCCTCTTCGACCGGGGCGAACTCGACGTCATGGACAATCATTCCGTCGATTCCCTCGACATCCCCCGGTATGAGTCCCTGCCGGGATTTCGCCGCGTGCCGCAGCTTCGCGGCTACTACTACGGCTTCAACGTAGAAGCGCCGCCCTTTACGGACCCAAGGGTCCGAAGGGCGTTTGCCCACGCCGTCGACCGCTCGGCCTTTCCCAAAATCCTCCGGGGCGGCCAGAAACCCGCGACAAGCTGGATTCCGCCTAACATGTTCGGCCACAACGAAGGCATTGGGCTTTCCTTCGATTTGGAAAAAGCCAAAGCCCTCTTGCGGGAAGCGGGCTTCGCCACGCCCAAAAACTTTCCCAAGGTAAAAGCGCTCTTTAACGCGAACGAGGAAAACGAACTCGTGGCCCAGGTGCTTCAGGCCCAATGGCGCGAGAACCTGGGGGTCGAAGTCCAGATCGAAAACGTCGAGTGGAAAGTCTTCCTTGAAAAACTCCTGCGCGACCCGCCCGCCCTCTATCGCATGGGGTGGGGCGCCGATTATCCCGATCCCGATAACTTTCTAAATCTCTTCACGTCCTACAGCGGCAACAACAAGACCCGCTGGAAAAGCGCCCGTTACGACGATTTGATCGCCCGGGCCGCCCGGGAACTTGATGCCGAAAAGCGCCGGCTCCTTTGCGAGGAAGCCCAGCGCCTTCTCCTCGAAGAAGACGCCGTGATCATCCCCCTCTTCTCAACCACCGAAAACGTCGTGACGCAACCCTGGGTAGAGGGATTCTCGCTCGATTCCATGGCGCGCCTGCGGTTCGACAAGACGAAACTCCTTCCGGAGAAAATGCCGTGACGGCTTACCTCCTCCGCCGCCTTCTCTCGGGCGTCCTCGTCGTCTTTGCCGTGGCGGCGCTCACGTTCCTCTTGCAGCGCGCCGTTCCCGGCGGGCCTTTCACCACGGAAAAAGGCCTTCCCCCCGAAGTGCTCGAAAATCTCAAAAAACACTACGGCCTCGACGCCCCCGTCCCCGTGCAGCTCGCGCGCGTGCTGGCGGGCGTCCCCGTCCTCGATTTCGGGGATTCCATGAAGTACCGGGGCCGGCCCGTACGGGACATCCTTTTGGATGCGGCCCCCGCAAGCCTTCAGCTCGGGCTCCAGGCGTTTGTTCTCGCCGTCACCCTGGGACTCTCGCTTGGATTTGTTTCCGGCTGGCGGCGCGCCAAAGGCGGGGCGAAGGATTTCACCGACGGCGCCCTGCAAGTCTTTACGGCCATGGGGGTCGCTCTCCCCAACTTCGTCGTGGCGGGGATTCTCATTCTCTTTTTCTCTTTTTATTGGCCCATCCTTCCGCCCGCGAGATGGGAAGGACCGCTCCATTCGATTCTCCCCTCCCTTGCCCTCGCGGCGGCGCCCACGGCCTACATCGCGCGGCTGGCGCGAAGCTCTCTCCTCTCGGCCCTCTCCGAGCCCCACATCCGGACGGCAAGGGCCAAGGGCGTTTCCGAAGGGGCCGTCATCCTCCGCCACGCCGTTCCGGGAGCGCTCTACACGATCCTCACCATCCTGGGCCCTTTGCTTGCCGCCCTCGTGACAGGTTCCTTCGTCATCGAAACCGTGTTCGGCATCCCCGGCATGGGAAGGTTCTTCGTTTCGAGCGTCGTGGACCGGGATTACACCGTCATTTTGGGGATCACCGTTTTCTACACGGCCATCCTCGCGGGGGCGAACCTCGCCGTCGATCTCCTCTACACGCTCGCCGATCCGCGCGTCCGCGTGGGCAAGGAGGGACCGTGAAGAAACTCCTTGCCGATCCCCTCGCGCTTGTAAGCACCCTTCTGGCATTCGTCCTCATTATCCTCGCAGCCCTGGCGCCGGTAGTTTCTCCTTATCCCATGGGCGGGATTTTTCCGGATGACGTGCTCCTCTCCCCGAACGCCGCCCACTGGTTCGGCACGGACCGCCTGGGGCGCGATCTTCTCACGCGCGTCCTTTATGGCTCCCGGGTATCCGTGGCGGTGGGGCTCCTGGCGGCGATTCTTTCGACCGCCCTCGGATTCTTTTATGGCGCCCTGGCGGGACTCGCGCGGCCGCGGATCGAAGGCGCGATGATGCGGCTCGTGGATATTCTCTACGGCCTTCCCGAGCTTCTTCTCATCATTCTCTTTTCCCTTGTCTTCGAGAAAGGCGTCGTATCCATCGCCCTCGCCCTGGCCCTCGTCGGATGGATGCGCGTCGCGCGCCTCGTCCGCGGCGAAGTTTTGCGGATCAAGACCCAAAGCTATTACGAATCAGCGAGAGCGATGGGGATTGGCCTGTGGCGGAAAATCTTCCGCTACGTTCTTCCGAACGTCCTGGGCGTCCTGCTCGTGGCCCTCACGCTCCAAATACCTATCAGCATTCTGACGGAATCGGTCCTCTCCTTCATCGGCCTGGGGATCGACGATCCCTATAGTTCCTGGGGAACGAGTTGGGGGACGCTCGCCCGTTCCGGCTGGCAGGGACTCCGAAGCTACCCCCACCTTCTCTTCTTCCCGAGCGCCGCCATCTTCCTTTCGGCCCTGGCGTTCAACTTCCTCGGGGATTTCCTCCGGGACCGCCTGGAGCCATCGGGCCGTTTCTGAACATGCGCCTCCAAGAACTCCACGCCTGGGACCTCCCCGTCCCCGAAGCCCGCAAAGTGCAGGAGCGTCTTGCGGGCTTGATCCAGGAAAAACCTCTCCCGAAAGAACCGCGCCTCATCGCCGGAACGGATGTTTCCTACGACGCCAAACGGGACCGCTTCGTGGCGGGCGTTGTCGTCCTTAAATTTCCGGAACTCGAAACCGTGGAAGAGCAAATCCACGTGGGAAAAACGAGCTTTCCCTACGTCCCCGGCTTTCTCTCCTTCCGGGAAATCCCCGCCCTGGCGGGAGCGTTGGAAAAAGTCCGCTCGAAGGTCGATCTGCTCGTCTGCGACGGCCAGGGGCGCTCCCACCCGAGGCGCCTGGGTCTTGCGTCCCACCTGGGCCTTCTCGTCCAGATTCCCACCATCGGTTGCGCCAAAAGCCGCCTTGTCGGGGAGCACAAGGAGCCGGGGAAAAAGCGGGGATCGAACGTCCCCCTTACGCATCAAGGAGAAATCATCGGCCGCGTCCTTCGGACCCGGGACGGCGTCGCCCCGCTCTACGTTTCCGTGGGGCACCTCGTCACGCTGGAAGAGAGCGTCCGCTGGGTGCTCGCCCTCTCCAAGACCCGTATTCCCGAACCCACCAAGCGTGCTGACCATCTGGTAGGGAAAGAAATGCGCGCGCGAAGCGGCTAGTTTCGCGCCAAATCAGCCACGATTTTGCGGTAAGGGTTACGAGCTAATCCAAATTCTCAAGCCGCCGTGTAATGGCGGATATCCAATTCCACGCCCGACCGGGCTGCCTCTTCGAGAACCCGCAGGAGCCGGTCCGTCGTTTCCGCGCTCAAGTACTTCTCTCCGCAATTGTCGCAGATGTCCCCCGGCACGTCCCGGAACACCACCGTCACGCCGTCCCGGTCGAGAGTGACCGTCGCCTTTCCCGGCTCCGTTTCACCGTGCTTGCAAATCACGCACTTCACCGGCGAGGCCTCCGCTTGCGGTAACCCGGCTCCCATTTTGCCGGGTCCGGCTCATAAACACTAACGATAATATGTTGGCCGGTTTCTGGAACGGTGGCCACTATCACGTGAAGCGTCTTCGTCCCCGAACGGCCTAGCAAAAGGCGGCTCGGATGAACATATAATCGTAAAACAATGATTCTGATCACTTGATTTTATTGCCGCTACACAGCATGTTCAGAATCAGCATCAAAGGATAAGATCGTATGCGTAAAATACAATCAGAGATTAAGCATTTTAATGATGTGCGTGGTTGGAGCTCTCCAGAACAGATCAAGGATTTGCTATTAAATTTTAATGAAGAAATCGGCGAATTTTGGAATATCATTAAATGGGTTGATATAAACAAACAGACAGAATTAATAAGAAAGAATCACGACGAAGTTGAAAATTTTATTGGCGATATGATTTATCTAGTAATGAAAATAGCTAATCTCTGCCATGTAGATTCACAGAATGCGATTGAATCGGTTATGGCTGAATATGAAAAACGATTTCCTATTGAATCGGTCCGAGGAAAGCATGCAAACGTGAAAGCGGGCGGAATAGACAAGAAAGTTGATTCTAGCAAATGAATGCATTCAGCTCTTTTTCTTTCTAAGAAATTTATTGAACATGAAGAAAATCCGCAGAATATCCGCTCTATATGAAATCAGAAATGGAATTGCAGCAACCGCCCATGCGGCAGTCGTAGAAAAAACTGTTACCATTCCATTTAGCAATGTTTCAAATCCAAAAATTTGGCCAACTAACACGACCCAGATCGCGAAACTGCCAATTTCTGTAAAAGCCTGAAAAAAATGATCAGCATCGTGAGTTAATTCTAAATGGACAAGATATGGATTATCTTTGTCAATCATTTCATCTTTTTTCCAATAATACGCAACAAATGCGCGATTTCTCGGTAGTGTTTCTAAATATTCCGACCACTTATCTGATTCTAATCGTCGGACATGTCGCAACGATGGATAGGCGAAGTAGTGCTGAAGCCTGGATGGGACGACCACAAATACTCTTAATTTCTTGACCGCGATAGCAGATTCAGAAAATGTCTGCGGGGTTAAATAGTTATCGTGAAAAGCAATACCCCGTGGATCCAAAACGCGAAAATCAAAAATGCCGCTCCTCTTTCGTTGAATGAATGGCATTCTTGAATGCCAAATCCATGTACTTGAAATAGCAGGATTATCCACTTCAAACCGTATTCGTAAATATGCCTTAATGTCTTCCCCGGCCTCAGCAGCACAAGGCACTTTCGGCAAAATCAAGTTCCAATACGACTGGAGTTGATTACTTTTATCATCATTTCGGACCAATTTTATTCTTGATGGCCCTACATCATCTCCAACATCAAGAAAAACCACTTTATCTTGTTCAACATTATATACAGAAGACCCTCTCTTTACCGAGGTGATCGTTGTATTGAACAACAATTGAGAAATTTTATTACTATTTCGTATATCAGTAGAAAGACTTTTAACTTGTTTCTTTACCTGAAATGGCAAAAGCATATCAAATTCAATTTGATCTTTAAATGTACCACTATCAGACAACATCAACCCTACATCTAAAAATACCTTGGAAAACCTATTATCAACTATCCAAAAATTGATATGACACTGATCAACTGCAAAATTCCGCCTAGGTGACAGAATTGCAAAAGTGCCCATGCGTGAAGCCCTCCCTCATATAAGACTGGGGCACAGCCCGACCAGGGAACAACTGAGAAAATTGAAGTGGCTTTTCCCAGCGAAAGCAAGAGCGCACTTCTAAAGCGGTAATCTGTTTGGCCCCCCTCAAATAGAAAACAATATCTTGTGTAATTTCATTCCTCCCCAGTAATGCTCGAAGTTCACTCATATTCTGCAGATAACTTACTGTACCAATTACAAATCCTCCAGTGAGCATCGATACTGGTGCAGTTTCATAAATTAAAACCAAATCGCCGCTCTTCGCATTCATGCGAACGCGGCGAAACTCATATTTTTTCAATCGTGAATAGATGGCATTAGCGTACACTGGCTTGATGGACATAACGATTGCATATTGTTTGGTGACCATACATATATCAATTCGTCTCTGCCGACACCATATCTTTCTTTTTGAACCGTAAGAAACTTAAATCCATATCTGTTTAATAGTGGCTCAAGTTGGCTACGTACGTGAGAGGCTAAAGTCACATTGGCAAACGAATAACCTGCTTGAGCCCAATTGCTTACACACCGCGCCAAAAGCATGGAACCTATGCCAAGATATCGGAAACAGGGACGAACATAAATTGTAGATAATTTGACCGTTTTAAAACTTTTTGGGGTTTCGATAGTCAATCCAGCGATCCCCCAAGGCGTTCGAGCAAGAGTGCAGGTTGCCCGACCTTCGACACATTCCTGAAGTCTGCGACTTAACCAATCTTGGCCATTTGGATACAAAATCGGCAAAATTCTAAGGAGCTGGATTACACGCTGACCATATGAAGTATCATATCGATGCAAAGTTATTGGGAACAAATGTGAGGGATGAACAAAAATTATCTTGCTACCCTCACCATATCTGGCTTTAAAAGCGTGCGGACTGCCAATAATAGGCGGACAGGCATTAAAACTAGCTGCGTGAGCATGCATATAATTCATTGGCGCCACCACTTTAGACATACAAAAGAAAATTGCCCTCGTTCGCGTTCAATTATTACCCCTGAATTAGAGGGAGTAAATATGCCCCTATAAGCCCTTGAAACTCCCCGAAGTAAACTTAGTTTAATTTTAAGAACGCAGGGCCCCTGAAGGGGCAGCACCACGGCGGGTCCGGCGTATGCATCCCGGGGAGGGAAGCAATGCGTTTCGACAAATACACCCTGAAAACCCAGGAGGCGATCCTCGAATCGCAGGAGATCGCCAAGAAGGCGGGCCACCAGATCATCGAGTCGGCCCACCTGCTCAAGGCGCTTCTCTCTCAAAACGAAGGCGCCGTCGTCCCCATTCTGCAAAAACTCGGCGTTCCAGTGCAGGCGCTCGAAGCCGAACTGGACCGCGCCCTTTCCAAACTTCCCAAGGTGGAAGGCTCTTCAGACGTCTACCTCGCCCAAAGCCTAAAGAAAATTCTCGACGTGGCCCAGGACGAAGCGGCCAAGATGAAGGACGCCTACGTCTCGACCGAGCACCTGCTCCTCGCCATGACAAAGGTTTCCGACCATCCGGCCCGGGAAGCCCTCTCGGCCCAAGGGGTGACGGCGGAAGCCATCCAGCGCGTCCTCAAGGACGTGCGCGGAACCACCCCCGTTACTAGCCAGGACCCGGAGAGCACCTATCAGGCGCTTGAAAAATACGCCATCGACGTGACCGCCCGCGCCCGGCAGGGGAAACTCGATCCGGTCATCGGCCGGGACGAGGAAATCCGGCGGGTCATACAAGTTCTCTCTCGCCGGACTAAAAATAATCCAGTCCTCATCGGTGAGCCCGGCGTCGGAAAGACGGCCATCGTGGAGGGCCTCGCCCAGCGGATTGTGGCGGGGGACGTCCCCGAAGGGCTCAAGGACAAGCGCGTCATCTCCCTGGACCTTGGCGCCCTCGTGGCGGGAGCCAAGTACCGGGGCGAATTCGAAGAGCGCCTCAAGGCGGTGCTCAAAGAAGTGGCGGCCGCCGAAGGCTCCATCATCCTCTTCATCGACGAACTCCACACCCTCGTGGGCGCGGGCAAGGCCGAAGGGGCCATGGACGCCTCCAACATGCTCAAGCCCATGCTGGCCCGCGGCGAGCTCCGCTGCGTGGGGGCCACAACGCTCGACGAATACCGCAAGCATGTGGAAAAAGACGCGGCCCTGGAGCGCCGCTTCCAGCCCGTGCAGGTGGGCGAGCCGAGCGTGGAGGACACCATCGCGATCCTTCGAGGCCTCAAGGAAAAGTACGAAGTCCACCACGGCGTCCGCATCACGGACCCGGCCATCGTCTCGGCGGCGACGCTCTCCCAGCGCTACATCACGGATAGGTTCCTGCCCGACAAGGCCATCGACCTGATCGACGAGGCGGCCTCGCGCCTTCGAATCGAGATCGACTCCATGCCCTTCGAGATCGACCAGGTACAGCGGAAGATCATGCAGATCGAAATCGAGCGCGTCGCGTTGAAGAAAGAGAAAGACGCGGCCTCCAAGGAACGGCTCCAGAATCTCGAAAAAGAACTGGCCGACCTCCAGGAGAAAATCGGCGGCCTCAAGGCCCAGTGGCAAGCCGAGAAGGAAACGATCACCAAGGCCCGGGGCATCAAGGAAAAGATCGAGCAGACCCGCTTCGCCATGGAACAGGCCCAGCGCAAGGGCGATCTCTCCAAAGCCGCCGAGCTCAAATTCGGAACCCTTCCGAACCTGGAAAAAGAACTGGCGGAAGTGGATAAGAAACTCGCCGACCAGCAGGGCAAGGGCTCCATGCTCAAGGAAGAAGTGGGCGCCGAGAACGTGGCGGCCATCGTGGCCCGCTGGACCGGCATCCCCGTGGACAAGCTCCTCGAAGGGGAGCGCGAAAAGCTCCTCCAGATGGAAGACGTGCTCCGCAAGCGCGTCGTGGGCCAGGACGAAGCCGTCACCGCGGTCTCGAACGCCGTGCGGCGCGCACGGGCGGGGCTTAAAGACCCCCACCGGCCCATCGGATCGTTCCTCTTCCTCGGGCCCACGGGCGTCGGCAAGACGGAAACGGCCCGGGCCCTTGCCGAGTTCCTCTTCGATACGGAACAAGCGATGGTCCGCATCGACATGAGCGAATTCATGGAAAAGCACTCGGTCGCACGCCTCATCGGTGCCCCTCCGGGATACGTGGGCTACGAAGAGGGCGGTGCCCTGACGGAAGCCGTCCGCCGGCGCCCCTACTGCGTCGTCCTCTTCGACGAGATCGAAAAGGCCCATCCGGACGTCTTCAACGTCCTCCTCCAGGTGCTCGACGATGGGCGCCTCACGGATGGCCAGGGCAGGACGGTGGACTTCAAGAACACGGTGCTTATCTTAACGAGCAACGTGGGCTCCCAGTACCTCACGGGCGAGCGGGCGAGCGACGAGGGATCGCAGCGCCTCGTGATGGAACAACTCCGGGGCACGTTCAAGCCCGAGTTCCTGAACCGCATCGACGACACGGTCTTCTTCCATGCGCTTGGCAAGGAACACCTCGGAAAGATCGTGGGCATCCAACTCGAACGGCTCCTCGGAGTGGTGGCGGAAAAGAAGATCGCGCTCGATCTCTCGGAAGAGGCGCGCGGGTACCTGATCGAGAAAGGTTACGACCCGGCCTACGGCGCCCGACCCCTAAAGCGCGCCATCCAGAAGGAACTCGTGGACCCGCTGGCCACCAGGATTCTCTCGGGCGAAATCGCTGAAGGGGCTCAAGTGAAAGTCGATCGCAAGCCCGGCGGCGGCCTCTCCTTCGCCCCGGCGGGCGAGAAGGAGCGCAAAGTGCGCCTCGTGAACTAGGAACATCTGCGGGCGGCGTCCCTGCCCCTCCCCCAGGCGCTGCCCGCACCCCGGCGGCCAGTGGCTCATCCCGAGTCCTGGCCGCCTCTTTTTTTGCCCACTCGGGATGACAAGTTTTTCTCCGGCGGCAACAATCCCCCGGCCGGACAGGGGGGCGGATCATGAACGCATCGGCCGGTTCTTCGGAAACAAACCCTTCCCGGAAAAACCGTTTGAAGCACTACCGCAAACGGCTCATCCGCCGGGCCATGACGAGCGGGATGGTGACGGAGCGGGCCGCGTGGCCCGAGTACGGCAAGCTCGCCACGGCCCTTTCGGGGCTCTACATGAAATACGTCGAGACGCAGCTAAGGCGCGACAAGACGGGGCGGGAGATTCTCTCCCAGATCGAAGGAGACCTCGCCCGCCTGCTCCGAAAAGCCAATTCCACATTGCACCGGATCGAAGACCTGGAAGAGCGCCTGGGGAAACCTGCCGGCTCCTAATGCCGCTTGCCCGGGCCGTTTCTTCCAGACACCATTTCGAAGCAAGGAGATTTCCATGAGCGTCCGCAAAATCAACCACATCGGCATCGTCGTCAAGGACATCGACGCTTCCATCGAGCTCTACAAGAAGCTCCTCGGCATCGAACCTCTTCCAAAGGAGTTCGTCCCGGCGGAAAACGTCACGGTCGCCATGTTCCCCGTGGGGGAGAGCCGCCTCGAACTCGTCATGAGCCACGACCCCAACTCGGGGGTAAACAAGTTCATCGAGAAGCGCGGCGAGGGAATCCACCACATCTGCTTGGAGACCGGGAACATCGAAGGGGAACTATCCCGCCTCAAGGGCCAGGGGGCCAAGCTCATCAACGAAACCAAGATCGAAGGGGCTCACGACACTTGGGCCGCGTTCGTCCATCCCAAGAGCGCGGGCGGGGTCCTCGTCGAACTGGCCCAACCCCGCAAAGAAGGCGGCCACTAAGCGCTCTGGAACCGTTGACCATCCCTTCCGCCCCGGCTTAACTCTCTTCCGTTCCAGCGGGGCATCAAGGGGATTTCGAAATGCCGGCATCGGATGCGGGAGCGCTCGGCCAGGACTGGCTCCTCAAGGGAAGCACTTACGCCGCCCTCTTTTCGGCGGTCGCTTTCGTTGGAATTTCCCTCGTCCTGATCCTTGGCAAGCGCGTGGCCGCCGGATGGATGGCATTCATCGCTCTTCTCGTGGCGGTGGGAGCCTTCGTCTACGCGGAAATCCTCACCCCGCCGCCGCCCGCGCCGGCGCCCATCCAAGAAGCGGCTCCTCCACCTCCACCAGTCTCCGAGCCCGTACAAGTCGCGGCTACTCCGCCGCCCCCGGAACCCACCCCGCCGCCC
>JBFLVN010000086.1:0-13222 GCA_040758475.1 Bdellovibrionota bacterium
TTTCCAAAATTTTCCGGGGTCAGAGGTTCCTGCATATCGTCCAGTTTGAACTGAATCGGCCTGTCCCCCGGCTCGATCGCCATTTTGTTTTTGTGGGAGAGAATCGGCCCCACAAGCCCCGCAGCTCCTCCGATCGCCGCTCCTTGGGCAGCGTCCCCCAAATCACCTCCAGAGCGAAGAAAATCCTCAGCGCCTCCAGTCATTGCTCCACTCAAAGTAGAACCAACGATCTTTCCAGCCAGTCCGGGACCCAATTGAAACCCTGGCGCATAACTGAAGGGACTCAGGACGGCCCCTCCGGCGATATTCCCAATGCTGGCAGCAGGACCGGCTTTCTGGGCTTCTCTGTATTCCTGTTCCACGAAATCGCTGCCGAAGAGCTTGTTCCGGATGTCCCTCGCCAGCGCGTTCCTTTGCTCCTCCGGCATTCCCCAAAGAAACCCGACGCCCTTCATGGCCGTTTCGGTCGCGCCGCCATACAGCTGGTTCATGTTCCTTCCCACGCCGATGGCAGCGCGGGCAATGGGATTCGTATCCCCATAAAGCCCGCGTCTTTCTCTTTGCTGCTGTTCCCAGAGTTGACGTTCGCGTTCCCGGCGCTCCCGAAGAATGTTTTCAATGTTTTCGTAATCCCGGCGGAGCGCCAGAGCGTCTTCCCGAGACATTTCTTCGCCAACACGATTCAAGGAAATAATCGATTTTCCATCGCTTCCCAAAGAAATCCCATTGCGTGCGATGAAAGATTCAATTTCTTGGCGGCGATCGAATTCCTCTCGCGCCATGGGAGTTTTTAGTGGAGTCCGATTCTGGGATTGCTGCTCCAAATCCCGCTCCCTACGGAGAAGGGCCAGGATTTGGGGCGCTTTTCTTGAAATAGCCTCCTGATCTTCCAAAGGGACTTGCGGGCTGACGGTCGTAAAACTGCTTCCATCAGGGGAAAGCTGATATTGATAACGGTCCCTCAATTGGCGGGCCTCGGAAGGAGGCTTTGCATCCGGTGGCGCCGTTAGCGATCCACGCGCGTAATCGTTGGATGAGCCGGGCACCCGCTGAGGGTGGTTCGACATCAGGTGCAGCGTCAGGTTGCCCCTGTTGGCTTGGAACTCAAGCTTCTCCACAGGAGAAAGCGTTCGGCCGGGGCGGACGTTACCGTTTTCATCGAGATAGGCGTTCGTCCGGGCGGCGAGCCGGGACATGGAGCGTGGGGATGGCATAAGGGTTCCTTTCTATTCGGTGAAGGACGGAAAGAGCCGGGGGGTGAAGGCAAAAATCGAAGAAAGAAGGAAAATTTAAGACTGCGGGACAAACGAGGGAAACGAATGATTAATGCTCTGAAAGTTGAAGCAACTTTCTCGCCAATTCTTGCCGGAGATCGGGCCGGAGGTTGTACTTGAGCGCCTGCTGGTAAGCCTCCTTCGCTTTACCAAATTCGCCGAGCCGCCCGTAAACTTCTCCCAATAAGAAGAAGGCATGCGGGTCGGAAGGAGACATTTGAATCATCTGTTGAATAGTGACGAGGGCTTCCGAAACCTGCCCGGCTTTCAGAAGGGCCGAAGCGAGCATCTTGCGATATTCCGCGTTTTGCGGAGCCCGTTCGATGGCTGCGCGGAAGGACTTGGCCGCTTCCAGATGATTCCCTTGAGCCAGGAAGACGAAACCCGAGTCAGCCCAGGCCTCGGGGCTTTCAGGCTTTATGGCAACGGCCCGCTCGGCGAATGAAACAGCGCTGTCGAAGTTCTGCTTCATGGCCAGAATCCGGGCGTACTGGCCGAGGGCGTGCACGTCTGTCGGATTAGCTTTTGCCCTTGCCTCGAAAACAGCGGCTACGGAGTCAATGCTAACGGCCCCGTAATCGATAACAAGATTGAAGAGGTTCTCCGCGGCTCGGTCGTGCGCCGGGTGGATCTCCAGGGCCCGCAAGAATTCTTCCTCTGCCCGGCCCGGTTCTCCCGCGAGCAAAAGCGCCGTTCCCAGGCAATTCCTCAGGGGCGCATCGTCCGGCTGGACTCCGATGCCTTTTTGAAGCCACTCCGCCGCGCGAGGCGCGTCTCCCTTGAGCATCAGGGCTTTCCCAAGGGAGCAGTAGGCGGGGCCATAAGCGGGATCGGCCGCGATCGCCCGTTCGTACTCGGCGATGGCGGATTCAATATTCCCTTCCGCCTTGAAGCGGTCACCGGACTCGGTATGGCGCACAGCAGCGCTGCAAGCGGAGAAGAGAAGCAGCGGAAAAACGGCTCCAAACAACCAGGGGCACCACTTTGCTGCACGGCCCATCGCCCACCTCCGGCAGAAACATACATCATACAACAGTTTCACATTTTCTGCACCGGAAATAACACCCGGTCTCATCTTCGATGTATTCATCACCGCAGGGGCAATTGGGCCACGTTCCAGACGGGGGTTCCTGTCCCGGCTTTGGTTTCGAAGGTGGCCGGGGAGGCGGCTTGGGTGGGGGCTGTTTGTCCGCTTGTAATTGCTGCAAGCGGGTCAGCACCGCTTTCCCATGGGTGTTAATAAACTCCCAGTCTTCGTCGTCCCCGTCCCAGGCTTCGCTCCGGGTCGTAAAGCCCCTGCCATCGGCGGTTAGGCGCAGGCCATTATCGGAGATGATCCTTTCCACGCGCTCCGAAAAGCTGGGGCCGGTAAATGAAACGAATGATTCACGCGATTTCATAATTATCTCTGTCTATAGTTGAAGAGCGGAAAGGACCGGGGCTCATCGCCGCTTGAACGGAGAGAGATACGAGTACCGGGGCTCTTGGGGAGATCTTGTCCCGAAGTATCCGCCCGTGGGACCTGGGTCGAAGGGACCCAGAACTCCCCTTGGAAGTCCGGGCCGCGGCGCGTTCAGAAGGGCCTCTCGCCTTTTGCGCCTGGCCATTTCGGCCCGCGCGCTCATCTCCTGGGCGCCGTAGTAACCTTCGATGGCGCCGCTGATGGGCCGCCCGATCCGGGTTTCCCCGAGGAATCCCGAAAGGCCCGAAAGCGCCGGATCACGTTCCGGCGGAAGCTCTTCCGGATCGATGCCTTCCTCAAGGAGCCGCTCTCGTTCTTCCGCCGCTTCTCGCGCGCCGGAGAATCCCTCCATGGCGCCCACGATGGGCCGGCCGATCTTCGTGCTGCCGAGAGCCCCCTTGAACGCGCTCATCCAAGGCGAATCGGAGGGCCCTGCCAAACCCTTGCTGACATCAGGGAGAGAATCTCTTGCATCCGCTCCTACGGCGGAATCACCAAAAGAAAAATCCGGCCTCGGGTTTGAAGCCCCGGCGACACTAGACATGCCAGATTTCAGGAGTGATGAAAGGCCGCCACCAGCTGAAGCCCCATCTCCGTCAGCCGCGCCTGCCATAGCCGCCATTTCCGGCGGGATTCCCATCGCCATCATCATGAATGATTTAAGAAACCCCATGGTCTTTTACCTCCATCGATATACCTGGATCAGATGAACGCTTTGACCCAGTCCAACGCACCCGGATTGCTCTTCGTCGTCGTCGTCCCACCCCAATCACCGGTCGTGATGAGATTGAGGAAGTTGGAGACGTTCTTGTAGGGCAGTTGTTCCCGCTCGGAGTAGAGGTCCATGATGGCTCCAAGTTCCTTCTGCGCCTGGTCCTGACGCTGCGCTCCAAATCCAAGGAGCCGGTCCACGTCGGCATAATCCTGCTCGGCGAACTGGGGCGCCATCCCGAGGGATTGGAGCTGGCGGTCGCGCTCGCTCTGGTAGTTCTGGCCGTAGATTTCGTTGGCCAGGCCGCCCAGTTCCCGCGAAAGCGTTCCCAGGTGGGCACCCGAACCTGAACGGCCGAGTTGCGAGGCCTGCTGGTTCACCCGGCTCGAAACCTGATCGGCCATCTGATTGTACGTGGCGTTCAGGAACGGATTGGCGTAGGGCGAAAGGTAATTGCCCTGGAGCGTGTTCATCAGGTTCTGGTTGGCGGCCCCCATGACGGGCGATCCTTGAAGGGCCCGCATGGCGCCAAGCTGAAGACCCATTTCCGTCTCCGGCGAGAAATCCGCCACCCGGTCGTAGGCATAAGGTTGGGGACCGCCCGCTGCCAACCGCATGGCCGGTTCCGTCCCGTACCAAGAGGGGAGAAAGCTTCCCTGACCCCAGGACTGGTTGTAATCCGCTCCCGAGCCCATGGGCTGCATGTAATTCTGATTGGCCCACGGCTGCGGGGCATTCGTGAATCCACCGCCCGCCAGCCCCTGAAGACCGCCCGTGTACGGTCCCGGAGGGTTCCCCACGCCGTTTCCAGGGACGAAGTAATTGTACAGAAGCCCCGTTCCTTGTCCTTGAGTGGCGCCGGGCTGGGTATAGAGCCTGCCTTCCAAGCCATACTGTTGAGCATTATTCCCAGCGACGTAGTAATCTGGCTTAGTTAATCTGTCATTAAATGAAAATTGTGAAGGATCAATAATTCCGGCTTCCTTGAATTGCTGAAATTGGCTTTTGGAAAGCCGTTGGCCCGGAACAATGAAATTCGGAGCGTACCCGGCCAAGTCTCCAGGACGAAAGCCGGAATACTTCCCCGAAGCTGGATTAACCTGCATCAACTTGGAAATATCCCGGTAAGCCCCTTGGAGGTAGTCCCCTTGGGGAGCCCAGGGAGTCTCTATTTGTTTGGAAGAACCACCCATGTTCGTGTCTCCTTTGCTTTAGAAATTAGAACTTGCGTTGCCCGGCCTTGCCGCCGGCGGCTTGCGAAAAAGGTTTTTGAACGGACGGTCCCGGATTCATTTGTCCCGGAACGCCTGGAAGCCCTGCCCCCCATCCGGGCCTCTGCCCCCAAGGGGTTGGAGGCCGCCCGGGTGTCATTCCCGGCCTGTTCACCGCAAACCCCGGATCAATGGGAGAAACCGGTCCTGGCGAGGGAGAGGCGCCCCACCCCGGCTTTTGAATCGCCGGAGAGGGGGCCTGCGGCGGAGCCATCGCTTGCCCTTTCCAGGGGTTTATGGATGGAAATGGCTGAGTAACGGGTCCAACCAGGCCGCCACCTGCGCTGGGAGCAGCGGGATTCATCGCGCCGAGCACCCCGGCGATGCCGCCTGGACGCGCGGGATTCACGACAGGCTGGATGGCTTGCGAGATGGCTGGCTTGGCACCCATGTCATATCTCCTTTACGTATTCGACGTAGTGAGGCTTGAAACCAATTTCTTCGACGCGCCTGGAAAATGCTTTTCCGCTCCGCGTTTTTTCCCGGGCGGAATAGAAAACCACTCGCTTGCAACCCACGCTCCGGCCGTATTCCTCGAACGTGGGCAGGCCGTCCTTGAGGAAATCCCCCCCGGCGTGGGGAGCGATCCAGACGAGATAGAGAAGAAGCTCGCTCCAGAAATTCCCTGGGACGACCTGTGTCACGGCGAAGCCCACGAGTTTCTCTCCCGAGAGGCCGAGCCAGAGGAGCTTTCCCCCCGTGGCCAGGTCCCGGAGGACGCTCTCTGGCGAAGCTTCGCCGCGCCCCCCTTCCAGGCATTCAGCAACGCCCGGGGCGACGAGGGGCCAGACTCTTCCGAGCTGAACCGGCTGGATGGGAAGGAACTCGAATTTCGGAGCCGGATTCCCGGCTGGTTTTTCCAGGGGCATGATCTTGGCTTGTTTCATGTTTTCACCCTCAGATGCCAAAGCGGACGGCCACGAACAGCCAATCCCAGTTCGCGGGAGTCACTACGAAAGCGGTCCCCGTATCTTCCCGGACGATTTCCACGGCAAGGGTCCCATAGCGGATATTGAGCTGTGTCGATGTCCTTCCAATGGAGAGCCCCCTGGCCGCTCCCGTGGCGCCGTCGCTGTAGAGAATCTGGTCGCCCACTTCGTAACTTCCTTCCGCCGTGTCGCATTCGAGCCAGCACTGAACCAGATCGGGAACGCCACCGAGGTTGTGGGTAAGGGTCAGGGAACCACCCAGGCTGTAGTTCTGGGCGGGGCTCCGGTAGACCTGGAGGCGGCGCCGGAGAGGAGCGAGGGACGAAGGGACAATCCCGTGAGCCTCTTCCCTTCGCGGGAAAAAACGATCCAGGAAAGCCAGGGGACTGGTAAAGCGCCGGGCCATCAGAGGTCCCCCTCGAAGCCGGTGGCGACGAAGGAGAAATTGGCCGTCGACGCCCTCACGAGGAACGAGAGGCCCGCGTCCACGGGGAAGGGGCCGAGCTGGAGGGACTCGTTGGGCCCGAGCGCCGTGTCGTATTCGACGTAGTCCTCGTTCGCCACGCTCCCGATGGCGCCGTCCACGAGAGCGACGCGAAAGGTCCCGCTCGAAGAACCCCGGTTGCAGGCCGTCACCGACACGGTGGCTTGCTTGCCTGTGGGGACTTGATAGAGGCTCGTGTCCGTCGTGGCCGACGGGGCTACCGCACCCAAACGTTTCGATTTAATCGCCATAGTTCACCATTGCCCTAGGAAGTAAGTGACGTCCGGGCGGGAAGCGCCCAGGTTCAAGATATTTTCGAGGTGCTCCAGGTGCTCCGCCAGGCGCGTCTGGAGGTCGGATACCGCGCGGACCGTCTGCTCCACGTGGACTTTCGTGTCCGCGTGGGTAAGCGGAGGACTGGGAGCGAGTTTTCGCTGCGTCGCCATCTAGCGCCTCCCCATGGGGACCGCTTCGATTTCGAGGCCCACGGCCCGCGTAAAATCCGTCCCCGGCGGCGTCGTGACCTGGAAGCGGTGGTAGCGCCCCACAGAGGAGGCGCCGCTCAAGGGAACGTGCCCTTGCGCCTCTTGGGCTACAGCCGCGCCGAAAGCCTCTGCGTCGCGCTGGTTGTTCCTCGCCCCGACGGCGACCAGGCAATCCGTCGGATTTCCGGTGGAATCCGTGATTCTCTCCACGAGAGGTCTGGCCCGGCGGATCATGCTTCTCTGCCCTTCGGCCAGCTCGATTTCCGGCGTTTCGAAAGTGGCGGCCAGGGAAGGGCCCGTCGGGTAATTGAGTTCGTGCGAAGCGTCGAAGGCGGCGAGCCGGTGGAATCCGCCGTGCCAGGAGGCATCGTCCACCGAAATATTGAGGTCGTCGACTTCGGTTCCGGCAAGATCGTCGAGTGTCGTGGGCTGACTGAGAAAGTCGCCGATGAAATCGGTATCGGCGGAGAGGCGGATTTCCGAAAAACGGTTCTCCAGATAATTGTAGACGAGCATCCGGTCGGGATAAGGGTCCAGGTTCTGGTTGTCGACGGACACGTAGAGCCAGAAGATGAGCTTCTGGTCCGGATCGTGGGCCACGCTCATGCGGTCGAGTCGAAAGAGGTCGGCCGATTCCGTGAGGAAATAGCGGTCTACCTTGTCGTGCCCCAGGGATTCGACGCGGCTCCCGTCGCAGGCGTAGAAACCCGAGCGATCGAGGAAATAGATGACGCCGCCTACCTGGATGACGGACCCCGAAGCGAATGCTCCGGCCCGGTCGGTCAAACGGTTGAACTGGAAGACGAATTCCCCGCCAATGTAGTCCGCCCGGTGAATGCTCTGTTCGCAGAGGGCGAACCAGGCCTGTTCGCTCGAAACGACCTTGCGGATGTCGCCCATCGCGTCCGATAGAATTTGTTCGTCCGCTCCGGTCCCCGCCGGATTGATCGTCCAGTCTTCGGCGTTGTTCAACGCCGACCAACGGACCTTGTTGGGATAGGTCTGGTCCTCCACGGTGTACCCGCCGATCAGGTAGCCGCCCCAGACGCAGAGGTGGCGGAATTTGAGCTGCGTTCCGCCGTTCCCGGCGGTGCTCGTCCCTCCCAAATCCGCGAAGGCCGAAGAAGTGCCGAGCGTCCATTTCTGGGGGGCGTAATCGATGGCGGCCGCCACGACGAGGCGCCCGCGGTCGTATTTGACGAACTCCCAGCGGTTGTCGGCCTGGAGATTGTATCCGGCCCCGGGAAGGCCCGCCTTGCTCACGTTCGAGAAGCTCGTTCCCGAAAGCCGGTAGAGCTTGGCCTTGTCGCCGGCGAACCCGTAGCTGATCACTGGCGAGGCGGCGTAATCCCTGGCCGCGAAAACGCCGCGTCCGTGATAATCGAGGGCGTTCGTGGAGATGGGGTTCAAGCTTTTCGCCGGAACGTAGGCGCCGCTCACGGGCAGGACGTTGCGGGCTTTCACGAGCCCCTGTCCTTCGATGGCCGCCCGGTCGGGGCGCCATTCGCCGAAGGGAATCTTTTGGCGGATCGCGGGTTTCACAGCGAGGCCCTCGCGACTCTGCTGCTCCCCACCATGCGCCTCGTCTTTCGGAGAAGCCTCTCCCGCTGCATCTCGGCAAGCTGGCCGTACTTCACGGCGTCTTCGTCACGCTCCAGATGATTGGCGCAGATCTTGGCTTTGACCGCCTGGCGGATCAGCTCCTCGGCGTCGTCGGTCCAGGCGTTCGTGTTCCCGTCAGCCAAAGGGGCCCCGAGCTTGTAGCGGTGGTGGATCGTCCCGGTGTAGGCGCCATTCGGCCGGGGGTAGAGATAGATCTGCTGGCCGTAGATGGCGTAGCGGTCCGGGTAGGAGCTCACCGAATTGCTTGCGGCGTCGAGGTCCTGGAGTTCCGCGTAGGGAATGGGCCGGATCGTATACTTCCGCCCGCTCACCGTGATCTGGACGAGATCGGGCTTCAAAAAATCCGCCGGGAGGGCGTAGGCCTGCTGGTTCGCCACGGTCGTGAAGGCAGCCGTATCGATCTCTTCGACAAAGTAGAACGGCTCATCCTGGTAATCGGCGATCGCCTGGTTGATGGCGTCGGCGATCCGGGCGTCGGATGAAATCCATCCTTCCGCCAGTTCCGTGGCGATGGCCGACTTGAGCTGCCCCAAGGTTCCCATGGCTTTTTACCTCGCCCCTTCGAGGGACAGACGGCCCCTCGTGTTTCGGGGAGACTTCACCGAACGTGCTGGCGCCTCGCTCTGGGCGAATGCCCGGCGCTGGGCGTCGGCCATTTTCTCAGCCTTCTCTCGCCGGGACTCGACCGCCTCGGCCAGTTCAAGGAGCGAGTCCTCGCCCGTGAGGAATTCCTGAATCCGCTCGCGCCAGGCCTGCTTGTCCCGGAAGAGCCAGCGGGGTTGGGGTTCGCCGCAGGCGCCGGCGGCTTTCTTCCAGAGCGCTTCGCCCAGAAAACTTCTCAGGACGTCGCTCGGCTGGTGAACGTGATGGATCAAATCGCTTAGAAGCTGGGATCGGTCCATGGAAGGATTCCTCCTCTTTCGAGAGGCCCTCCGCGGGGGCGTGCGGCATGCCCATGTACTGCCGCACGTCCCCCGCGAAGAGGGCGGTGGAGAATCACTGATCGTTGTCGATCGTGTACTCGACGATGACCGTCGCCGCGCCAGCGCTCGCATTGGAGTTCTGGCCCGCGTATTTCACGTAGATGTCCTTGTCCGCCGTGACCTCGACGAGGTTCGTGATGGTGGAGTCCACCACCGTCGCGGACGAAGCATCCTGGGCGTTGAAATACTCGTTGTAACTCGCGCCGTGCCCCACGCTCAGGGTGTCGGTCCCCGAATCGTTGAAACCCGTGCTGATCACGAGCCGCACCCGCGTCGGGATGGCCCCGTTCGGAATCGTCCCCACCAGCACGCCAGTAGCGATACCGGCCGTGTTGTAGGCGATGTCCCGCCGCAGGTAGTGGATGGCCCGAAGCTCTTTGTATTCCCGTGCCTTACCCATTGCCGTGTCTCCTTTCTGCCCGGCTTAGCCGAGCGACGTGTAAGCCGTGACGACGATCGAACCGAAATCGATCGCGTTGTACCGGCTCTTGATGAGGCCCCAGACGGAAGTCGCGGCAAGCCCGAGGAGGTTTCCGTAGTCGTCCTCCTCCTCGTTCCAGCGCATCTTCTCGTCGTCGAAGCCGACGCCAAAGCCCATCCAGGCGGACTGGGCCCCGAGGAACACCCCGCGGCGGGTGTTGCTCACGGGAGCGCCCGTGGATGAATGGACGCCCTTGGGACAGCGGGGATCGGTCAGGATGTAGACGCCGTTGTAGTATCCGACGACGCGCGTCTTGCCCTTGAGCGAGCCCTTCACGAGGGGATTTTCGGCCTTGCTTCCCTGGTAGAAAGCCTTGGTCAAATCCACGAACTCACCCGTGCCCGTCTGCCGTTTCATTTCGTACCAGAAGTACGGATGGCAGATGAACGCGTAGGCCATCTCGCCCATGAAGTTCCCCGGGCGGATAGGGGCGCCGTTCCCATCGGCGAGGCTGAAGGCCTCCGCCTTGGCGACGCACTGGTCGATGAGAGCGAGCGTCGGGGCTTCGTTCGAGTCGTTGCAGCTCTCGTCGTTCGCCGCGGCGCCGCCCCGGATGATGTGGTTGGCATCGGGTGCCGAGGCCGTGTTGTTGCCGGTCCGTTTCGTGCCGGTAATGTCCGTCCCGGTGTAACCGGCGAGCTGGAGGAGCGCCGCCTGGGAGATGCGGTCGGCCCACCAGTCCGAGAGGCGCCGGCGGCCCACTTCCTTCTGGTCGAAGGAAACGCGCTGCGCGGAAATGCCCTGCTCGAACTTGAAGGCGTGCCGCTGCTGGTCGAGCACGAGATCCTGGGTGTAGGTCGTGAGGGATTCCTCGTCGCCCTTGAGGGTCTCGGAGCCCTGCTTCCCTTCACCCGTGAATTGGGCCACCAGGGTGTTGCGCACCCGGTCGCCCTTGTCTTTGTTGGCTTCCGTCACGATTTGGATGAAAGCGTCTTCGTCCTTGCCCTTGAGCAGGCCGACGACGCTCTGGCGGAGCGCTTCTTCGATGGTGCGCTTCGCCCACAGTTTGACGGTTTCGTTGGAATTGGTCGTAAAGCGTGTCGTTGCCACGCGAAAACCTCCGTCGTTGAGAGAAAAACCCTGGTGGCGCGGCTTCCGTAGCCGCTAACGGGTAATGGGCGCTCTCACTGACGCGGAGGCGCGGAAGGCGGGCGGGTTTGGGTACCCGCGCGGACGGCTATGGGAAGGGGCGGCCGCCCGAGGCGCCGGCTGCTTTTAAAGAACGAGCCGCAGCCGAACTCGAAGGAAACCGGAATATCGCTTGATTGACTTCTGGAAAGATATTGGATTGGGAGACCTATATTGAAACTGTATATCCAACGCCAGTATGGAAGAAAAACCCGGCGGAATCAAGCAGGTCCAATCTTTTTAGACCGTCTTCCTTTCAGGCAGGTACACTGCTGGAAACGGCTGGACGCCTTTATTCCCCTAACGTCTCCCGTACCTTCCGGAGCAGGGCGTCCGACAGGAACGGCTTGGGAAGGAAGGCGAGGTTCCCCTTGGAAAGGCCCCTGGCCGAGAGGGCCTCGTCGGCATACCCCGACATGTAAAGGACGCGTACGGGCGGGCGCAGGCCCCTGACGCGCTCGGCGAGTTCGGGGCCGCCCATCCGGGGCATGACGACGTCGGTGAGAAGAAGATCGATCGCCCCCTCGTGGCGCTCCGCGAGCAGGAGGGCTTCCTCGGAAGTCTGGCTTTCGAGTACGCGGTAGCCGGCGTTTTCAAGAACGCCCGCCACGTACGCCCGGAGCATGCCATCGTCCTCCGCCAAGAGGACCGTTCCGCTCCCGCGAAGGGAAGCGGAATCACTGGGGGTGGAACCAACGGAAATGGTTTGGGAGTTCTCTCCGAGTTGCGGAAGATGCACATGGAACCGGCTTCCCTTATCGAGTTCGCTGTCCACGGAGATGAACCCGCCGCTCTGGGTAACGATTCCAAAGACGGTCGAAAGGCCCAGGCCCGTTCCCTCCCCCACGCCTTTGGTCGTGAAGAAAGGTTCGAAAATGCGGTCCAAGGTCTCTTTGCTCATGCCCGTTCCCGTGTCTTCGACCGTGAGGC
This sequence comes from Bdellovibrionota bacterium, assembly GCA_040758475.1. Classification (GTDB taxonomy): domain Bacteria; phylum JAGRBM01; class JAGRBM01; order JAGRBM01; family JAGRBM01; genus JBFLVN01. Next base: position 11,763 of record JBFLVN010000086.1, read on the forward strand.
GGGTCCAGGGGCCCGGCTTGGCCCCCGGGTGTTTGCGGAGATCCGACTCCCACAACCGGACGTTTTCGGCCCGCAAGAAAAGCCGCCCGCCCCGGGGCATGGCGTCGCGGGCGTTGACGACCAGATTCAAGATGACCTGTTCCATTTGGACCGGATCGACGCGAACTTTACCCAAATCCTCCACCCGCTCGATCTTGAGTTCGATATCTTCCCGGAGAAGCTGCTTGAGGAGTTCCTCCATCCCCGTGACGATTGTTCCCAAGTCGATCACCTGGGGCTGGAGCACCTGCTTGCGGCCGAAGGCCAGAAGTTGTTGAGTGACGCTCACGGCCCGCTGCCCCACTTCGCCGATGCGCTTCGCATAACGATGGCCGGGACTGTCGGAAGGCGCCGTCGCGAGCAGCAATTCGGCGAAGCCGTTGATGGCGGTCAGAAAGTTGTTCAAATCGTGAGCGACCCCACCCGTCAGGCGCCCCAGGGCTTCGAGTTTCTCGGACCGGAGGAGTCTTTCCTGGAGGCGTTCCCGCTCAGCGATCTCTTCCGTCAATTGGGCCGTACGTTCCCGGACGCGGAATTCGAGGCCCAGGTTGGCGAAGCGCAGCTCCTCCTGGGCGTACCCCAGGTCGTCGATCGCCCGCCGCAGGCGCAAGAGGGCGTAATCGAGGACGAAATAGACGATCGAAAAGACGAGGACGCACACGGCGGCCGACGACCAGTGCGCGACGGGCGCGCGATAGATGTATCCCATGTCCGTCCGGAAGAGAGGGGCGTAAGGAATCCAGCCGGCGGAAAAAAGCCCGGTGACGAAAACGATCCCTCCCGCGTGCAAACCCAGGACGAGGGGTCCCAGCTTGCGGTCCACGACCAGCCTTCCCAGGGCGAGCGTCACGGCCGTGGGGAGAAGGGCTCCCGAGAAAAGGCCATAAAGGTGAAGGTAGTAGAGGACCTCCAGTTCGGCGATCACGAGAACCGGCGCGAGGAGGCGGGCTTCGGAAATATCACGCTTGCGAGCCCACAGCCCGAGACAGAAAAGTACCGTATTGAGGGCGAAGATCGCGAACGAAGCCCGAACCCCTCCCCAGGCAACCGTTTCGTTGATCCGCTCTGTTCCTTCGAGGGTGACGATCCAGATGGGAAGCGCGAGGCCCTGCCCCAGGGCAGCGATCTGGCCAAAGACGGCCATGAAGAGAAGTTTTTCCCCGGCGTTCCAGAAGAAAAAACGCCCCAAGGATTTCTGAAGCCGCGTGCGGAGGGTGATATCCTCCAGGCGATCCTCGGCTGCCGCGGACACCGGGTCCCGCACGGCCTCCCCGCCGGATGTTGAGGCCCCCTTCTTCACGCGTGCTTTTTTCTTTACCCGCCCACTGGGCCCGTAGCAAGGCTTTCGCGAAAACGTTCTCCATATGAATGAGCGCTGCTCACGGAGATTTCTGTCAAAGCCTCGCGAAACCTTCCCAGAT
>JBFLVN010000087.1:0-13186 GCA_040758475.1 Bdellovibrionota bacterium
CTTCGGGGCATCCTGCTGGAAGCAGACGGCCTCAAAAAGCAGCACACCACGCCGGGGCAGTACTTGGAAATCGTCCTGTCCCCGGAAGCGAAGGGCTACTTCGCGCTTTCGAATGGTCCCGATCACGAAAACTTCGAGCTGCTCCTGAAACGGGGCGGAGGAGCAGCCGATGCGATCATCAAGCTGAAAGCCGGAGATACGGTTCCGAGCAAGCCGCCGGCGGGAAAGGGCTATCCCCTCGAAAAGCACAAGGGGAAAGATCTCCTTCTTTTCGCCGCGGGTTCGGGCATCGCCCCCATCCGGGCTGCGGCCCAGTTCATCCGCTCCCACCGGTTCGACTACGGCGAAGTAGTCCTGTTCTATGGCCAGCGGTTTCCGACGGATTTCGCCTACAAAAGCGAACTCGCCGACCTCGAAAAGCAGGACATCCAGGCAATCTTGTGCCTAAGCAACACGATGGAGCCCGTCGAGAGCTGGAAGGGCGTCCGGGGGCACGTGCAGGACGTCTTTCTCTCCCGCGGGAAAAAATACAAAGACCCCGTCGCCTACGTCTGCGGCATGAAGGCCATGGTCCAGGGCGTCAAAGACGCCATGGCCAAGGCCGGATACGAAGGGGATCGCGTTTTCCAGAATTTCTGATTTATTCCGCGAAGGGCGTCGTGCGGATGAGCACGCCCACCATCAAATAGCGCATCATGAAATCGGTCCGGGAACCGGGGTTCGCCTTTCCCTCCGCTTCGAAAGTGTCCGCGAATTTCTTTTTAAAGCCTTCCCGGGGATGACGGGTGGCGACGGCTTTTAATTGATCGCGCCCCAAGTCCCACGCCCGCGCTCCCACCACGTCGAGCCCGACGCCCTGAGCGAGGAGATAGGCCTCGGCCCCTTCCGATCGGTTCACCACGGGGTTCATGTGGAGCGTGATCGCGCTCCCCAAGTGCTCGCACTTCCCATCGTTCCATCCGACGCCTTTGGCAAGCCCGACGGCCCGTTCGGCGCTTGCAAGCGTAAAACAGCTACATCCCGCCGGATGGGAAACGCGCCCCTCCGCAGGCTTTAACCCCAAGTCGTGGCAGAGGCTTGCGACGTAGAAGAGTTCGTCGTCAAAGCGGACTCCGTCGGCCGCGGCAAAGAGCCGGCCCCAAAGGTACGTCCGAAGCGCGTGGTTCGCAATGAAAGGCGCCTGGGTGCGGCAGGCCTCTTCGGCCTTTTTCGCCAAGGCTGAATCGGGGGCCTTGATATCCGATACTTCGAGGGGAGCGCGATTCTCCACAAGCCCCAGGCGCCAGCGAAGCTGCGCGGGAAGCATGGCGAGCTGGCGGACAAGCGCTTTCGTCAAAAGTGAAAATCGCTCGCCACGGGAAAGAATTCCACCCGTTTCCCGGACCCAAGCGAGAGTGCCAACGGCTGGACGATCTGCCATGGATTTGCGCTCCTTTAATTAATTTAGAATCCAAATACCCGTTGGGCATTCTTGTAAAGAAGCTTCTCCCTCGCGGCCGGTTTGAGGTTTAGCCCGTCGATCTGGGCGAGGGATTCTTTGTGCAAAAGGACGGGGTGGTCCGAGCCATAGAGGGTCTTGTCCTGGCCCCGGGAGTTGATGAAGGCGACGAGTTTCGGGTCCCAGTACTTGGGCGCGTGGGCTGAAGTGCCGACATACAAGTTGGGGTGCTTCCAGGCGAGCGCCAGGAGTTCTTCCACCCAAGGCCAGCCCGTGTGGGCGGCGATGATTTTTAGCTCCGGAAAATAAAGCGCCACGCGATCCAGAAGGAGCGGCCGGCCCGCTTCGTTCGGCATGAACTCGGCCGAGTGGCCGATCTGCATGACGACCGGGACGTTCAGCTCCACGCATTTGGCATAAAAGGGATAAAGCGCCGCATCGCTGACGGGAACGTCGAATCCATAGGGATGGTAATGGGCGCCTACGAAGCCGTGATCTTTCACGGCCCGCTCCAGGGCCCGCACCCCTTCCATGCGGTTCCAAGGATTGATTCCAAAAAGCCCGTGAATACGCTTGGGTGCTTTCTGGCAAACCTCCGCTACCTCTTCGACGGAAAGATCCCACTGGAGAACTTTCTTCTCCCAGGAAGCCATCTTGGCCGCCGGTACGAAAACCTTTTCCACTCCGGCCGCGTCCATCAGTTTTGTAAACTCTTCGACCGGATAGCCCTTTAAATGATCGAAAATATTGAGCCACTCGAAAGCTTTGCGAAGCTCGGGCTGATCCAGGAATAATTTTTGAATCCCCCCAGGGGTAAAGAGATTGCACCAGTAATCGATGGCTCCGGGCATTTGCTATCCTTTTGCCGCCGCTTCCTTGATAGCCCGCCGGTCGATCTTGCCGACGGGATTTCTGGGGAAATCCTCAAAAATTTTTATAAGCTCGGGCCACTGGAATTTGGCGACCCCTTTTTTCTCGAAAAACGCCCGCATCTCTTCGAGAGAAAAATCCCCCCCACGGGTCATCACACAGGCGCAAACCTTTTCGCCCAAACGTTCGTCCGGCACTGGAACCACGGCCGCCGCCGCGACGGCGGGGTGTTGAGAAAGAATAAACTCGATTTCCTCGGCGTGGATCTTGAGGCCGCCCCGAATGATGACGTGCTTGAGCCTGCCTACCGGGTGGAGATAGCCCTCGCCGTCCAGGTATCCGAGATCACCCGAAGCGAGCCAACCGTTGCGGTCGATGGCTTCGTCCGTCGCCTTCTGGTTGGCGTAGTAACCGGCGCAAACGAGCGGCCCCCGGATGTGGATTTCGCCGGTCTGTCCGGAAGGAAGCGGGCGGCCTTCTTCATCCCGGATTTCGATTTCCATACCGAGGGCGGGTTTCCCCGAGGTGCAAAGTTTTTCTTTGGGATCGCCCGGGCGCGTCAGCGTGCAATAACCCACTTCGCTCATGCCGTAGCCCGTGACCGGAACGCAATGGGGCCAGGCCTTGGTAAAGCGCTGAACAAGGGCCTCTCCCACGGGAGCCCCCGACATCACGGCGAGCCGCAAGCTCGAAACACCGCGCCGCTCTTTCTCGTAGAGCGCGAGGAGATCGATCACCTGGGTGGGAATGGCCATGAAGTGGGTGATTTTTTCTTTCTCGAAAAGATGAAGAACTTTCGCGGGGTCGTAGGCGTCGGCCAGGACGAGGGTCGCCCCTGCAACAATCGAAGTAAAAAAGCCGAACATCAAGGCGCCCCGGTGGGTCATGGGGGCCATGGCAAGAAACACGGCCTCCCCCGTAACGCCAAGAAGCCGGTTTACTCCCTTGGCTTCCTGAAGCTGGGTCTGGGCCGTGTGGATATAAATCTTTGGGTTGCCCGTGGTACCGGAAGTGGTTCCAAGCAGAAGAACGTTGTCCGGATCGGGAATTTCCGGCGGGAACTTGTGCTGGTCGAGGGCTTTGGCCCCCGCCGCGAGCACTTGCTCGAAGGAGACCCACTGCGGGGTGGGAGGCTCTCCCACGCAAATCCGGAACTCAATGGAATCGACCTGATAAGCCGCCTGATCGTGGAGTTCCGTGTAGGCGAAGCCTTTGTATTCGCGGGGGCAGATGACCGCCCGGGGGCGAAGGAGCCCCACGATCTGGTCCACCTCGTGCTTGCGGTAACCGGGATTCAAGGGATTGTAGACGGCGCCGATCCGCACGAGGGCGAGGATGACGACGGCGAGTTCAATCGAATTGGGCAATTGTACGGAGACGATCTCCTCGGGCCGGATTCCCATTTCGTACAAAGCGGCGGCGAACCGGCGGACGAGTTCGTCGAGTTCCGCGTAGGAAACCCGCCGGTCTCCCTGTACAAGCGCGATCTTTTTGGGATGTTTCTTGACCGCCTCGGCCAGACAGCCCGTGAAAGTCTCTTCTTTCCACGCGCCGCTGGCGTAGTAACGATCGTAGTGGGCTTTCGTATAAGTCTTGAGGATCGGCATTTAGGCGGCCTCGAACGCGGGCTGTTTCCTGCCATCCGGCCCGGGAACGAACCGGACTTTGACGGACATGCCTATTTTTAGTTCTTTTGGAGCCGCTTCCACGTGGGCCATCAGGCGCGGGCCTTCCTCCAAATCAACCAGCGCAAGGATATAGGGAATCTTTTCAAAAGCCTTGGACGGCGGGCGGTGAACCACAGTGAAGCTCGCCACGCGCCCCTTGCCGGAAGCTTTCGCCCAGGAGAGTTTTTCCGAAAGGCATTTGGAGCACCGGGAAGGGGCCATGTGGTGAAATGTTCCGCATTTTTCACATCGGAGCAAAAGGAGTTCTCCCCGGGCGCAACCTTCCCAAAAGGACGCGCTGGCTGGCGCGGTTTGGGCTTCGGCGGTCACTTGGAAACTCCCAAGATCGCGGTGGAATGGGCGCTCATCATGCCGCCTACGCCGTGGACGAGGGCGAGTTCGGCGCCTTTCACCTGCCGCTCCCCCGCTTCCCCCCGAAGCTGCCGGATGGCCTCGGTGACGTGAAAAATGCCGCCGGGTTTTCCCGGATGGGCGTGGGAGAGAAGCCCGCCGTGGGTGTTTAGGGGAAACTCGCCGCCCGGGGCCGTTCTTCCAGCGGCAAGGAAAGCGCCCCCCTCCCCTTTTTTGCAAAATCCCAAATCCTCCGCCACGACGAGAGGCGTGATCGTGAAGCAATCGTAAATCTCCGCCACGTCGATGTCAGAAGGGAAAATACCCGCCATTTCAAAGGCCTTTTTCCCCGAGCGGACGGAAGCAAAACTCGTAAGCGATGGCGCCCGGGTGATGTATTCGTGGGTTGCTCCCTCGCCGGAGCCCAAAACGTAGACCGGCTTCTTGCGAAGGTTTTTCGCTTCTTCGGGCGCCGAGACGATGAAGGCCCCCGCCCCGTCGGAAACGAGGGCGCAATCGAAAAGACCGAATGGCTCGGCGATGGGCTTGGCGGAAAGGACTTGATCCCGTGAGAGGGGATCGCGTACCTGGGCCGTTGGATTCATCTTCGCCCAGGCCCGGGCCGAAACGGCCACGTCGGCCAGTTGTTCGCGGGTCGTGCCGTACTCCTCCATGTGGGCGCGGGCGACGAGAGCATAAGCCGCGGGGGGAAAAGTCCCGAAGGGGACTTCGAATTCCGGATGGGCGTTCTCGGCCATGGTCTGGACGGCCATATCGCGGGTAAGGCCCGTGAGAAGATTATCTCCCGTTACGCAGAGGACGTGCTTTGCCTGGCCCGCCGCCACGGCGGCGTGGGCTTCGAGAAGGAGCTGTACCGAAGTCGCTCCGCCCGCTTCGAGCGTTCCGAAGTAGTCGGGCGAAATCCCAAGGCGCTCCGAGAGGATGACGGCGACCCGGTGGAGCAGCGCCACCATGGACCGGCCCGTCAGCACGCCGTCGATGCGGGATTTTTCGAGGCCCGCGTCTTCCAAGGCGGCGACGCAGGCTTCTTCCATGAGGGAAAGGGCCGTCGACCCGGGAACTTTCCCTACCCGGCTCTCGCCAACACCGCTCACGCATGCCGCCCCGCGCAGTGGATGGGCCATGGCTTTCTACTTTTTCTTCTTGGCGCTGGGCCAATCGGGCTTCCGCTTTTCAATGAACGCGGCAAGGCCTTCCTTGGCGTCCTCTCCCGCCGTAAGGCCCACGAATTTGTCGAGGCCATGCTCGATGGCTTTTTCGAAGGATTCGTCCTGCTGGCCGTAAAAAAGGCTCTTTAGCGCCCGAAGGCCGGGGCCGCTCTTGCCCGCCAGTTCTTCGCAAAGGGCCGTAACGCGCTCGTCCAATTTTTCCTTGGGAACCGCTTCGTTCACGATCATCCACGCTGCCGCTTCTTTGGCGGAAATCTTCCGCCCCCGGAAAAGCAGATCGATGGCGATGCGCCGGGGGACGCTTCGCGCCAGCACGACCGCCACCGCCGCGGGGATGATTCCTAGATTGATTTCCGGATAGGCGAGGTTGATGTCCTCGGCCGCCACGGCGAAATCGCAAAGGGAGACGAGCCCGGCGCCGCCCCCCATGGCGTGGCCCTGGACCCGCGCGATGGTGGGAAAGCGCGAGGAGAAAAATTTCTTCACGAGTTCAAGCACCGGCGCAACCTTGTCCAGGTGCTCCAAGGGTTTGGATTCGGCAAACGCTTTCAAATCCCCGCCCGCCGAAAAGACCGGCCCAGCTCCCGTAAGGACGTAGACGCGGATGGAAGGATCGGCCTGGGCTTCGTCCAGGGACCGGCAAAGCTCCGTGGCGGAGAGAAAGTCCAGGGGATTCCGCTTCTCCGGGCGGTTCATGGTCACCCAAGCGGCGGGGCCCTTTTTTTCGTAGAGAAGGGTTTCGTACGGCATCAGGCGCCCCCCAGCTTGGACCCCATGATGGTCCGGTGGATTTCGCTCGTCCCGCCGCCGATTTCCATGAGCTTCGCGTCCCGGAAATGGCGCTGCATGTCGAATTCCATCATGTAGCCATAGCCCCCCATGATCTGCATCCCCTGATGGGCCGCGCGCATGTAGGCCTCGCTCGCGAAGACTTTCGCGGCCGAGCCTTCGAGGCCCCCCGCTTTCCCCCGGCTTGCGAGCCACGCGCACTGGTAGGTGAGAAGCCGCGAAGCTTCCAAGTCCATGTACATGTCCGCCAGCTTGTGCTGGATCGCCTGGAAAGAGCCGATGGGTTTTCCAAACTGTTCGCGTTCTTTTGCGTACTTGGATGCCAGGTCCAGCACCGCCGCTGTCCCGCCCGTGCACATGGCGGCCATGTAGAAACGTTCGAGCGCGAGGCACTGGGTCAGGTGTTCCCAGCCTTTATTTTCTTCGCCAATCAGGTTTTCGGCGGGAACTTCGGCGTCGTCGAATACGACTTCGCAGGTACCAATGGCTTTGACGCCGAGTTTCTTGATCAAATTCACCTGGACCCCCTTTTGCTTTTTGGGGACCATGAAAAGACTAATCCCCTTGTGTTTGGGGGCCTCGGGATCGGTCCGGGCGGCGATGAGGATGTAATCGGCGATGTGGGCGCGGGAGCAGAAAATTTTCGATCCCTTGAGGAAATAAACATCCCCCTGGCGGACCGCCTTCGTGCGGAGGGCCGCCGCGTCGGACCCCGAGCCCGGTTCCGTAAGACCCAAAGCCAGTTGGAGTTTCCCCTGGATAATGGGCGGGAGGAATTTCTCCCGCTGCTTTTCGCTGCCGATCTTGTTGACCGGCCCACCCACGTAGATGACGGCGCCGTAGACCTGGGCCGCCGCCAGCATGCCGCGGGCGAGTTCTTCCACGAGAATGGCCACGTCCACGGGCGAGCCGGCGAGGCCGCCGTATTTTTCCGGAAACGGGAGCCCCAGCCACCCGAGCTTGGCCATCTTCTCGTAGAGGTCGAAGGGGTATTCTTCCTGCTCGTCGAGGCGCCTGGCGTACTCGGGCGGGCATTCCTTCCGCATGAATTCGCGGATGGAACTGCGGAACGCCTCCTGTTCGGGCGTGAAAGAAAAGTCCATCGCTCCCCCGGCTAGATTCTCCCCATCATACCAAACCGGAAAAAATTTAAACCGCCCCCGTCTGGCCCCCGTCCACGCGGATGGAAACGCCGTTCACGTAGCTCGCCTCTTCCGAGCAGAGGAACCTCGCCACCCGGGCCACTTCCCGGGGGTCGGAAATGCGCCCCAGGGCCGTCCGTTTCGTGAAGGTATCCATGTACTTCTCGGGCAGCTTGTCGGTCACGCGGGTCTTCATGATTCCGGGGCACACGCAGTTCACCCGGACGCCGTTGGGCCCCGCTTCCCCCGCCAGGGAAGCCGTAAGGCTCACCAGGGCCGCCTTGCACAAACCGTAGACCGCCTGCTTGGGGGCCGGGTCGAAGGCCAGGACCGACCCCACGAAGACGACCGCTCCCGACTTCTGCGCATACATATAAGGAAGCGCCGCCCGGGTGACGTTGAGCGCCCCCCGGAGCGTCACGTTGATCTCGATGTCGCACTGGTCCGGCGTGATCTCGTGGAAATTCTTCAGGCCCCATTTGTGCATCGTGAGGGCCGCCGCGTTCGCCAAGGCGTCGATCCGGCCGTATTGGGAGATGATCTGGTTGATGACTTCCTTCGAACGGAAAGGATCGGTCACGTCCAGGGCCATGCCGGAAGCATCGTAACCCCGCTTCCGGAGGTCTTCAGCGCTCCGGTCGGCAGGGGTTTGCTCCTTGTCGAGCACGACGACGCGCCGCCCCGCGCCGGCCAGTTCCAGCGCGATGGCCCAACCAAGGCCGGGGGATTGCCCTTCCCACCAGCCGGCGCCGGTCACGACTGCCACGGGTTTTTCCATGCTGTCCTCCGAAGTTGCACCTTCACCCCTCTCGTTTCTTTGGAAACGAGATCGGGAAAAAATCTAGAGCGCCTGTCTCGTCTTGCGTCCGCGTTCGGACGCCACTTGCTCGATGCGGGCCAGGATTTCCGTCAGCGACGAGCCGGCCGCGAAGACGCCCGCCACGCCGAGCGATTCGATGGCGGGTTTCTGGTCCTGGCGGATGACGCCCCCCACGAGGAGCGGAATGTCGGCTGCTTTCCGTTTGCGGAGCGCTTCCACCGCGTCCTTGCACATGGTCTCGGGCGCGCCGGTCATGATGGAAAGGCCCAGCACGTCCACATCTTCCTGCACGGCGGCATCCACGCACTGCTCGACCGTCTGGATGCCCGATCCCAAATAAACGACTTCCATCCCCGCCTCGCGGCACGCGCGGGCGATCATGCGGATGCCCCGGTCGTGGACGTCCAGACCCGGCTTGGCGAGAAGAATCTTGACCGGCATGGGCGCTACCACTGCTTCTCCCAAAGGCCGAGCGATTCGCGAAGGACTTTGCAGGTTTCTCCAAGCGTCGCTCCCGTGCGCACGGCTTCGCGAATGGGCGGAAGAAGGTTTTCCTTTTCGTTGGATGCGGCTTTCCGCACGATTTCCAAGGATTTCTGAACCGCCTTCCCATCACGCTTTTTCTTCCAAGCCTTGAGGCGCTCCACCTGCCGGTTCTCCACGTCGAGCGGCACGTAGGTGAGCTTCAAATCCAGGTTCTCGTTTGGAACCACGTATTCGTTCACGCCGACGACGATTTTCTCTTTCCGCTCCACGGCCATTTCGTGCTTGTAGGCTTCGGCCGTGATAACGTCCTCGAAGTAGCCCGAATCGATCCCGTGCAGAACGCCCTGGAGGACGCTCCCCTTCCCCCATTCCTCGAACTGCCGGATGATCTTCCAGGCTTCCTCTTCAGCCCGGTTCGTGAGCGCCTCGACGTAATAGGAACCCCCGAGCGGATCGATCACGTCGCACACGCCGCTTTCGTGGGCGATCACCTGCTGCGTGCGCAGGGCCACGCGGTTGCTCTCTTCCGTGGGGATGGCGAGCGCCTCGTCGTAGGGGTTTACGTCCAGGGACTGAACGCCCCCGAGGACGGCCGCCAACGCCTGGATCGTGCCGCGGACGATGTTGTTCAAGGGCTGTTGGGCCGTGCAGGTGCTCGCGTTTTCCTGCGCATGGACGCGGAAGCGCCAGGATTTGGGATTTTTAGCACCAAACCGTTCTCGCATGATTTTGGCCCACATGCGCCTCGCGGCCCGGTACTTGGCGATCTCCTCGAAAAAGTTGTTGTGAACCCCCATGTAGAAGGCGACCTGCCCGCCGAACTTGTCCACGTCCGCCCCCTTGGCAAGGGCCGCTTCCACGTAGGAAATCCCGTTCGCCATGCAGAAGGCGAGCTCCTGGACCATGTTGCAGCCCATCTCGCGGGCGATCTCGGCGGTCACGTTGACGGGAATGAAAGCCGGGACGTGCTCCTGGCAGTACTGGATCGTGTCGGCGACGATCCGAACGGAGGCGGCGGGTTTGTAGGCAGTCGAGCGCGGAAGGCCCTCGTAGAAGGAAAGAAATTCGTTCTGGATCGTCCCACGAAGCTGCTCGGGTTTGTATCCCGCTTGCACGGCCGCCTCGACGAACATGGAGAAAATGACCGGCGCCCCCTGGTGGCTCGCGAGCATGGCGATGTGGACCTTTTCGAGCGGGATGCCGTCGATGAGGCGCCGCATGTCGTCCACCGTGTCGATGGGCTGGCCCACCTGCCCCACCTCCCCCCGGGCGAGAGGATCGTCCGAATCCACGCCCCGCACGGTGGGCATGTCGAAGGTGACGCTCGCCGACTGGGCCCCTTCGCGGATGAAGAACTTGAAGCGCTCGTTCGTGTCTTCGGAATTGCCGAACCCCGCCTGCTGGATCATGCGCCAATGTTGTTCGGCGTACATGCCGGGATAGATTCCGCGGGTGAAGGGGTATTCGCCGGGAAGACCCAGGTCTTTTTCATAGTCCCCCTTCACGTCGGCGGGCGTGTAAAGGACCGGACGGACTTTGTCCTTGGCTTTCGCTTTCTCCGGCAGCGCCTCGCGCCACCGGTTTTTTGTTTGGGTGTCCACAGAAAATTCCTAAAGGATGGGAGTTCCAGGGGAAGTTTTTTCGAGCCCCCGGACGAGCTGCTCGGCCATGAGCTTTCCGATTTCTTCCGAGGGGCGCTCGCCTTTGGGTGAGTACCACTTGGAAATCCAATTCACGGCGCCGAGGATCGTAAAAACGGCAAGCTTCGCGTCGCAGGGGACGAAATCACCCTCTTCGATCCCCTTGCAAACGAGTTCCCGCAAAGCCCCTTCGTACTGGTCGCGCTGCTGGACGAGGGCTTTTTGGCGCGGGGGTGTAAGGGCGCCTTCCTCCAAGAGGACGACGCAGCCGTTCAGTTCGTCCGTAAGGCCCTGGATGTAATCCCGAAGAACCCCCCGGAGTTGCTCCCTGGCGGGACCGCCCGCCGCCTTCGCTTTGGCGACGGCCCCCATGGCGATGTCGAGCGAGAGCTGATGGCAGGCGAAGAGAAGGTCTTCCTTGTCCCGGATGTAGTAGTAGAGGGCCGGCTTCGTGATCCCCAGCTTCTTGGCGATCTCGTCCAGGCTCGTGCCGTAGTAACCCCGCCGGTTGAAGGACCGGGCGGCCTCTTTAAGGATCGCCTCCCGCTTTTCGGCGATCACCTGTTCTTTCGCGGCGATGGGTTCTTTCCAGGGCATTTTTCTTTTAGGTAAAATTAAGTTACTAATTAGTAAATAACAGAAAAAACTCTCCCTGTCAATGCCTCCTGGCCCGCAAGGGCCCATCCCATGCTGCGAAAAACCCTCCCCCCGGGAAGGAATCCGGGCTAGCGTGCGCCGCCGGAGGCTTAAAAGGTGCCCACCCTGCGCCTTGGAACCCGGGGATCGCTCCTGGCCCGCACCCAATCGAAGTGGGTAGCGACGGAGCTCTCGCGCCTCCACCCCGGCCTGGAGATCGAGGAAATCCTCATCAAGACGACCGGAGATAAGATCCTCGACGCCCCCCTGGCGAAGATCGGCGGGAAGGGGCTCTTCGTCAAGGAAATCGAAGAAGCCCTGCTCGAAAACAAGATCGACTTCGCCGTCCATTCCATGAAAGACCTTCCGGCCGCCCTGGCTTCGGGCCTCTTCGTCGCCTGCATTCCCAGGCGCGAAGACCCCCGGGATGCCCTCTGCACGAAGGGTCCCAAGTTCGACGAACTCCCCAAGGGGGCCAGGATCGGAACGACGAGCCTTCGCCGCAAATCCCAACTACGGCGCCTTCGGCCCGACTTGGTAATCGAAGACCTCCGGGGAAACGTAGACACGCGCCTTTTGCGGCTAGACGAGGGGAAATTCGACGCCGTCATTCTCGCGGCGGCGGGGCTCTCGCGCCTCTCGCGCCTTTCCCGGGCGACGGAGTTCTTCGGGGAAAATCAGATGGTCCCCGCCGTCGGCCAAGGGGCCCTGGCGATCGAGGCTCGGGCAGGGGATGAAAAAGTCCTTCCGTTCCTTGAGAAACTCGAAGACCCCGCCACCCGGACGACGACGAGCGCCGAGCGGGCATTCCTCATCACGCTTCAAGGGGGATGCCAGGTGCCGCTGGCCGCCCATGCGAAACTTGCGGGAAACGAAATTTCCATGAACGCTCTCGTGTGCGATCTTTCGGGAGAAAGACTCGTGCGGCGGGAAGGAAGGGCCCCAGCCTCGGAAGCTGAAGAGCTGGGAAGAAAGTTGGCCGAAGAAATCCTCTCGGCCGGCGGGCGGGAAATTCTCCAGGAACTCTACAGCACCGCGGGCGCGGAGGGCGCTCCATGAAAAAATCCGGAAAAGTCTATCTCGTTGGCGCGGGCCCGGGCGATCCGGGACTCCTCACCGTCCGAGGCAAGGAACTTCTCCAAAGGGCCGACGTACTCGTTTACGATTACCTTGCTAATCCCCGGCTCGTGGATCTCGTACCCCCCCGCTGCGAGAAACTCTTCGTCGGCAAAAAGGGCGGCTCCAAGGACAATATTTCCCAGGAAAACATCAACGCCCTGATCGTGGACCGGGCGAAAAAAGGAAAAGCCGTCGTGCGTTTGAAGGGAGGCGATTCCTTCGTCTTCGGCCGCGGCGGAGAAGAAGCGGAAGAACTCGTAGCCGCCGGAATTTCCTTCGAAGTCGTCCCAGGAATAACCAGCGGGATCGCCGCTCCGGCCTACGCCGGAATTCCCGTTACCCACCGGGAGCATTGCTCCCAAGTCACGCTTTTGACGGGCCACGACGCCGAAGGGCGGGCCATCACACAGGTCGAATGGGACGAACTCGCCAAGGGGACGGGAACGCTCGTCATCTACATGGGCGTGCGCGGCCTTGCTGACAATACGAAAGCCCTGATCGACGGCGGGCGCCCCAAGGACACGCCCGCCGCCCTCATTGAATGGGGTACGCACCCGCGCCAGCGGACCCTTGTTTCCACCTTGGAGAAAATCGCGGCGGACGCGGAACGGGAGGGAATCGGAGCCCCGAGCATCTTTATTGTGGGCACCGTGGTCGAACTCCGGAAAAAGCTGAACTGGTTCGAGAACCGGCCGCTCTTCGGGAAGAAAATCCTCGTGACCCGCGCCCGGGAACAAGCCTCTGAACTCCTGCAAAAACTCTCGGAACTAGGCGCCGAGCCGGTCCCTTTCCCCACCATCGAGATCAAAGACCCGCCTTCCTGGAAGAAAATCGATGCCGCCCTCTCGCGGCTCTTCCAATACGATTGGATCGTCTGGACTTCTGTGAACGGGGTCGAACGGTTCTTTGAACGTCTTCAGAAAAAGAAAAAAGACATCCGGGATTTAGGCAAGGCCAAGATCGCCGCCATCGGACCCGCCACGGGCGAAGCCCTGCAAGCCCGGGGCCTTCGGGTCGAAGTCATCCCCCGGGAGTTCG
>JBFLVN010000088.1:0-12984 GCA_040758475.1 Bdellovibrionota bacterium
TGCGAGGCCTCACCCCCTCGAAAATCCCGCACCCCTCCCGCACCTTCACAGCACTCCTTTTGCACCCCCATCTGCACCCTAAGAAAAAGTACAAGTACTTGTTTTTTTTCAAGAAAAGAAAAAGGGGTGTAGAAGGTGCAAGTTTGCCAGAAAACGTCTCTTGGCTTTTTTACGGGGAAGTTCGATGAAGGCGAAAAGGGGTAAATGCCCAAAAGGGGAAATGAAAAAAGCTGTGGCAGGCAACCACAAGCCGGAAATGGTAATGTTGTTAATGGCTTGCGAGGCTAGGCGGCTAGAATCTTTTCCATTAGGAAGTCTTTGGGACACGGTTTCCAGTCTGAAAACAGCGCAAGAGTTCTATTTACGTCACGCCCGGCCCGCCAGATGTGACGATTTTGAACTGTTAAAAAGTTCATTTTATTCAATTAGTTACCTCTCATTAGAGTGCAGATGCGATTCATTAATTGGGTCATTCTTTCCTAATATGCGAAATTTCCAATGGTTCTCACTGGTTATGGGTTCGAATCACACGCGCCCTTTGGATTTAGATTAAAAGTCACTCGTCAACTCGCAAACGGTATCCAATTCCCGTCTCCGTTTGAAAAATTCGGGGTTTTGCCGGATTGGGGTCCAGCTTGCGGCGCAAGTGGGCCATGTAGACGCGAAGGTACTGGATCTGATCGCTGTGCCCCGGTCCCCAGACGGCGTTAAGAAGCTGCCGGTGCGTCACCACTTTGCCTGCGTTCTGGACGAGGACTTGAAGCAACTTGTATTCGATGGCCGTCAGGGTGACTTCTTGCCCTTCCACGAATACCCGGCGAGTGGAGAGATCGACCCGGAGCGGCCCGTAAGAAAATTCCTTATCCGGCGAGATCCCTTCCTGTTGAAGGCGGTGGCGCAGGGCCACGCGGATTCGGGCGAGAAGTTCGGGAAGACCGAAGGGTTTCGTCAGATAATCGTCGGCCCCGGCATCGAGGGCCGCCACTTTGTCTTGTTCCTGTCCCCGGGCCGAAAGGACGACGACCGGCACATTGCTCCATTGCCGGAGGCGCCTCGTGACTTCGAGACCGTCCACGTCCGGAAGGCCGAGGTCCAGAAGCACGAGGTCCGGGTTGTACTGGCGTACGAAGGAAAGCCCTTCCTCGCCGGTCTGGGCTTCTTCAACGCGGTAACCGTGGGCCAAGAGGCTTGGGCGCAAGAAACGGCGGAGCTGGGATTCGTCCTCCACGAGAAGGACGAGGGGGCCGGGGGTCGTTTCAGCGAGCGGCTTGGCGCTCATGGCTTCTCATCCCGTGGCATTTCCGGGGGAGTTCCTTCGATGGGCAACGTGAGGAGAAAGGTGGCTCCGCCTCCTTCCCGGTTGCGGGCCTCGATCTGGCCGCCGTGAGCGGCGGCAATCGCATGGCAGATGGCGAGCCCCAGGCCCGTGCCGCTGGGCGCTCCCGTCCCGGCTACCCGGTAGAGTTTTTCGAAGATTTTCTTTTCTTCCCCTGGCGGGATTCCAGGCCCCCGGTCGGAAATTTCGATCTGGGCTTTTCCATCGGAAAGGCGGGCGGTGACTTCGATGGGTGATCCCTTCGGGGTGTACTTCAGCGCGTTTTCGAGCAGGTTGATAAACGCTTGCTCGACGAGCACGGGGTCCAGCGGAACGAGGAGAAGCGAAGAGGGGAGGTCTACCCACAAGTCCCGCCCGGCCAGGGCCGTTTCCAGGCGGGCCAGTGCCGAACCGACTACTTCTTCGAGTGGGTACCATTCTTTCTTCGCCGCAACCGCCCCCGCTTCGAGCCGCGTAAGGTCCAGAAGGTCGCTGACGATCCGGTTGAGGTGCTCGGCCTCTTCGCGGATCGTATCGAGAAGTTCCCGGCGCCCTTCGGTCCCGAGGTTCGATCTTTCCTGCTGGAGACTCGTTGCGGCGCCGGTGATGGCCGCAAGCGGCGTCCGCAGATCGTGGGAGACGGCGCTAAGGAGCGTACTCCGCAGACGTTCGTTCTCGACCGTGACTTTATCTTTTTGCGCTTGTTCCGTGAGCATGGCCCGCTCCAGGGCAAGCGACGTCTGGTTAACGAAAACGTCGAGGAGTTGCCGCTGGGAGGGCGTGAGCGGCTGGGCGCGATCGCCCAGGGAAACACCCAGGACACCGAAAGTTCCTTTCCCTCCGGTGAGGGGGAGAAAGAGGCCCTTGGCTACGGGAAGCGTATCCGTGCCGAATCCGGCCTGCCTGCCATGTTCGTAGACCCAACGGGCGACCGTGCGTTCTTTTTCCGACTGAACCAGTTCTCCCGCCGAGCCGCCACGGTGGAGGAGTGCTCCCTGGTCTCCCGACAGGAGCACGGCGGCCTCGGTTTCGAAGAGGACTTCCACGTGCCGGGCCGCCGCTTCCGCGATGTCGGCCACGCCGCTCCGGGCGGCGAAGCTTCTCGTCATCATGTAGAGGACGGCCGTACGGCGCTCGCGCTGCCGGGCGGCCTCGGCTTGCTCCCGGATGCGCAGCGTCAGGCCGCTGACCAGCAACCCGGCGACGAGAAGGACGGCGAAAGTAACCACGTAGCGGACGTCCGCGACGGTGAAGGTGAAGAAGGGCGGGACGAAAAAGAAATCCAGGGCGGCGACGCTGAGCAGGCTCGCTAGGATGGCCGGACCCCGCGAGAAGCGGCTGGCGACGAAAAGCACGCCGAGGAGATAAATCATGGCTTCGTCGGCCAAGTCAAAAAAGCCCCGTCCAATCCAGGAGAGGGCCGTACTGAGGAAGACCACGCCCAGCGCGATGGCGTACTCGCGCAGGGGGGCCGGGAGGCGGGGTTCGGGGCGGAGCGGTCTTTCAGCCTGCTCCAGCTCCCCCTTGGTGACCAGCACGTCGATGGGCCCCGACCCGCGGACCAGTTTGTCCACGAGGGAACCGCGCAAGCGGTCGCGCCAGCGCGAGTGGGTGGGTTTTCCGACCACGATGCGGCTCACGTTCCGCTGGCGAGCGGTCGTGAGAATGGTTTCGGCTACGTTATCGGCGGTGATGACGAGGGGCTCGGCCCCGAGCCGCTCGGCCATGGCGAGGTGCGCCTGGGCCCGATCTCTTTCTTCGGCGGGGAGGCGGTGGAATTCAGGGGTCTCGACGGAAAGGGCGATCCAGGGAGCACCAAGGCGGGTCGCCATCCGGCAAGCGGCCCGAACGAGATCGGCCGATTGGGGCGCCGGGCCGATGGCGACGAGAACCCGTTCCCGCGCTGTCCAGGGCACGGCGATCCCCTGCTCGCGCCGCCAGGTGGTCATCTGCACGTCCACGCGCTCGGCCGTCCGCTGGAGGGAGAGTTCCCGGAGGGCGATCAGGTTCCCTTTGTGAAAGAAACTCTCAATGGCCCGCTGGGCCTGTTCGGGGATGTAGACCTTTCCTTCCTTGAGGCGTTGGAGGAGATCGTCGGGCGTGAGGTCCACGAGCTCTACTTCGTCGGCTCGCTCAAAAATGGAATCGGGCACCGTCTCCCGGACCGCCACGTGGGTGATCTGGGCAACGACGTCATTGAGGCTATCTAGATGCTGGACGTTGAGCGTCGAATAAACGTCGATTCCGGCGTCGAGGATTTCCAGAATGTCTTGCCAGCGGCGCGCGTGCTTGGAGCTAGGAGCGTTCGTGTGGGGGAGTTCGTCGACCAGCAGGAGGGCCGGGCGGCGCTTGAGGGCCGCGTCCAGGTCGAACTCTTTCAAACGAACGCCCCGGTATTCGATTTCCCGGGGAGGAATCCGTTCAAGTCCTTCGGTGAGGGCCTCCGTTTCCTTGCGGCCGTGGGTCTCGATCCAGCCGATAACGACATCGAGGCCTTCTTTCCGCTTAGTTCGCGCGGCCTCCAGCATGGCAAAGGTTTTCCCCACGCCCGGCGAGGCGCCAAAGAAAATCTTGAGCTTGCCCCGGCGGCGCCGTTCTTCTTCGGCCTTCGCCCGGGCGAGCATCTCTTCGGGAGTGGGGCGGCGTTCCTCGTTTGCCATCCGATAACAATACTCCTTAATTGAGTCCATCGAGAGCCAGATTCAGCCGGAGGACGTTGACGCGGGGCTCGCCCAGAATGCCCAGAGTCCGCCTTTCAATGGATTTGCTGACAAGGCTCCAAATTTCTTCCTCTGGCCGGTTACGGGCCTTGGCCACGCGGGAGACCTGCCAATAGGCCGCCGCCGGGCTGATATGGGGGTCCAAACCGCTTCCCGAAGCCGTGACGAGATCGACCGGGATGGGCGCCGGGTTGGCGGGATCGGCTTGCTGGAGTTGGCTGATGCGCCCCTGGACCGCCTGCTGGAGGGCGGGGTTGATGGGGCCCAGGTTCGACCCGGAGGAAATGCCGCCGTTGTAGGGCGTGGGGCCCGTCGCCGAGAGGCGCGGCCAGAAATATCCAGGAGAGGAAAACGGCTGGCCGATGAGCGAAGACCCTCGGATTTTTCCATCCTGGGCGATGAGGCTTCCATTCGCCTCTTCGGGGAAGACGATCTGGCCGATCGCCGTCACGGCCGCCGGATAAATGAGTCCGGTCACGATGGTGAGGATGAGCAGGGAAGCAAGAGCAGGGCGAAGTTGGGAGCGCATGGCTGATTCCTCCGTGAATTACGCGATTCCCAGGCTGACCAGGACGAGATCGATCAGCTTGATGCCGATGAACGGGACGATGATCCCTCCGATGCCGTAGAGAAGGGTGTTGCGCCGCAAAAGCGCTTCGGCCGAGATGGGTTGATATTTCACTCCCCGCAGGGCCAGAGGGATGAGGAAGACGATGACGAGGGCATTAAAAATGACCGCCGACAAAATGGCGCTCTGCGGGGTCGCAAGACGCATGATGTTGAGTGCCGCGAGTGGAGGATAAATTCCGACGAACAGGGCGGGGATGATGGCGAAGTATTTGGAAATGTCGTTGGCGATGCTGAACGTCGTGAGCGATCCCCGCGTCATGAGCATTTGCTTGCCGATTTCGACGATCTGGATGAGCTTCGTAGGGCTCGAATCCAGATCGACCATGTTTCCGGCTTCCTTGGCGGCCTGGGTGCCCGAGTTCATGGCTACGGCCACGTCGGCCTGGGCGAGGGCGGGGGCGTCGTTCGTCCCGTCGCCCGTCATGGCGACGAGGTGTCCTTTGGCCTGATAGTCGCGGATGAGGGATAGTTTCGTTTCCGGCGTCGCTTGGGCGAGAAAATCGTCCACGCCCGACTCGGCCGCGATGGCGGCGGCCGTGAGGGGATTGTCGCCCGTAATCATCACGGTCCTGATTCCCATCTGGCGCAGTTCGGCAAAACGTTCCTTGATGCCACCTTTCAGGATGTCCTTGAGGTGGATGACGCCCAGGATGCGGGGGCCTTCGGCTACGACGAGGGGCGTTCCGCCGCCCCGGGCGATGCCATCGATAAGGGTTTGCAATCCTGCGGGGGCTTTCCCGCCTTTACCTTTCACGTACGCTTCGATGGCATCGGCGGCGCCCTTACGGATTTCGCGGCCGGTCAGATTGACGCCGCTCATGCGCGTCTGGGCGCTGAAGGGAACGAACGTGGCGCCCAGTTCCTTGATGTCCCTTCCCCGAATCTGGAACTTCTCCTTGGCCAGCACGACGATGCTCCGCCCTTCCGGCGTTTCATCGGCCAGGGAGGCGATCTGGGCCGCGTCGGCCAAGTCTTTTGTAGAAATTCCATCCACCGGCAAGAAGTCGGAGGCCTGCCGGTTGCCGAGCGTGATCGTGCCGGTCTTGTCGAGCAGGAGGACGTCCACGTCGCCCGCCGCTTCGACAGCCCGGCCGGAAGTGGCGATCACGTTCGCCTGGATCATCCGGTCCATTCCCGCGATACCGATGGCGGAGAGAAGGCCGCCGATGGTCGTGGGGATGAGGCACACGAGGAGCGCCACGAGCACCGTGAGGCTGGCGGGTGCCCCTTGCCCAGCGGCGGTTACCGCATAGATCGAGAAGGGAAGGAGGGTCACCGTCGCCAGCAGGAAGATGATGGTCATCCCCGCGAGCAGGATGTCCAAGGCGATTTCGTTTGGGGTCTTCTTGCGCTTGGCCCCTTCGACGAGATTGATCATGCGGTCGAGGAAGGTTTCGCCCGGATCGGTAGAAATGCGGACGATGATCCAGTCCGAAAGGACGCGCGTTCCGCCCGTGACAGCGCTCCGGTCCCCGCCGCTTTCGCGGATCACCGGGGCGCTCTCGCCCGTGATGGCGCTTTCGTCCACGGAGGCGATCCCTTCGACGATCTCTCCGTCCGAGGGGATGACGTCCCCCGTTTCGACCAGCACGAGGTCGCCCTTTCGGAGCGAGGGTGCCGGAATGCTCATCCAGCGGGCGTTTCGATTGGCCTCCGGCAGCTTTTTCGCCAGTACGTCCTTGCGGGTTTTCCGCAGGGATTCGGCCTGGGCCTTGCCGCGCCCTTCGGCCATCGCTTCGGCGAAATTGGCGAAGAGGACCGTGAACCACAGCCAGGCCGCGATGGAGGCGATAAAGCCGACGGACTCTCCTTCGCCCCCGAGGGAGCGGCTTACGGCCAGACAGGTCGTGAAGATCGATCCCACCCAGACGACGAACATGACGGGATTGCGGATCTGGCGCCGGGGATCGAGTTTGAGAAGCGAATCCAGAATCGCCCGGCGGACGATAGTGCCCTCGAAGAGGGGGCGTGTGACGGTTGTTTTTTTGCGGGTCATGGTGTTTTCCTCACTTACTGAACCATCTGCAAGTGCTCGGCGACGGGCCCCAGCACCAGGGCGGGCACGAACGTCAGGGCGCCGACGAGCAGGACGGTTCCGACGAGAAGACCGATGAAGAGCGGCGTGTGGGTGGGGAGGGTCCCCACGCTCGCGGGGATCTGTTTCTTGCGGGCGAGCGATCCGGCGATGGCGAGCGCCGGTACGGCCACCCAGTAGCGTGAGAAGAACATCGCAAGCCCCAAGGCCATGTTGTAGAAGGGTGTGTTCGCCCCCAGGCCCGCGAAGGCGCTTCCGTTGTTGTTGCCGGCGGAGGAGAAGGCGTAGAGCACTTCGCTAAAGCCGTGGGCGCCCGGGTTGTAGATGGTGGCAAGGCCACCTTTGTTCACGACGACCACGGCCGTTCCGACCAGCACCACGAGGCAAGGAACTAGAATTCCGAGCGAAGCCATCTTCATCTCGTAGGCTTCTATTTTCTTGCCCAGATACTCGGGGGTTCGTCCCACCATGAGGCCCGCGATGAAGACCGCGACGATGAGGAAGAGGATCATTCCGTAGAGCCCCGACCCCACGCCGCCGAATACCACTTCGCCTAGTTGCATGAAAAAGAGAGGGACTAAGCCGCCGATGGGGGTGAAGGAGTCGTGCATGGAGTTGACGGAACCATTTGACGCGGCGGTGGTGGCAGAAGCCCAGAGGGTGGAATTGGCGATGCCGAAGCGGACCTCCTTGCCTTCCATGTTGCCGCCGGAGTGGAGATCGCTGGCCTGAACATCGCTCACGGAAGCGAGGAAGGGCGTCCCCTTCTGTTCCGCCACGAACGCCGTGGTGAGGAGAGGGATGAAAATGACGAACATGGCCACGAGGAGCGCCCAGCCCTGGCGCTTGTCGCGGACCATCTTGCCGTAGGTATAACAGAGGGCCGCGCCGATCAGGAGGATGGCGAGGAGTTCGAGGAAGTTCGAGAACGCCGTGGGGTTCTCGAACGGATGGGAAGAGTTCACGTTGAAAAAGCCGCCGCCGTTCGTCCCGAGCTGCTTGATGGCAATCTGGGAAGCAGCGGGCCCCAGGGCGAGGATCTGGTCCGTCACCTGCGCTCCGTCCGCTCCGGCGAGGGGTTCCACCAAGGTGGCGTGAGCATAAGAGGAGAAGGTCTGAACGACGCCCTGGGAGACGAGCGTGAGCGCCAGGACGAGCGAGAGGGGGAGGAGGATGTAAAGGGTCGTGCGGGTCAAATCCACCCAGAAGTTCCCGATCTTCTCCGTCTGTTTCCCGCGGATACCGCGGATGAGGGCCACGAGCACGGCCATGCCGGTGGCCGCCGAGACAAAATTCTGGACCGTGAGCCCTGCCATCTGGGTCAGGTAACTCATGGTCGCTTCGCCGCCGTACCCTTGCCAGTTCGTGTTGGTGGCGAAGCTGGCGGCGGTATTGAAGGAGGAGTCCGGTGTTACGGCCGCGAGGTTTTCGGGGTTCAGGGGAAGGACCCCTTGGAACCGCTGGAGCAGGTAGACGGCCAGGAACCCGAAGGCGTTGAAGAGAAGCATGCCGATGGCATAGGTCTTCCAGTCGGTTTCTTCCTTCGGATCAATGCCTAAGAGTCGGTAGAAGAAGCGCTCCACGGGGCCGAGCGCTTTGTCCAAGCCGCAAGGTTCGCCTTCATAGACTTTGGCCATGTAGGAACCCAGGGGTTTTACGAGCGCGGCGAGGACGCAGATATAGAGAAGGATCTGGAGCCACCCGAACCAGGTGGCAGTCGCGGTGGCCGGGGAAGAACCGAATTCCCCTTCCGGCGGGACTACGGTTGAAAGGGCTTGCAGGACTTGAAGGGTAATCATTCGAATGTCTCCGGTTTGAACAGGGCGACGCAGAGGTAGACGAAGAGCCCTACCGCCAGCAGGCCGCCGATCAGGTATTCGCCGCTCATGGAATTCCTCCTTGGCTCAAATCCGGCTCAGAGCCGCCCGCAGAAGTGGACGAGACCGAGGGTGAGCCCGAAAAAGGCGAGTCCGAGTTCCAGGTAAACAGCGTCCATTGATGCTCTCTCCTCCATTGACGCTTTAAAGCTAAGGGGGATCAGATAAAAAAGGGGTAAAAAAGAGCGCGGGTGATTGGGTGGCATGCTTTTATCCTTTCCTTGGCGCTTTTGAGCATCCTCATCTGGGCGGGGTGCAGAGGGTGCGATCGGAGTTGGGAAAGAAAAGTTCGATGAATGCGAGATGGGTTGAATGTCGGGAAAGCGATGAGAGGTCTTGCGGTTTCAAAGCTGCAAGCTGGAAATGCTAATGTTATCGGGAGTTTGCGAAGCTATGTGGCCAGAATCTTTTCCATCAAGAAGTCCTTTGGACAGGGTTTCCAGTTCGAAAACAGGGAAAGAGTTCTATTTACGTCACGCCCTGCCCGCCAAGATGATCAAGGCGATCATTGTTTTTTTAAGTCTCCGTCCATCTTTGTCCGAATCCATCTGATCCGCGCGCGTTTCCAGGGAAGAGCGCCAAGTGTTTTGGATTTCCAAGATGGCCACGTGGCCACCTCCCTTGGCCATGCTGAGAAGCCCATATAATCACTTGAAACAACCCAACCGATGAAGGTGGCCAAGGTGGCCAAACTTTTTTTGACCACCTTTCCCGGGAAGGCGATCAAGATGATCATCTTGATCGCCAGCCTCCGGTTGAGCCGTTGAACCCGTAAAACCGGCCGAAACTTGAAGGTGATCAAGGTGATCATCGTTTTTTTGAGGCAGTGTCCAGATTTGTCCAAGGCTGTCCAGCCACTGAACCGCGGGGGTGATGCTCATCGCGATCATCTTTTGCGCGGAAATTTGGGGTGCCTGGGTCATCTGGGCTTTTTCATGAACACCGTTTAACGGGCGCGCCAACGGTGTGTCCTATTTTAATCTATTTCGATCCACAAAGACAGCCTTCTCGAAGTCGTCCCGTGATACTTCGCCCCATTCTTGCCATCCGCGCACGGAGGAGGGCTGTTTGGGACAGCCCCGGACGCGCTTGGGCGGTCATGATTAATCTCATAGCCTCAGGAACGGGGCGCAGTTATTGTAACGATCGTTCCAGTCGAATCTGCCGGGAGGGGGTGCGCCGCCGTGGATGCCTACAGCGCCAGCCAAGAGTGCGAGAAGGATGCCGCTCCCGGTGGGGCGGGGTCGATGGATTTAAGGCGCGTTCTCGCCGCCACCCGCAAGGGCCAATGGTCCATCCACGAGTTCGATTGGGACGCGCCCCTGCAGGGCGTAGGCGGCCTCTCCAAGCGAGAGCTCCGCGAGGCGGGGCTGATGATCGTCTTCACGGCGGGGCTCGAATTCCAGGCAGCCGAGATCTTCCGGCTCTGCGCCCACTTCGTGAGCGACAAGCAGGCCAGGCAGATCTACGAACTATTCGTGATCGATGAGATACGCCACGCCCAAGCCGAACTCCTTCTTGCCAAGCGGTACGGGGTGGGCTGGAAGGACCTGCCATTCGTGACGCGCCTGATGTTCCGCGGGCTGCGCGGGATGTGGGAGCCGCCCAACCGCCTGATCCATGAATTTACGAGCGCCCAGATCGTGCTTTTCGAGATCGCCCTTGATTCCCTGCTCATTCCGGCCCTTAAAAGCCGGATCAAGGACCCGCTGCAAGACGAGGTATTCCGCCGCATCGATCTGGACGAGTCGCGCCACCTGGCCATGGATTACTGGCTCCTGGAACGCAAGGGGCGGGGGGTCGATATCGTTTCCGGCAGGCCCTCGCCGGCCGACTACCGGCGGCTCCTGCCCGTCCTGCCCCTGACGCCCGTTGGTTTCGCGGCTCTCTCGCGCGAGGCCAAGACCATGCAACGGCAGATCAACAAACCGGAGCAGATGGAGAAGTACTGGGCGCGGGTGAAGGCGATCCGCGAGCGGGCGCCCCTTGCGGCCAGCCTGCCTACGTTCAAACGCGGCGTCAAAATGCAGCGGGAGTTGCAGAGAGCGATGATGACGCTGGCGGGTATCAAGCAAAGCGAGGTGGCGGCGGAGGAATCATCCGCCATTTCCTAAGCAAGGGGGAAACCCATGAAGTTCGGCTTGATCTACGAAATGAGCACGCCCAAACCCCATACTCCCGGCAAGGAGTACGATGTCCATTGGCAAGCGCTGGAGCAGGCCGTTTTAGCCGAGGAAGTGGGGTTCGATTACATCTGGGAAGTAGAACACCACTTCCTGACCGAGTATTCCCACGCTTCCGCGCCGGAAGTTTTCTTGGCCGCGGTGGCGCAAAGAACCAAGACGATCCGGATCGGCTCCGGGGTGGTTTTGCTCCCCAACAATTTCAATCACCCCGCCAGGGTGGCGGAGCGCGCGGCCGCCTTGGATATCCTTTCCAACGGGCGTTACGAGTTCGGCACGGGACGATCCATCACCGAGGCGGAGCTCGGCGGGTTCGAGATCGATCCCGCGGAATCCAAAGCGCAGTGGAAAGAGGCCGTCGAGATCATTCCCAAAATGTGGAAATCGACGGATGAAAAGCCCTTTTCCCACAAGGGCAAATACATCCATATGCCGCCCAGGAACGTGATCCCCAAACCCATACAGGTTCCGCATCCTCCCCTTTGGATGGCCGCGACCCAGCCGAACTCTTTTCGAGAAGCCGGCGAGCGGGGGCTCGGAGTTCTCTGCTTCGGTTTCAACGCCATCAATGACATGAGGGACAGCATTGATGGCTACTACAAAGAGATCAAAAACCCGAAGATACCGGTGGGAGATTTCGCCAACGTGAACGTCGGCGCGGCCGCGGTCATGTTCTGCGATTACGACCAGAAAAAAGCACGACTGGCCGGCGTGCCGGCGGCGGCTTTTTTCGCGGTCAAGGCCCTCCAGCTATTTGCGCCTTGGTACGGAAGGGATGTGCCCGGTTACGAGTTCTACACCGACATGGTGAAAGAGGGGAAAGTCACGTTCGGCAACGTGGAGGGCGGCAGGCCGATGGACGTGGACACCCTGGTCAAAACCGGCGTGCTGCTGATCGGGACGCCGGACGATCTCATCGAATCGATCGAGCAGTACGAGAAGATCGGCGTTACGCAGATGATCTTCGCGGTGCAAGCCGGGGCGCTCGCCCACCGGGACATCCTCCGCTCCCTGGAAATCTTCGGCAGGGAAGTCATTCCCCATTTCAAGGCAAAAGGGCATGCGCTCCCCCATGGATTCAAGGAATACCGCACGTCGCTGAACAGCCAGGCGAGATCTTTCGGTGACTTCGGGCTTAACGACTTGAGGGCGTCCGTAGGAAAATAAGGCGCGTGTTTCAAAGAGGAACGTTGAAACCTTCCTGGCGGGCGGCGTCGTTGAGTTCTTCATCCAGGCACAGGAAATGGACCGTGGAGGGATTGCCCGTGCCCGCGCGCGCCGAAGCGAGCTGAACGGCGTCGCCGGGCCGCAGGCCGTAAATCTTTTGCAGATGGAGCGCCCCATCCAGGACGTCCTGATCGGCGGTGGCCAGATATGTTCTTTTTCTGAAGTCGATTGCCAGCAGTCTGGCCCGTGCCGCTTGTTGTGGCGAAAGGGATCGTTCTTTGAGCCTGCGTTGAATGGCCGATTCAACTTCCAAGGGCGTCAAAATGGCCGTATAGGAACGCAAATCACCGTGCCGCGCGGCGAAGGAGCGGACTTCGCCGGTGCGCTCTTCGGCCAAGAGAGAAGCCACGAGGGCCGAAGAGTCCCAGTAAAGCATTATCCTTCATCCCGGATTTCCCGGATCAGCTGGGCGGCGGGCGTTCCTTTTTTCCGGGGCTTGACGGGGGGGCGTTTGGCGAAGAATTCCTTCCAATCAACGGGAGGGGTATCGACGGTTTGCGATGGCCCGATCTTCGCGATTTCCCGCCCGTGGGACGTCACGATAACGTGCTGGCCTTTTTGGGCCATGCCCAAGTATTTGGAGAGTTCGGCCTTGAGGGTGGCGACGTTCACCTTCGTCATGTAAAATTATGGTCATAATTATAGTCAATAGTCCAGTGCGGTCCCGGCCGCTCAGTAGGCCACTTCGGTCCGGAAACCCTCCGCCGTCTTGCGGATGACGAGCCAGTTGTTGCAGGGATGGCAGAAGACCCGCATGCCGTCGTACTTGGGTTCGTCCAGGGTGATGACCACCCGGCAGCAAGGGCAGACGACCGTGGTGGGCGTTTCCGGCTCGTCGGGGTAGCGCTGCTTGCGGTAGCGGTGCCGTTCCCCTTCGGGGATGCCGGATACCGGCGTTTCGCTGTCGTCGAACATTACCTGGGCCGACATGGTGCTTTTCCTCCGCTTGATGGAAAATTCTGGCGGGTATTTGAAGGCCGCCCGTGGTCAGCAAGCT
>JBFLVN010000089.1:0-12940 GCA_040758475.1 Bdellovibrionota bacterium
GGCGCCGTCTGGTTGCAGGCATTGCAGTCGATGCAGGTCTTGTCCACGTAGTAGGGACCGCGAAGGTTCTCGCCGTACTTGTTGTTGCTGTCCGCCATGTCCAGCCGTCTCCTCAAAGAAGGAATCGATCAGGCGTCCCCGTCGTTGCCGATGGCCTCGACCGGGCAGCCTTCCAGGGCTTCCTCGCAGTTGGCAATCTCTTCGGGCGTCGTGGGCTGCTTTTTCACGAAGCTATAGCCCCCCTCAGGCGGGGAGCTGAAGAAATCGGGCGCCGTCTGGTTGCAAGCATTGCAGTCGATGCATTCCTGATCGACGTAGTACTTGCCGGCCACGTTGTCGGGATACTTGTTGCTTTTCTCTGCCATGGGTGTGTCGGAAGCGGGCCGCCGAAGGGCCCGCTTGGGGGGCAGATGTAGTCAGAGGGGGCCGGAAAGACAAGCGGGAGGCCCTGGGCGGGAAGGCGCGCCTTAGCCTCCCTCCCCTTTTTCCACGCCGTCGGCCGCCGGAACGGAAGGCGCTTCCGCCCGGCGCGGATGGATGAACCAGATTTCCGCCAGGACCCACAGGCTCATGGTACCCAGGCTCGCAAGCGCCAGGAAGAAACTTCCCAGGAAAAGCCACACAAACGCAGTCGAGACGTAAGCGATGAGCCAGAGGCTCCCCAGGAACCCGGCGAGGCCCACAAACATGGCCCCGATGAGGAGGACCTTCGTCCGCTCCCGGGCGCCCGTGAGCGTGAACATGTGGCCGAAGATGTAGAGAAGCATCCCCATGCCGAAGGTATGGACGTGGGTGATGCGCAGGAGTTCTTCCTTCCCGATGGCGAAGTAAAGCTGCCCGGCCTTCTCTTCTTCGCTTCCCTGGTAGTGCTGGGCGAGACCCTCGGGAGTAAGACCGCTCTGGGCCATAGCGAAATAAATGACGACCAGGATCCCGGCGAGGATAAGGAGGAGCGATCCCGTCGTGAGAACCTTGATAGCCGGAGAAGAGCGGGAGAGGCGGTAATGAACGACAGGGGGGCGTTTGGACATGGCGGGGGTCGTATCACAGGCGGAGGAGGTTGTGGAGTTCACCCCTCCGGAAAGCGGCCTCAAAAGCCGCTGCTGGCGAGTGTCTTGGCGGGCGCCAACACGAGGAAGCTCGCGACGGCGCGCTTGCGGGCCAGTTCGGGCCGGATGTAAAGCGCGCTCGACCAGGCGTCGGCCCGCATGGCGGTTTGTGCCCGGGCGCTCGCGCTCCCGATACCGCTCTCGCAAGGGCGGCCTGTGGCGGGATCAAGAAGGTGGGAACAAGGGCGCCCCTGGACGAGCACCCCTTGTTCATAATCACCCGATGTCGCCAGTCCTTCTTCAAGGATCGCAAGAGTACGGAGGTTTTTTTCCGGGTCGAAAGGGTCCTGAATGGAAACGGGCGGAAGCTTTTCGATGGCCGGGCCGAAAACGAAAAGATTCCCGCCCGCGTTGACGATTCCGCCGCTCGCGCCCGCTTCCCGCATGGCCCGGACGGCTTCGTCCACGGCGTAGCCTTTGGCAATCCCGGAAAGATCGAGGAGAGTGCCTTTGTTTCCAAAGCGGACGCGGCGGTTCGGCTCGTCGATTTCAACGGAAAAAAACCTGAGGCCCTTGCGGCTCTTTTCGATTTCTTCCTCGGAGGGCCATTCGTTTTTCTGCCGCGCCGAGCGGAAAAGAAGGACGCTGCTTCCCACCGTCGGGTCGAAAGCTCCCTCCGAATCCTCATAAACCTTTTTGGCCTCGCGCAGAACCGCCAGCAGCGGAGGGGAAACTTCTATCCACTTCCCAGTGGCGGCAAGCTCGTTCAAACGCGTGAGTTCGCTTTGGGGGCCATAGAAATTCATCGCCCGATCGACTTTCCCGCATTCCCGGAAAGCCGCTTCGCAGGCCGTGGGAAGTTTCTCCCGCCGCTCTCCAACGGCAACCACTTCGATGACCGTGCTCATGGAATAGAACGCGCGGGCTTCGAGGTATTTCCCTTCCCCTCCGGCCGAAAGGGCGCGGGCGGCGCCCACGAGGGGACCGGAAAAGAGAACTCCGGCGCCAACAAGGCCGGACCGTTTGAGGAAAGCGCGCCGCGAAGAGAAATTCATTTCTGGGCGCTCGCTGGCACGGGTGGAAGGTTGCGCAAGCGGAGTTCCTTCGCCAGAAAGAGGGCCTTGTTCACGCCGAAGGTCATCACCTGTGCGGAAACGGTGGCCCCCGAAATGGAAACGAGGTCCCGGCCCAACTGGACGCCGCCGTCCTGGCCTTTGTACTGGTCGAGGAATTTCTGCTGGCGGACTTCGCCGCCCCGGGGCTCCCGGTAGACCATCACATCGACGCGCCGGACCTTCCCCTCCGGATCGACGGCCACCAGAAACGTGATGGGGCGGTAACGGCTCTTCTCGGTCAGAATGAACGCATACCCCTGGTGAACCCCGTCCTTGATCCCCTCCCAGGCTTCGTACTTTTCGCCTTCAGGCGGGCGGACATCCAGCGCTTCGAAATAACGCTCCCGTCCGGCCGCATCGAGCAAAAGAGTTACCGGCCGCGCCTCCGAGCCTTCGGGGAAAGCGAGCGCCAGGGCCTCCTCCTGGGAGAGATAAGTAATGGCCCCCGCCTTCGCGGCGAAGGCGAGCCCAAGGGTGATTGCCAAGAACCCCAAACGGCGCACGGGGCGCTCCTTCCAAACCAGGCTTATTTTCTTTTTATTGAAAATGAAAGTCAATATCAAATATTCCGGTCCCCTGCCCTCAAGACGGTTCATTTACCGGATGGTAGGCTCCCCCGCCATGCGCGAAGTCACCCTCATCCCCGGCGACGGGATCGGACCCGAGGTAGCTGCCATCTGCAAGGACGCGGCGGCACGGCTCAAAGTGGATATCCGCTTTGACGAACAACCGGCGGGCCTGCCCGCCGAGCGGGCGGGTCAGGGGCGCCTGCCGGAAAAAGTCCTCGAATCCATCCGCCGAACGAAGCTCGCCTTCAAGGGGCCGCTCGCGGCCGACGGCGCTTCCAAGAAACCCTCCCCGAACGTGGAACTCCGCAAGGCGCTCAATCTCTTCGCCAATATCCGGCCCATCCGGCTTCTCCCGGGAATCCAGGGGCCATTCTCGAAAGTGGATTTCGTCGTCATCCGGGAAAACACGGAAGACATCTATTCCGGCATCGAGCACGAGGTTTCCGAAGGCGTCGTCGAGACGGTGAAGATCGTGACCGAAAACGCCTCCCGCCGGGTCGCCGCCTTCGCCTTCGATTGGGCGCGCCGCCACGACCGCCGCAAAGTGACGGCCATCCACAAGGCCAACATCATGAAAATGTCCGACGGCCTCTTCCTCTCCTGCGCGAAAGAGGAAGCAGCCAAGAATACGGACATCGAATTTTCCGATCTGATCGTGGACGCCGCCGCCATGAATCTTGTGCGGAGGCCCCAGCAATTCGACGTGGTACTCTGCGGCAACCTCTACGGTGATCTCCTCTCGGACCTGGGCGCGGGCCTCGTAGGTGGCGCCGGGGTGTGCTTCGGGATCAACCGGGGCCCCGATACGATCGTCTACGAAGTTTTCCATGGCGCCCAGGAAGAACTCGCCGGTAAGCGGACTTTCAATCCGATCGCCGCGCTTCTCGCCTCCGGCCGGCTCTTCCGGCAGGCTGGCTCCCCCGAAGCCTGCGCCCGGCTCGAAACGGCCGTCTCCCTCGTCACGGCCGAAAAGAAAGTCCGGACCGCGGACTTGGGCGGCAATGATTCGACCGACAAATTCTTGGAAGCCGTCTACGCAAAGCTATAGTGCCCCCGCAGCGGAGGTTCCCATGTCCCAGCCTGAACGGATTTCAGAAGCACAGCCCCTCTGGGAAGAATTCGAGTCCGTCGTGAAAACGCGCCGGAGCGTGCGCAAATTCACCGAGCAACCCGTGAGCGAACGGGACATGAACGACGTGGTCGACGCCGGAATCGTCGCCCCCAACAGTTCGAACCTCCAGCCCTTCGAATTCGTCTGGGTCCGCTCGCCGGAGAAAAAGGCCGCGCTCGTGAAGGCCTGCTTCTCCCAGAGCGCCGCCCGGACGGCCCAGGAGCTCATCGTCTGCGTCGCCCGCTGGGACCAATGGGATGAAACGCGGCAGGAAATGGCCGACTGGCTCAAGACCCAGCAAGGCATTCCGAAGAACGTGACGCTCTATTACGACCGGCTCTCCAAGGTTTATTACAGCCAGGGGCCATTGGGGCTCGGCGGGCTCATCAAGCAAGCCGGCTACACGCTCACGGGCCTTCAACGCCCCACGCCGCGCGGGCCCGTGAACCGCGAGGACATGCGAGTGTGGGCCGTTAAAAGTTGCGCGCTCGCCTGCGAGAACATGATGCTCGCCGCCCGGGCGAAGGGTTTTGATTCCTGCCCCATGGAAGGGAACGACCCGGTGCGCGTCGGGAAAATCCTGGGCCTCCCTCGCCTCGGCTACCTACGGACGTGGGACATCCCCATGGTTCTGGGCTTTGGCTACCGCTCGGACAAAGGGATTTGGGGAAAGCAGTGGCGGCGCGAGCGGTCGAAACTGGTAAAGGAAATCTAAGCTCCCTCACCCTTCCTGCGCGTCCTGGTATTCTTCAAGCCACGCCATCTGGATGGCTTCGAGGATCTTCTCGTTCGACTTCTTCGGATCGCCCTCGAAATCCGGAAGCTCGGTCACCCATTGGTGAAGATCGGTGAAACGGACTTTCAAGGGGTCCTGATCCGGCATCTTTTCGTGAAGCTGGATGGCGATTTCTTCTACGTCGGTCCAAGTAAATTTCATGGCCGCCCCCTTCTCTCAAGCGCCCGGCAGAGGCTTTTTCTCCACGTCTTCGAGGCGCTTTCCGCCCAAGGCTTGCTGAATGGAAACGTTCACGATCCGTTCGGCCAAAGGATGGGTGATGCCGTCGAGGGCAGAAATCCCTTCCCGGATTTTGTGCCGGTCGGAACCATCCGAAAGAGAAGCCTTCAAGGACGCTACCGCGGCGTCGATCTGTTTCCGCTCGTCCGCCGGGATTTCCACGTCTGTGCGCTTCAAGGCCTTTTCGGTCGCGGCAATCACCTGCTCCGCTTCGACTTTTACTTCGCGCAGGAGCCGCTCTTCCACGTCCGCCTCGGCGTACTCGTAGGACTCTTCGAGCATCCGCTCCACTTCTTCGTCCGTCAGGCCCGAACTCGGCTTCACCTGGATGGAAGATTCCTTGCCGGTGCGAAGCTCCTTCGCCCGCACCTGGAGGATGCCGTTGGCGTCCACAAGGAACGTCACTTCCACCCGGGGAAGCCCCGCCGGCATGGGATCGATGCCTTTAAGGTCAAAACGGGCGAGCGAGCGGCAGTCTTTCACGAGTTCTCGTTCGCCCTGCAAAACGTGAATGGCGATGTTGGCCTGACCGTCCACGGAGGTCGTGAAAATCTGGGAAGCGCTCGCCGGAATGGTCGTGTTCCGGTGGATGAGTTTCTCGACGATTCCCCCCATCGTCTCGATCCCCAGCGAGAGGGGAATCACGTCGAGCAGGAGGACGTCCTCCCGGCCGGTGGTCAGCACGTCGGCCTGGATAGCAGCCCCCAGGGCCACGGCGGCATCGGGATCGACCTCGTGACGGAGCTTGGCGCCGAAATATTCGGCCACTTTCTTGCGGACCAGGGGGATGCGGGTCGATCCTCCCACCAGAACCACGTCCTTGATGCTGCCCAGGGATAGTCCCGAATCCTTGATGGCCGCCTTGCAGAATTCGATGGTCCGTTCGACGAAGGGGAGGAGCAGGGCTTCGAGTTCGGCCCGCTGTACCCGCCGGGTAAAACGCACGTTCCGGGAAGAATCTTGCAGCGAAAAGGTCTCTTCGTCGGCGCTCGAAAGAACGATCTTCACCCGCTCGGCTTCGTCAATGAGCCGGGCCCGCAGGGAAACATCGGCCCAAGGGTCGGCGCCGGTCTGCTTTTTGATTTCCTCGCCCATCTTTTGCGCGAGAACCCGGTCGAAGTCATCGCCGCCCAGGAGCGTATCGCCGTTCGTCGAGCGGACCTCGAAGACCCCTTCGCTTAAGTGAAGGATCGAAATATCGAACGTCCCGCCGCCCAGGTCGTAGACAGCCACGTTCCCCTGGGCCTTGCGCTCCAACCCGTAGGCCAGGGCCGCCGCCGTGGGCTCGTTCAAAATTCGCAGGACGTTCAGCCCCGCGAGCTGGCCCGCCAGCTTGGTGGCCTGCCGCTGGGAATCGTTGAAGTAGGCGGGAACGGTGATGACCACGTCTTCGACGGGAAGATCGAGCCGCTTCGTGCCGATCTCCTTGATGCGGGAGAGGATGAGGGCCGAGATTTCGACCGGGTTGTACCTTCGCCCTTCCACGCGGAAGTAAACCATCTCCTGGCCGGGCTCCCCGGCTTCGATCTCGAAGGGGAGGTTCCCACGCAAATCCTTCACCTGATCGAAGCCTTTTCCGATGAAACGCTTTACGGAATAGAGGGTGTGCCTTGGGTCGGCGACGCGTTCGCGCCGGGCGGCCCGGCCCACGACGGGGCCTTTTTCCGCGAATCGCACGGCGGAAGGGACAAGCTTCTCCCCTTCTTCGTCGGGAAGGACTTGGGGAATGTCGTCCTTCACGACGGCGACGAGGGAATTGGTCGTCCCCAAATCAATGCCGACGGCGGGCGCCTTCTTGCGGATGCCGCTCACGTCGATCTGGAGGGGACGGACTTCGGCCATGTTCTTAATTTCTCACCGCGGCGGCGCGGCCCAAATTTTCTTCCATCCGGAAGAGGTAGCTCTTTAGCTGGAGGGCCTTTTCAAGGTCACGGGCAAAAGCGCTCCGCTCGTCTTTTTTATCGCCACGGGCGCGGGCTTCTCCCAAGCCCTCCCGCTCCCAGCGGCCCCGAAGTTCCGCCAGCTTCTTTTCGTTTTCCGCGGCGACTTCCGCCAGGCGCGCATGGACGCGCCCGAGAGCGCTTTGATCACCTTCCGCGAGGGCTTCCTGCATTTCGAAATATTCCTCGGCCAGTTCCACCGGCACGTTCCGTTCAGCCGCCTTGGCCTCGGAAAGCCCAAGGGATTCCAGTTCGATGGCGAGGAGATAACGAAGCCGTTCCTCGGGGTCTCGAAGCGTCCGGTAGGCCTTGTTCAAGAGGGCCGAGCGGGCCTGGGAGTATTCGAGCAGCTTGCCCCCGGCGGAAAGGAAGCGGTCGGGATGAAGTTTCTTCGAGCGTTCGTGGTAGAGGCGTTGGAGTTTTCCATCCTCCACCTCCAGGGAGAACGGAACGCCCAGGAAGGAAAAAAGATCGGCCCCTTCGGGGGGCGGCTGGAGAGCCGAGCAGGCGGGGCAAAAATCCGCGTTCATCGGGACTCTTTCCTTGCATTTCCAGCAGGGGACCATCGCGGGGACACCGGTCCTCGGGCTATCCGTGGAATTTCCTGGAACGGTTCCGAGCGCGTTAAGCCGAGAACGACTGGCCGCACCCGCAGGTGCCCT
Source organism: Bdellovibrionota bacterium (assembly GCA_040758475.1). GTDB lineage: Bacteria > JAGRBM01 > JAGRBM01 > JAGRBM01 > JAGRBM01 > JBFLVN01. The sequence continues at coordinate 7,462 of JBFLVN010000089.1, forward strand.
TGGCCGACTGGTTCTGGAACGTAAAACCCGTACCCGAGAGGCTGTCGACGAAATCGACTTCCGTGCCCTTGAGGTAGAGCGCGCTCTTGGGGTCGAGAAAAACCCGGACGCCGTGCATCTCGTAAATCTTGTCGCGGGTCTTGGGTTGCTTCTCGAAGGAAAGCTTGTAGGAAAGGCCCGAGCAGCCGCCGCCGATCACGGATACGCGCAAGCCCGCCTCGGCGGGCGCAAGGCCCTCCTTCGCCATCAGGGCGATCACCTTTTTGCCCGCGGCTTCCGTGATCGTGACGGGTGGCGCGCCGGCGGCGGGCGGCGTTCCCGAAGGGGCGCCAGCGGGGGCCGAAGCGGAAGAGGGTTCCTGGGTCATGGGCCGTCCTTATGCCTTCTTCTTCTGGTAATCGGCGATGGCCGCCTTGATGGCGTCCTCCGCGAGTACGGAACAGTGGATTTTCACGGGCGGAAGGGCCAGCTCGCTTACGATGTCCGTGTTCTTGATCTTCATGGCCTCGTCCAGGGTCTTGCCCTTGACCCATTCCGTCGCGAGCGAACTCGACGCGATGGCGCTGCCGCAGCCGAAGGTCTTGAACTTGGCGTCTTCGATGACGCCGTCCCTCACCTTGATCTGGAGCTTCATCACGTCGCCGCACTCGGGAGCGCCCACGACGCCCGTACCCACGGTGGGGTCGGCCTTGTCCAGGCTCCCCACGTTCCGGGGGTTCTCGTAGTGTTCGATCACTTTGTTACTGTAAGACATTTTTCAAACTCTCCTTGGCCACCATTCCCACGCGGCCCTGGGGGCCGCCCGATTTCCTTAGTGCGCCGCGCCCCATTGGACGCTCTTCACGTCGATCCCTTCCCGGGCCATCTCCCAGAGGGGGGAGAGTTCGCGGAGGCGATTGACCGCCTCGATCACCCGGTCGCCCACGTAATCGACTTCTTCCTTGGTCGTAAAGCGCCCGAGGCCAAAGCGGATGGAGGTATGGGCCAGGTCTTCCCCCACGCCGAGCGCCCGCAGGACGTGGGAAGGTTCGAGAGAGGCGCTCGTGCAAGCCGAGCCCGACGAAACGCAGATCCCCTTGAGCCCCATGATGAGGGACTCGCCCTCCACGTAGGCGAAGGAAAGGTTCAAATTGTTCGAGAGCCGCTGCGTCGGATGGCCGTTCAGGTAGCACTCGGGCAGGGCCTTATCGATCTTCTGATGGAGCCGCTCGCGGAGGGTCTTGAGGCGCTCGGACTCGGCCTCCATCACCTTCACGCACTTCTCGGAAGCAGCGCCCAGGCCCACGATCCCTGGGACGTTCAAAGTGCCGGAACGGATTCCCCGCTCGTGGCCGCCGCCGTGGACGATGGGCGCCAAACGCACGCGGGGGTTCTTGCGCCGCACGTAGACGGCGCCGATCCCCTTGGGCCCGTAGACCTTGTGGCCCGAAATGCTCATCAGGTCGATCCCCAACGCGCCGACGTCCAGGGGGATTTTTCCGAACGCCTGGGCCGCGTCCGTGTGGAAGAGGACACCGTTTTCCTTGGCGATCTTCCCGATCCCGGCCAGCGGAGCGATCGTCCCCACTTCGTTGTTGGCAGCCATGATGGAAATCAAAATCGTGTCCTTGCGGATCGCCTTCTGAAGGGCGTCCAGGTCCACGATTCCGTGCTTGTCCACGGGCAGGTACGTGACCTCGTAGCCCTTCTTTTCGAGGTATTTGCAGGGGTCGAGCACGGCCTTGTGCTCGGTCTGGGCGGTGATGAGATGTTTACCCTTCTCGGCGTACATCTCGGCCGCCCCGAGAATGCAGATGTTGTTGGATTCGGTGGCGCCGCTCGTAAAGACGATTTCCTTCTCGCTCGCCCCGATGACGGATGCCACCTGCTCGCGGCCCTTCTCGGTGGCTTCTTCCGCTTCCCACCCCAGGGGGTGGCTGCGGCTCGCCGCGTTCCCGAATTTCTCGCTGAAGTACGGCAGCATCCGTTCCAGGACTTCCGGGTCCACGGGCGTCGTGGCGTGGTAGTCCATGTAGACGGGAAGTTTCACGTTGCTGGGGGCTGGGATGGTCATTCCGTTACCTCGTGCTGCCGTTACTTGGCCGCCGCCTCCGGTACGGGAGGCTCAGCGGCGGGATGCGCCAGGAAGTGGGCCGGAAGCGGCCCTGCTTCGCGGAACAAATCCTCAAGCGTCGTCTCTTGGAGAAGCTTCATGACCTTGCGGTTTAGTTCCCGCATGGGCATAACCACGTTGCAGGAGGAAGAAACGAGGCAGGGCTCCGACCCGGCCCGGGCGCAATCGATCACGCCCTGGGGCCCCTCGAGCATCTCGATGAAATCGAACAAGGAGAGGGTCGAGAGGGGCCGCGAGAGGCGGTACCCGCCGGAAGCCCCCTGGACTGATGCGACCACGCCCGTGCGCTTCAGTGTCTGGAGGATTTTCGAGATAAGCTCGTACGAAACCCCGTACGTGTCCGATACCTCCCGGGCGCTCGTGATCGACTCGCCGGGGCGGGCGGTCATATGGCGCAGGGCGATCAGGCCGTAGTCGGTCTTTTTGGAAAACTTCAGCAATTTCTGCCTCTTAAAACCCGCACTTGGAGGGCCCCACAGGGGGTTGGGGCGCCTATGAAAACCGGACATAATGGGTCCGACTTCACATTCCAAATATGGGGCAGGAAGGGCCTTCAGTCAAGAACCAAGACTAAAAAGGTCTTGTTTGAGGGGGCAGCCTGATCGGGCTTAAAACGCTGTTCCAAAGCCTTCTGGACAGGCCTTCGAGTGAGTTGCCCGCCCCCGGCAAGCGTGGCTACATGAGGGCTCCGCCGATCCCTCACTGTGCGAGCGTGGTGGAACTGGCAGACACGCCAGACTTAGGATCTGGTGCCGAAAGGCTTGGGGGTTCAAGTCCCCCCGCTCGCACCACTATCCCGCAAGTCCAAGCACCGTTTTAGATGGAACGCGCCTAAGCCGGCCATCGGGGGGACCAGACAACAAAGCCCATGTCTTGCTGAGAGTTTTACTCCGGCGCCCTAATACCGCCGCCGGGTACGTTCATCGAGGAGAGGATTCATGAAAGGGCAGAGTTCTTCCGTGCCAATCAAGCACCCGATGGAAACCAAATCGACGCCGAAATCGAAATCGCGGACGCACTGGGTTTCGTAACCAGCGCGCTCGCAAAGCAGATCGAAGAACCCACTGAACGGACACACGTCCCAGGATCCGGCGATGCATTCTTCCGAAGGGGTAGCGGAATCGATGTGCGCGGAAAAGGAGGCGGGATTTTCGAGCCGGAGAGCAACCAACTCCGCCATGACCGCAACCATGGGCGAAGTAGGCGTAATTTTCCGGTAGAGCGCCAGGGCCGTTCTTAAATCCTTGGGAACTCCCTGTCCAAAGAGGTGCAATCTGGCGAGACCGTAACAAGCGGCGTCGAAATGACGATCGCAGGCGTATTCGTAGGAGGCGGCCGCTTGTTTGTAATCTCTCGGCAAGAAAAGTCCGCCGTCTTCGCATACCTGGGCCCAGTAATAGCATCCTTGCAGCGAGCCCTGGTGACAAGCCCTGGCCATATACGCTTTTGCTTTTTCCGGATCGGCCTTCATGTGGAAAAACCCGCGTGAGTAAACGGCGCCGAGCTGATAGCATCCATAGCGGGCCCGCGCGCCCGTTTGGGCGCAATCCTCTTCGAGCAGCGCCATCGCTTGGCGGGCGTACCGCTCCGATTCTTCCTCATTCTTACTCACCCCAATGCCGGCGTGATGGAATCGAGCGACATCGAAGCAGGCAGCCCCCCGGCTACCCGCGCAAGCTTTTTCAAAGTAGCCCAACGCTTTTTGGGGTTCTCGTTCGGGCTCTCCGAATCGTCCTTGGAAATGGGGATACGCCGATCCCTCATTGTGGTAAGCGCCCAAACTGCCACACGATTCGGCATCACCGGAAACGCAAGCCTTTTCCCATATCGAAAGAGCGGAAGCCTTGTCCACCGCCGTTCCCTGGCCGTAGTAGGTGTAGCTTCCCAGCAAGTAGCAGCCTTCCGCGACACCGGCATCACACGCCCGGCGGGCGAGGCCGGCCGCCGTCGAATCGTCCTGCGGCACGCCGAAGCCCAGCCGATAGAGATCCGATAAATCCGCACAGGCAGTAAATTCTCCCGCGTCACACGCTTTTCTCAGCCGCTTGGCCTCCCATGCGGAGTTTTCAGTAAATACCGCACAAGACCCCAGCAGACAGACAATGGCCGCCGAGACCAATGAAACCTGGATGTAGTGTTGGAGACGAACCATGTAATCCAGCAAAATCTGCATGGCGTGGAGTTCAAACCTCTCAGCCATCACCCACTCATACGAGCGAGGAAATCGCATTCCCGCCTACTCGAAATGCAATGCCCGCTGGAAGTCCGTGGGGTTGGAGGAAGCGGCGACGGCGTCTTCCATGGAAATGAGCTTGGCACGGTAGAGGTCTGTCAAATGCTGGTCGAAGGTCTGGGTACCTTCGGTATCCCGGCCGCGCTCGATGAAGCCCTTCATTTCGCTCGTCTTCATGGGGTCCTTGATGCATTCGCGGATCGAGAGGTTCGAACGCATGATCTCAACCGCCGGGACGCGCCCCTTGCCGTCGGCGCGGCGCACGAGGCGCTGGGAGATCACGGCCTTGAGGGCGTCGGCGATGCGCAGGCGTGCTCCGGCCTGCTGCTCGGCCGGGAAGACGCCGATGAGACGCCCGATGGTGCTTGGGGCGTCCGTCGTATGGACCGTCGAAAGTACCAAATGCCCCGTTTCGGCGGCTTTCAGGGCGATGTCGATGGTCTCGAAGTCCCGCATTTCGCCCACGAGAATCACGTCCGGGTCTTGCCGCAGGGCGGCCCGAAGGCCGTTGCTGAAATCCTCGCTGTCCTGGCCCACTTCCCGCTGGCTCACCGAACTCATCTTGTCGGGGTGAAGGAATTCGATGGGGTCTTCGAGCGTCAAAATGTGGGACGTCTGGTTCGTGTTGATGTGGTCGATGATGGCCGCGAGCGTCGAGGACTTGCCCGACCCCGTGATCCCGGTGACGAGAATCATGCCGCGCTCCTGCTCGGCGATCTTCTCCATGACCGGCGGGAGCCCCAGGCCCTTGAACGTGGGCATCTCGATGGGGATGACGCGCAGGACGAGCGTGATCGTCCCCCGCTGGCGGTAGATGTTCAAACGGAAACGGCCGGTCCCTTCGAGCTGGTACGAGGAGTCGAACTCCGTCAGGGCATTGATGTCCGGGGCGGAGAGGTGGCCCTTTAGAAGCGTCTCGGCCACGGACCGCGTGTCCTCGGCGGCGAGCTTGGGGGCCTTGATCTCCCGGAGCATGCCGTCCATGCGGTACATGGGAGCCCGCCCCACCTTGAGGTGGATGTCCGAAGCGCCGTTCTTGATCCCGGCCGCCAGGATTTTGTTCAAGTATTCAAGGTCCATGGATGTCCCCGCCTGTCCTTCACCGTTTTTGGAAAGTCATCTTTTCTTTTTCT
>JBFLVN010000090.1:0-12940 GCA_040758475.1 Bdellovibrionota bacterium
GATCCGTTGTACGCCGTCGCGGGGATCGTCACGCTCGTGTTCCCGGCGGCAAAGGCCACGCCCGAGATGGACTGGAGGCCGAAGCGGTCCGTCCAGATTTTGTCAGAGGTCCCAAGACCGACCCGGGTCAGGTCCACGCCCGGAATGGTGATCGTCGTTGTGGGCGAAGCCCCCGCCGTGGCTGCGCCCGTTACGAAATAAGCGCCCGTGGGGTCGTGAAGGTTCAAGAACCACACGAAGCAGTAGCCCACCGGGTCGTTCCCCGCACCGGCCACCCGGTCACCGCAGTAGGATTCCGAGAGCGCCGAGGTAGCCACCATCGAGATGTTCCGGGTGGTGAGGTCCACCCCGCCCCATTCAAGGTGCGCGATGTCGGGCGTCGTATTGCCACCCACGGGATAGGCCGGTCCTGCCAGGTCCGTCGCCACCGTGCCCACGAATTTGACGCCCGTCGCGTTGCCCAGGAGACGGGATGCGACCGGCGGCGGGGAAGCCACCGTCAGGTTGAAGTTCCGCACGCAGGGCGAAACGCAGGCCGTGAGCGTCGGATTCGTATTGGGCGCCGTGTCGTTCAGGGCGTCCGTCATGGTGTTATAGAAAAAGAGCTGGCTCGTCTTGACGATGGGCGGCACGACCGAACTGGTCGCGTCGGAGAAATTCACTTCCACGCTCCCGTAGGTCCGGGAATTGCCCGCGTCGTCGTAAGCCCGGATCGTGAGGGGGTTCACCCCGAATTCGAAAGCCGTGTCCGTGGCCCAGGAGGCGTTCGTGCAGGCGTAACCCGAAAACTCGTTGCAGTCGTACCCGGCCTGGGTGTCTTCACCGTCTACGATCCCGGTCGAATTGCGGATCACGAAGAGGCGCGAAGCGCCCGAGGCTTCGACTACGAGGGCCTGCCCGCCGGTGGAAGTCGCCGAGATGGTGATCGTCCGGGGATCGACGCCCGTATTGATGGAAGTGATCTGGAACCGCCGGTTCGCGTTGGCGGACGGGTCGGTCGAAGCGAAGACGACCCAATCCCCGGTCCCCACCGCCCCGCGGGCAATCATGTTGTCGAACGCCCGCGTGTCGGCGTTCCCCGTGTCGTAGTTGAACGTGAGCGTGCCGCCCGCCGCCACCTGGGGCCGGAACGGAAAGGCCGCCGTGTGGCGGACCGTCAGTTTCACTGCTTCGCCCACCACGAGGTTGGGGCCCGCCCCCACTTCGAAGTCCGGACCCGTCTGGTGGGTCACCTTGAGGAACCCGTTGGAATAAATGGCCGCATAGCTCGGGCTCGCGTCGATCGCCGTCCGCAGGGCCGTGAGGATCTCGTCTTCCGTGGCGGTCGCGTCCGAGGTGGTCGTAAAGAGCGTTCCGTCGAGATAGACGTTGTAGGCCGTGCTGTTTGAAACCTGCCGCACCCGGATGGCCGCCGAGGCGACGTTCGCGATGGAGAGATTGGCCGTCGAGGTCAGGCGGAAGCCGTTCGGGGGATTTTCCGAAACGATCTTTAGCTGATTGCCCACGAGTTCGGCTTCCACGTTCGGATCGGCGTCCACCACCGAGCGAAGGCCCCGGAGGATTTCCCCCTGGGTCGCCGTGGCGTCCGAGTTGTACGTCCGGGCCGTCCCGTCCACGGTCACCGTGTAGACGGCGCTGTTCTGCACCGCCCCCACCGTTACCGTGGCGTTCTGGTAGCCCTGGAGGGTCTTTCCGGCGAAGGAATTGGCGCGGACCCGCAGGTTCGCGTTCGCCGTCACCGAAAAGCCCGTGGGCGGCGTATCGTGCCTTAGCTCGATTACGTCGCCCCGGTTGTAGGCCGTCACTGGAAGGGCCGAGCAGGCACCCGAATTGATCACCGTCGTCAGGTTCGAGAGAATTTCAGCCCGGGTGGCGGTCGCATCCGAGGTGTAGGTGCACCCCGTCCCGTTGATCGTGGCCGTGTAACCCGTCGAATTGAGAACGGATGCGACCCCGATCGTCGTCACCTGGGCCTGGCTTCCCAGGATGCCCGCCGTGGGCAGGTCGCCAAAAAGCTGAATCCGGTAGTCCGAAGGCCCGCCGGCCGCGATGGACTGGAGGCGGAAGGACCGCCCCGCGTTCGATCCGCCGTCGGCGCCATCGAAGAACACCACGTCCCCCGCCTTGATGGGGGCTTTCGCCGTCATGGCGCTGTAGCTGGTGGAGGAAATCGTTACTTCGCCGGTCGCCGGATTGACGCTCGCCTCGATCGGCGTGGAGGAGAGGTCGTAGCCGACGTAAGCAAGACGGCCCGGGGAAGAATCCCCCGCCCGGCCCATGAGGGTTGCCCGGGAGCCCACATTGCTGAACGTGAGGGGCGTCCCGTCCACGAGCGCGACGCGCGTGTCGAAGTCACTCTTCAACAGGGTGAAATTTCCGTTGTCGAGGGAGGGAATGCCGCCGTCGTGGATGATCGTGAAGTCGTCGTTCAAACCGCCCGCCTGGATGGCGATGTCCGCCGAAGAAGTACCGAACGAGTTCGTCGGCTGCACGCGCAGGATCGTCTGGGTGTTCGTGTTGATGTTGTAGGGGATACTGAAAGCCCCCGAGAGGTAATTCGTGCAGTGGGTGGGAAGGAGTGGGAGGGGCTCCGTATCCGCGCAGGAGCCGTTGATGCCTTCGAAGTCCGGCAGCACGACGGGCACGGGCGATCCATTCTCCACCACCGAAAAAGAATCGATCTGGGGATCGTAAGAGGCCGGTCCGCCGCAGGCGCCCGAAACCGACCAGTCCGAATCCGTGTAGAGGGGGTTTGAAACCTGCGCCCCCGTCACGTTCGACGTCACCCGGCCTTCGAGGGTCAGGCTTGCCGTGTTCGTGGTGATGCGGCCCAGCTCGTTCACCCGGGGAGCGTTCGTCAAACACGCTACCGGCGTCGCCGAGGCGGGGTCCACGTAGTTCACCACCACGTACTCCCGCTCGACGACGGCATTCGGATAAACCACGTCGTTCGTCGAGCTGATGGACATTTCGATCACGAGGCTCGGGCTTCCGCTCGTAATAATTGGGGTCAGATCCACCGTAGCACTGAAAGTCCGTGCGCCTGCCCCTCCCCCAGGCGAAACGATGGTTCGCTGCACCGGATTCCCTGCCGGGGCCGGAAGGGCCGCACAAGTGCCTGCGCCGTAACAATTAACAACTTTCACGTTAAGGCAAGGATTTTGAGAAATGCTTGGTATAGGCGGATTGGAGCAGTCCGTATCGGATAGAAGATATGCGGAGTTATGAACCTGCCCCGCGATCGTAATCTGCTTTTCGCTATTTCCCGAGACCGTGATGCTGTGGTCCGGGTCCGCGGAAGGGTCGCAGTTCTGGTAGAAAGGCGCGCTCGGTTCCGAGGACTGGCAGCCTTCGGCAAAGCTCGGGCTGTTCACCGTGGGCGAACTAAAACTAGTGATGTCGAGCTGGTCGCTCGTATCGACGGCGAGCGCCACGCCCGCGACGGCGAGCGCCGCCACCAGGAGCCCTGCCAAGAACCCTTTGCTGCCTCGTGTGGTTTTCATAACCAACAACCTTTCCCGACTTTCCCGCGGGCCCCTGCCCGCTTCCCTTATCGCCCCACCGGGCCGCGCCTACCGGGCGCTTCCGGCTCAAGGGCCTCCGCAAGTCACACTTTGGGCCGCCAGGATGAATTGCAATTAATGTTCCTATCACCCGTGCGGTTTGTCACAATTTTTGTAAGGATGAACAACAGAAATATCCTTTAAAATCAATAGTTTACAGATATAACCTTACCAAAGTCTCACCTCGGCCATCGGCACCCAACCGTCAAAGTGTCCTCTTTATCGGACACAACCGGAAAACTTGCGGGCGCGAAAGTCCTCCGCAAGCTGGCCGTTAAAGCCAAAAAACGCTGTCGAAAGGTGCAAAAACTCGATTATGTATGTAGCACAAACGGCCCCCCGAAGGTAGGGGACGGGTCACAGGGGTATCCGCCCTAACTCATTGATTTTCCAAGGGAAATCACTGGTCTGATGTCGCCACTGGCCCTTTTCCAGTTGGCCCCCACACCTTGAACCGCAGGCGATGAAAGTGCCCTGCGGGAGGTGTTTTACAAAACGGACGTCCCTGGACACCCCCGGAATCCGCGCTCCTTGACTTTATTTTCTGACTTTTTATAATTCAATTTTAGTTCATCGCGGTCCTTGCCTCATTCCCCCAAGAACCCTTTTCCCAAAGGCCTTTTGGCCTATTTCCTCGCGTAGTGCCGCCATGACCGACCCCGAAATCCTATTGACCTCCCCCGCCTTCCTGGAGAAGGTCTGCGCCCACGTCGTCGACGGCGCTTCACCCCACATGGCGGCCCGCTTCGAGGGGATGAAAGAGCGCGACTACTGGCGCTTCTGGGAAGAGGGAAAGAAAGCCGACGAAACGCCCGAACAAGAACGGACGGAACGGGACGAGTTTCTCGCCCGTTTCGTGGACCGGATCGAACTGGCCCTGGCCGAGGCCCGGATCGACGCCGAAAAGCGGGTTTTTGAAAAGAATCCTTCCGCCTATCTCCGCTACGGCTCGGGCCGCGAAGGTGGCGCCGAAGCACGAGGATGGGAAAGCGGCATCGACTATCAGAAGAATCTCTTTGCTTCCAATCCCTTAGCCTATCTCTTGCGTGGTCCGGGAAAGCCCCCGCCCGACGGATACATCGCCTGGCGGAAGAACCGGAACGGAAAGTGGATTCCGGAGTTCACCCCCGAGGGCGAATCGCCCACGGCCAAGTTCTTCGAGTACCACTGCGGCGGCGGAAAAGAGAAAGCCGAGAAAGAACGGCAAGAGAAACAAGCCGCTCTGGACGCCAAGACGCAGAAGTTTTTTGAGGAGCTTTTTGGGAAGAAGGAGACTGACTCTCCCCAACCTTCTCCCGCTTCCGAAGAAACGAACACAGAGATTGCCCCTCCCCCTCTGGGGGAGGGTGCCGCGGAGCGGCGGGAGAGGGCCGGTTACGCGGACGATACCCCCTCCGATTCAGCCCTCTCCCAAGGAGAGAGGGGCACAGAGGAAGCCCACTTCAAAGGCCCCGGCCCCTAGCCTCTCATGATCTTGGGATCGGGCTACCTATTCCAATCTTCCCCGGCGCAGGAGTTCGCGGGCGATCGTGTTGTACTGGATTTCGTCCGTGCCGCCGCCGATCTGCATGAGCTTGGCGTCGCGCATGAGCATCTCGATGCCCGTCTCGGCCATGTACCCCATGCCGCCGTGGATCTGGATCGCGTCGAGGGCGACGTTTACGGCCGCCTGTCCGCAATACACCTTGGCGGCGCAGGCCTCGGCCATGTCCACCTTGCCTTCCTTCTGGGCCCAGAGCTGCTTGAACATGAGGTTCCGGACATTCTCGCGGATCACGAACATCTGGGCCAGCTTGAACTGGAGTCCCTGGAACTCCGCGATGGGCTTCCCGAATTGCTCGCGGGTCTTCATGTATTTGATCGAGTCGTCGATGCACCGCTCGATGATGCCAAGGGCCATGATGGGCGCGCCCGATCGCTCGCCCGAAAAGACATCGCGGGATTGCTCCTTGCTCGCTTCTTTTTCCTTCTTCCCAAGCATGTTGCCAGCCGGGACGAAAACGTTGTCCAGATAGACGGCGCCGGTGGGAGACGCATGCATCCCCATTTTCTTGAAGGGCTTGCTTGTTTCCAGGCCCGGCGTGCCGCGCTCGATGACGAAGCACTGGATGGGCCGCTCGCGCAGGGGCGTGTTATCGCCCGTGTCGAGTTTGGCGTAAACGGAAAAATAATCGGCATAAGGGGCGTTCGTGATGAACGTCTTTTCGCCCGAAATCCGGTAGCCATCGCCGTCGCGCTTCGCCACCGTCTTCATCCCGCCGTAGGCGTCCGACCCGGCGCCGGGTTCCGTCATGGCCCACGCGCCGATCTTCTCGAACTTGAGGACGGGAATGCCCCATTTCTCCTGCTGGTCGCTCGTCCCCTTCTTCATCACCGTGCCGCCGTAAAGGCCCACGGTGGCCGAAAGGGAGAGCATGAAACCCGGGGAGATGCGGCAGAGCTCCTTGCCGATGATGGCGGCCATGACCGGGTCGCCGCCGCCAAGGCCGCCCAGTTCCCCGATCATGCCGGCTTTCCCTTTGCCTTCTTCCTTTGCTTCGCCCCGCTCGGCGGCTTCGAGCTTTTTCTTGCGCTTGGCCCACACCGAATCGATCATGCCGGGAAGCCCGAACGTCTTGGCGAACTTGCGCATGATGTCGTAGGGAACCATGCCCTCTTCGAGGGCCGGCACGTGGGGCGAGAGTTCCTTCTCGCCGAACTGGCGGACCATCTTCTCGATCATCCGGTGCTGCTCATTGAACTCAAACATTGGAAACTCCTCTCTTCCCCTTCGGAGCGTCCCTGGTGGAACGCCGTCTTGTTTGCTTGTGGTTTTCTACGCCCGCTCGTAGAGAAAGCGCATCCCGCCTTCCGTCTGGTGCTCGATCCGGCGGATCTTCGCCCCGTCCCAACCACGGGTTTCGAGCAGATCGAGGCGCCCCATCATGCGGGTGAAATGGAACATCTGGATGAAAAGCCCCGAAAGGCCCATCTTCTCGAAGGCCGGGAGCTTTTCGGCATAAAGGGCTTCGTAAATGTCGAGGGGTCTGGTGGCACCCTTCGATGTCATTTCCAAAATGCGTTCCACTTGGCGGACGAACTGGCTCCGGCAAAGGTCCCACCATTCCCCGAGGTTTCCCACGGACGTTTCCTCGAAACGGTCGAGCCGCACGCCCCGGGCATGGGAGGGATAAATCCGGCGGATTTCCCGGTATTCGGGGTGCCGATCAAAGAGGGAATCCATCGAATTGAGGTAATGGGCGAGGCCCAGGTTGGTCCCCGCGATGGAAAGGAATGTGGGCGGCTCGTTGCGCTGTACCTGATCGGCCCCGTGGAGGGCATAGTCGCCGGGCCGGGTTTCGTTCACGAGAAGGGCCTGCCCCTGGCTGTGTCCCCGGACGACGCAGACCCGGTAGCGTTCATCTCCGATGCCGATCACCTGATCGTCTTCAAGTACGCGGCTCACCGGAATGGGGATTTCCTCCCCGCTCCAGCCGCCCGCCGCCCCGGCGCCCCCGGTGCCCGCGTTCTCGGGCGGCTGGGGGAACATTTCGAGGATTTTCCCAAGACGCCCATCGGCAAAGCCGTTGGCCCGGAGGAGCCCGCGCATGTCCACGCTCCGGTTGGCGGGCCCCAGGCGGAGCTGCTTTTCTTCTTTCGTGGTCCAGAACTCGCCGCCGAAAACTTTCTGGAATTCGATGGCGATCCCCATGTGGTCGATGTGGCCGTGGGAAAAGACGAAAGCGTCGATCCCCTTGTAGCCGTGGGTTTGCAGGCCCGCTTCCATTTCGGAGAGGGCATTCTCCAGGACTTTCTTGTAATTGATTGGAAACGGCATTCGCCCGACGCCCTGGAACTCGGGCGGAATGTAGAAACCGGCATCCAGGAGCACGGCCCCAGCGTGGCCGTCCGGCGAATTCAGGGCGTACAGGTTGATGGGTTCGACCTGGGGCGGGAGAGTGGCTTCCGATTTACTCTTCGCCCCGATCGTGATCCGCCGGATGGGATCTCCCGCGGCGGCCGGCGCGTTCATCCGCCCTCGCCTGCGCCCCGGACGAAATTGCCAAGGAGCGGATCGATGAGCCGCCCCAGGGATTGGGGCTCCATGTTCTGGAGAATACCGGCTTCCTTCATGAGGGCGAGCATTTGGTAACCGCCGAGCACGAGCCAGGAGACCGCTTCGATGCTTACGTCGCGGCGGAAGAGGCCGAGTTCCTGGGCCTTCTGGAGCCCTTTCTGGAGCGTCCGGGCCGAGCGCTTAAGCCCCCCCACCACGACGCGGCGGAAATCAGGGTCGTCCAGTTCGGCCATCGCCAGGAAGAGCATGCGGGGATAGACCGATTCTTCGGAGAGGAAGCGGTAGTAGAAGACGAACAAGTCCCGCAAAACGTCGTTGGGGCGGCGCGAGGCGCGGAGAATCTCGTGAAGGCGCCCAAAGAGAAAGCGGTTCGACCGCTCGAAGGCTTCGAGGAAAAGGGCTTTCTTCGAGGGGAAGTACTTGTAGAGGAGCGCTTCGGAGACGCCCGCCGCCTGGGCGATGTCCCGTACGGTCGTCCCCTGGTAGCTCTTCGTGGCGAAAACGCCGATGGCCGACTTGAGGATTTCTTCCCGCCGCACGGCGCCCGAAAGCCAGCTCCGCTTAGCCGACGAGGCGGCGCGGACGGCGGCTTCGGCCAAGGCGGCGGGGCGCCCCTGGTCCTTCAGGAGAGCGCCGGCCTTCCGGATAGGGCTCTGACGGGCCGGCGTCCGGCGGGAGCTCGTTTTCTTGGCGGCGGCGGGAGCGGGGGAGCGGGACACGGGGACTTCTCCAAAGAAAGTAAACGCTTACTTACTTTTAGATTCCTCCGGGCGGGGCGTCAAGGGCGCGGAAAGCCGCGCGAAGGAGGGCCCGCATCCAAAGTAAAAGGGGCGGCCCCCCGGCCGCCCCTTCGGGCAAACTCCCCGATTCTCTTACTCGATCGAAATTCCTTGCATGAGCCGGCGGCTCACGACGAGGCGCTGTACTTGCCCGGTCCCCTCGAAGATGTCGTAGACCTGGACGTCCCGCAGATTCTTTTCGAGGAGCTTTTCCTGTTCCCCGCCGTGGCCGCCCACGAGGGCGATCGCTTCGCGCGTCACCCACTTGCCCACGGTTCCCGAATAGGCCTTGCACATGGAGGCTTCCTTGGAATTGGGGACCCCCAGGTCCGCCATCCAGGAGGCGTGCCAGACCATGAGGCGCGCGGCGATGATCTTGCGTTCCATTTCTGCGAGCTTGTCGCGGATGGATTGGTAACGGGCGATGGGCCGCCCAAGGAGGTACATGTTCTTGACCATCTCCCGGCAAAGATCGAACGAGGCGCGGGCGATTCCCGTCGCCATGGCCGCCACGGGCGGGCGGGTCGAATCGAAGGTCTTCATGGCGGTCTTAAAGCCCCCCGCCCCCATCCGCTCGTAGTGCTCTTCGCCGCCGAGGAGCTGGTCCTTGTGGACGCGGCAGTCTTCCAGAATCAACTCGGCTGTTTCGGAAGCCCGGAGCCCGAGCTTCTTTTCGATCTTTCCGACCGAAAATCCCGGCGTCCCCTTCTCGACGACAAAGGCCCGGTGGGCCGCGCGGCCCTTGGACTTATCGAGCGTCGCGAAGATGACGACCCAGGAGGCCCGGCCGCCGTTCGTGATGAAGCACTTGCGGCCGTTGAGGACGTAGTAATCCCCGTCCTTGCGGCAGGAGGTCGAAATGTTGGCCACGTCCGACCCGGCGCCGGGTTCGGTAAGGCCGTAGGCGCCCCAGCGGGGCGGCTGATCTTTCTGGAAGATTCCGAAGTACTTTTTCTGCTGCTCGGGCGTCCCCGTAAAACGAACGGGCGGGCCGCCAAGGCCCGGGCCCGGGAACGAGAGAATGACGCCCGGATCGCCCCAGGCCATCTCTTCGGCCGCCAGGACGCCCATGCGGTTCCCCTGCTTCACGCCCTTTTTATCTTTGGTCTGGCCCGCGTCGTCGTCGGCCTTGGAGGGGTCCAGGTCCTGCGGGAGGGCGCCGCCGCCGATGCCCATCTTGTGAATCTTGTTCAAGAACTCATCGGAGACTTTGCCCGCTCGGTCCGCTTCGAGGGCGCGGGGGCGCACTTCGGTCTTCACGAAGTGGTTGAGCATCATCTGGATGTTGCGCTGCCCGGGTTCGAGTTCGAAATCAATCATTGGCCTACTCCTTCGGTAAGGGACGGGCCCGCGGCCGGGAAACGGCCGGGCCCACTATCAAGACAGGCGGGAAAGCCACAGGAAGCCTTCCCGGAAAAAATTCGTCCGTTAGGCGGCGACCCCAAGGGTCTGGTCCGCCGCGAGCGCGGTGTGGAGCGCTTCGGCGCCACAGTAGAGCGAGAGCTGGCGCGCGTCGCGCAGCCACTTCTCGACCGGATAGTCCTGGATGAATCCGGCGCCGCCAAGAACCTGCACGCCGTCGGTGCAGATGCGCACGGCCACGTCCGCCGCGTGGACGAGGGCGAGGCAGGAATCCTTCGTCGCGTCCTTGCCGTTCGCGTCCACCGCGCGGGCGGCGCGCCACGCCATCCACCGGGCGGAGTTCACCTCGGTGTGGGCGTCGGCGATCATGAAGGCGATGGACTGGAACTGGCCGATCATCTTGCCGAAGGCCGGGCGCTGCATGGCGTAGCTCGTCGCGTACTCGGCCGACGCGCGGGCGATGCCCACGAGCCGGGCGGCCGTAAGGACGCGGGCCGTGTTGAGGACTTTCTGAAGGGCCTCGGCCGGCTTTTCGGCGCCGGCGAGTTCGGTCGCCGGGGTGTTGTCGAATTCCACCGTCGCGGACTTGGCCGTAAGGACGCCAAGCCGCTTGTCGGGATCGGAAATCTTAAGCCCCGCTGCGCCCTTCTCGACGGCGAAGAGTTTTACTCCCGCCCACCCGGCTTCGTCCGAAACCCGGGCGGCGACAACGAAAAGGCTCGCGTCGGGGGCGTTCAGCACCCAACGCTTCTTGCCGGTGATCTTTCCACCGGAAGCCTTGGTCGAAAGCGAAGCGTGCGTATCGGAAGCGATGTCGTCTTCCGAGAGGCACCAGGCGATGGTCTTGTTCGAGGAGCCAAAATCGCCGAGAAGTTTCTTGCGCTGGTCGGCGCTCGCAAGCGCGCAGATCGCAGGGCCGCCCACGCCGGCGCGGTCGAGGGCGAGCGAGATTCCCGCATCGCCCCAGCAGAGTTCCTCTTCCACGATGGCCCGCGTCACGAGGTCCTGGCCCAGGCCGCCCACGTCTTCGGGGAGGCTGATGAGGCCGAAAGCGTTTTCCCCATAGCCCTTGGCCATCTCGGCCGGGACGCTCTGGGATTCTTCGCACTTGCGGTAATTTTCGTTCGGCCGCATCTCGGTTTCGGAGAATTTGTGGGCCGTTTCCTGCATCTGCTTCTGCTCTTCGGTCAGTTCGAAGGAAATCATGTGGAATGCTCCTCTTGTGACGGGTGTGTAACTGCCGTGCGGGGCGCAGGGGCCTGGGACCCAAAGGCCCCGGCACGACGCACCGCGGCGTGGAACGTTAGACCGGCGTTGATTTGGGAGTCAATCAACGGCCCCGGCGGAATGATGGGCCAGTCAGTTCGCAAACCGCTTCCGGTGGTATAGTCTTTTTCCCATGGCACTCGACCTCCTCGCCCACCTCATCAAGTCCCTTTGGGGATTCTGGCTCGCCCTCGCCGCCGCCGTGGCCAGTATCCTTTATTTCCGAAAGGCCAAATGGGAAGAGCCCACGGAAAAGGAAATCGAAGGCCGGCCCCGTTCGGCGCTTACGAACCTCCTCTTCCGGCGCTGGTTCTATTGGATTCTGGAACCCCTTGAGAAAGAACTCCTCGCCTGGAAAGTTTCTCCGGACGCCCTCAACTGGGCGGGGCTCTGGCTAAACATCCTGGCCGCAATCGCTATCGGGGCCGGGGCGCCGGGAACGGCGGCAGCCCTCATCGCTTTCGGGGGCGCCTGCGACATCCTGGACGGACGCATCGCCCGGAAAACGGGGGCCGTGAGCCTCCGCGGGGCATTTACCGATTCGACCCTGGACCGCTACGCCGACGCGGCCAACTTCGCGGGCCTCCTGTGGCTCCTGCACGGCCAGAAGTTTCCGACCCTGCTCGTCTTCCTCGCGGCGTGCGGATCACTTCTGGTCTCCTACGCGCGGGCCCGGGGCGAAGCGCTTGGCGTTCCCGACGCGCCGGGATTCGCCCAGCGCCCCGAACGGATCGTGACCCTCGTCTTCGCCCTGCTTGCTTCGGCCGTGGAAGCAAGTCTCGTTTCCTTCCGGGGCGGCGTTCCCCAGTACTACATCCTCTCAGGTGCCCTGCTCTTCCTGGCAGGGACGACCCAGGTGGCCGCGGCCGAGCGTTTTTCCCATGCCCGTAAATTTCTCTCGGGCAAGGAGCGCGCGGCCGCCTAGGCGGCTACTACTTCTACCGGCCAAGAGAGCCAAGCCCATGCGAATCGCCTACGCCTCCGACCTCCACGGCGAGACGGCCCACTACGAGGCCCTCTTCTCCCTCGCCAAGGAGAAGGAATGCGGCGCCGTCATCCTGGGGGGCGACCTCTCGCCCAAGAAATTCTCCCGAAGCGAAATCATCCCGCACCACCGGAATTTCTACGAAACGTTTCTCCTCCCCCTCATCGAGCGGCACAAGCATGAACGGCCGGACCTCAAGGTCTACGTCATCATGGGAAACGACGACTGCGCTCCGAACGCCCGCATCTTCGAAAACCGGCCGGACCTGATGACGTGGATTCACGGAAAAACCGTGGAACTCGAACCCGGCCTTCTTCTTTCGGGCTATAGCTGCGTGGACATCACGCCTTTCTATTTGAAGGATTGGGAACGTTGGGATAGCAAAGAACCACGGACCAAAGTGAGAAGCCTCAAGGGCGGCCGGAGCAAGCCGGACGGCAGCCAGATCGAAGCCTTCGCGTTTCCCGAAACCCCCTGCCAGACCATCGAAGAGGAACTCGCCCCCAAAGCCTCGGAACTCGGCGGCAAGGATTTCATCTGGGTCGCCCACTGCCCGCCCCACGATTCGAACCTCGACAAGATGGCCATGGGCGTCCACGTGGGGTCGGACTCCATCCGCCGCTTCATCGAGAAATCGGCTCCTCTCATCTCACTCCACGGGCACATCCACGAATCGCCCCGCATGACGGGCTCTTTTAAGGATCAAATCGGCCGGACCCTTTCCGTGAACGCCGGCCAGGATTGGAAGTTCCTCCACGCCGTCACCTTCGATACCGCCGATCCGGCGGGCACCATCCGGCACACGAGGGAATAACTTGCGCCCTTCCCGCTCCCGCCCATCCCGCAAAAACGGAATGGATCAGAAGAACCTGCGCCTTCTGGTCCGCGCCGCTCTCAAAGAAGACCTGGGCGCGGCGGGCGATGTCAC
>JBFLVN010000091.1:0-12874 GCA_040758475.1 Bdellovibrionota bacterium
ACGCTCGCGATACGCGCATCACTCGAAAAAGTTACAGACGCCCGCCCGCCGCTGGATATAAAAGCAACAAAAAGCATCCCGGATCTCTCCGACAAGGTCACGGCAAAATTACTTTCAGATTTTCGCGAATCCCAGGTGTTTCAAGCCACCAGTTTTCCGGTCGATCCGGAATCGGACGTCGTATTAAAAGTAACGATCAAGCGTTTCTATTGGAAGTTCAAAATTTACCCCACCTATTTTCTCCCTCTCATCCAGGTGATCCACATTTTTGGCGCTCCCATGGCCGATATCCTTGGCATTTCAGAACTGACTGCCAAAGTTGTTCATCAAACATCCGGTAATGAAATCGCGACCTATGAGGGAAAAGGCCAATTAAAATCCGTCATGAGCATGTACGACATGAAAACCGGCGAAATGGGTGCTGAACTCGCTGACGCTTTTCGTCAGGCTTCCAAGCAAATCAAGGAAGCCATCTGGAAAGACAAGCAGCGAATCGAGGAAACAGTTCAAAGAATCGCTGCGCCAGCGCAGCCGCAATCGCCTGCAATACCCTGATCCATTAAATTCTTACCCTACCGGCCGGGGAAACCCGGCCGGTGGTGTTTTGGGAGAGCCCCGGATAAACTCTCTTCCGTCCGGAAAAAGTGAAGGCCCCCGGGAGCGCCCCTTTGCCGCCAAACGACGAGACGCGCGGGTCCTTTTCCCGATTGTTTTCCCGCCTCGGCAACCCCCTCGATTGGTGCGCGGCGGATAAGAGCGCCTTTATCAGCATTCCCCTGGCCCTTTACATCGTCCTCTCTTTCTTCATTCTCCCTCGCGTGGATGAGTACCGGGCGCATCTTTCCGAATTCGACTTCACCGTCCTTTGGTATGTGGACACCTGGAGGAAATGGACGGCCGTTCTTTGGACGGCCCTCGGGGCGATGGCTCTCTCGCTGCGGCGCCGTTACCCCGAGTCGAAAACCTGGTACCACGCCGTCTCCCAACTCTGGGCCCTTACCTTCGCACCCATCTGCTACGCGCTTGGGGCCACGACCACTTCCACCCTGGGCTTCGCCGTCATGACCGGGGCCTTGGGCGGAATCCTCCTCATTGGATGGATTCCCACGCTCCTCGGCATGGTGACATTCTCGACTCTTTCGTTGGGCGCTGACTTGGCCGCTTACTACGGGAAAATCCCTTACGCCCCGGCCTTCCAGAGACTCGCCATCGGAAAAGACGGAAAAATCCAGGGCTCCTGGCTGCTCACGAACTGGATTCTCGTCGGCATCGGCGCCGGGGCTACGCTCGTCGTCTTCGGTTACATCTTCGATCGCTGGCGGGACAGGGAAGAGCGTCTCGCCGAAGCGCAAGTGCTCCTTGGGGCCTCCCACGAACGCCTCGAAAAAGCGACGGGGCTCATCCGGCGCTACGTCCCCGGGCAGCTTGCCGACGAGATCATTTCAGGCAACTACGCCGGGCAGAAGCACGAGCGCAAGCAGCTTACGATTTTCTTCTCCGACATCCAGGGCTTTACCCAGGCTTCCGATCAATTAGACCCCGAGCGCCTCGCCGGCGTGCTCAACGAATACCTCTCCGAAATGACCCGCATCGCCGTGAAACATGGCGGGACCATCGACAAGTTCGTGGGCGACGCGCTCCTCGTCTTCTTCGGCGCCCCTTCCGCTCTTCCCGAAAAAGAGCAGGCCCTCCGCTGCGTCCGCATGGCGGTCGAAATGCAAGCGCGCATGAAGGAACTTGGAAAAAAGTGGTACGACGAGGGAATCCAGACTCCCTTTCAGATCCGCGTGGGGATCAACTCGGGGACGGCAAGCGTGGGCGACTTCGGCTCCGCCGAACGGATGGACTACACGGCCATCGGCACCCAGGTGAACCTGGCCGCCCGCCTCCAGACCCACTGCGAACCGGGAAAGATACTCCTCAGCCATTCGACTTGGGGCCTTGTCCATCACGACATTCCCTGTGCCCCCAAGGGAGAAGTGCAGGTGAAGGGGATTCATTACCCGGTGAAGGTTTACGAGGTTGAGGGGTAGAATTGCCGGGCAACGTCCGCTCACCGAAATTGTTTTTATATGTGATGGCGATCATGCGATGCCTGTTTATCCCTAGCAGCCTGTTCTTGGGCCATCTATAATCTTCCTCCCGGCCGATTTGCCGCAGGGTTTCTCCTTGGCCCCGTCCCGAAAGCCCTCGAAAAAAGAAGATACCAAATTCATGGACCTTGCTTTGGCTTTGGCCAAGCGCGGGTGGGGGAGGGTCTCGCCCAATCCCATGGTGGGGGCGGTGGTGGTGAAAAGCGGCCGGGTGATCGGGGAGGGGTGGCACCAGAAGTACGGCGGCCCCCACGCGGAAGTCCATGCGCTCCGGGAGGCGGGGACGAAAGCCAAGGGCGCGACCCTTTACGTGACGCTCGAACCCTGCAACCGGCACGGGCACGTGCCGCCCTGCACGGAAGCGATCCTGACTGCTGGCGTCCGGCGTGTGGTCGTGGGGGCGAGGGACAACCACTCCAAGGGCCGGGGCGGGATCGCCAAGCTAAAGCGCGCGCGGGTACGGGTGGATGAAATCCTCTGCGAAGAGTGCGAAAAGCTGAACGAACCGTTCTTCACTTATACGAAAGAAAAGCGCCCCTACACGGTTTTGAAACTCGCATCGACCTTGGACGGGCGCATCGCGACGCGCACCGGAGAGTCCAAGTGGATTACTTCGGCCGCGTCGCGGCGGTACGTCCACCGAAAACTCCGCGCCCCGGCGGACGCCATCGCCGTGGGGATCGAGACGGTCCTGCAGGACGATCCGGAACTAACCGCCCGGTTCGGCTCATCGTTCGGCAGGCAACCCGCCCCCGTGGTGATCGATTCGCACCTGCGCCTGCCGCGCACGGCGAAACTTTTAAATACCCGCACGCGGCGGAAATTCGTCGTCTGTTCGGAGAAAGTCCCGGCGGGCGCAAGGAATTACTGGGAAAAGCGCGGGGTGACGATCGTATCCGTGCCGCGTTCCAAGAAAGGAAAGGGGCTCGATCTCGCCCGCGCTTGGAAGGAACTGGCGGGGCAGGGGGTGAGTTCCGTCCTCGTCGAAGGAGGGGGGAGCCTGGCCTGGAGCCTTCTCGATGGAAACCTCGCGGACCGGGTGGCGATCTTCTACGCGCCCAAGATTTTAGGCTGCGACGAAGCTCTTCCCCTCGTCCGCGGCGGAGCGACGGCCAAACTCTCCGATGCCATTCAACTCAAGGATGTTCAGATGGGCCGCCTGGGAGAGGATTTCGTGGTGATGGGGAAGCCGGTGAAGAGGAAGAAATAGGGGCACTTCCCGAAACGCCCCTACGGAAGTAAGGATGTAAAATGTTCACCGGCCTGATTACCGATATCGGCAAGATCGCCAAACTCGATCCCTCGGGGACGGGTTCGAAGCTCTGGATCGAAACCAGGCTCGCCACCGAGGGGCTATCGGATGGTGAATCCATCGCCGTGAACGGCGTGTGCCTCACGGTTACTTCGTTCGACAAGAAGGGCTTTGGCTGCGAGGCGTCCAAGGAGACGCTCGATCGCTCGACCCTTGGGAATTTGAAAGTGGGCTCCCCCGTGAACCTGGAGCGGGCCCTGTGCCTGGGGGACCGGCTGGGGGGGCATCTCGTCCAAGGCCACGTGGATGGGACGGCGGCCCTCGTCGAAGTCCGGACGGATGGGACGAGCAAGCGCCTGACCTTCGAGTTGCCCGACGAACTCCTTCGCTACGTGATCGAGAAGGGTTCCATTGCGCTGAATGGCATTTCCCTCACAGTGAATGCAGTCCAAGGGCCCCGCATCGAAGTGAACATCATTCCCGCCACCTGGGAGAAGACGAGCCTTTCGGCCCTTTCCATCGGCGGACGGGTGAACGTGGAAGTCGACCTTCTCGGCAAATACGTGGAGAGGCTTCTGACGGGCCGCATTCCCGCTGCCTCTTCGAAAGAGGGGCGCCTTACGGTGGAATTCCTGGCGGAGCACGGGTTTTTGGAGAAATAAGCCCGGCTCACTTCCTCCTGGAAACCCCGGCTCATAGAGGTTAAATTGCTGACGGGGCTCGTGGCTTCTTGCGCCCCGCGAACGCATGCCGATCCAACGCATCGAAGAAGGCCTTGAAGACATCCGCCAGGGGAAGATTGTCATCCTGGTGGACGACGAGGACCGGGAGAACGAAGGCGATTTCATGATCGCCGCCGAGAAGGTCACTCCCGACGCCATCAACTTCATGGCCAAGTACGGGCGGGGCCTCATCTGCCTCACCGTGACCGAGGACCGGGCGAGGCAACTGCACCTCGAACCCATGGTCAAGGACAACCAATCCCCCTTCCAGACGGCTTTTACGGTTTCCATTGAAGCACGGAAGGGCGTGACGACCGGCATCAGCGCCCACGACCGGGCGACGACCATCCTTACGGCTGTCGCCAACGACGCGAAGGCCGAGGATTTGGTGCGCCCCGGCCACATCTTTCCCCTGATCGCCAAGCGCGGGGGCGTCCTCGTCCGCACGGGGCAGACGGAAGGTTCCGTGGACCTCTGCCGCCTCGCGGGGGTGAAGCCCGCCGGGGTCATCTGCGAGATCATGAACGACGACGGGACGATGGCCCGGCGTCCGGACCTCGACAAAATCGCCGAGCGGTTCGGCCTCAAGATCCTCTCCGTCGCGGACCTGATCAAGTACCGGGTCGCCAAGGAGCGGCTCGTCTACCGCTACTCGGAGGCCCGCGTCCCCACGATCTACGGCGAGTTCAACGCCGTCGTCTACCACAACGACCTGGACCGTCACGAGCACGTCGCCTTCGTGAAGGGGGACGTCTCCGGCGGCGAGCCCGTCCTGGTGCGCGTCCATTCTTCCTGCGTGACGGGGGATATTTTCGGGTCGCTGCGGTGCGATTGCGGCGACCAGCTTCACGAAGCCCTCCGCATGATCGACCGGGATGGAAAAGGCGTGCTCCTTTATTTGATGCAGGAAGGGCGCGGCATCGGTTTGGGGAACAAGCTGAAAGCCTATAACCTCCAGGACGAAGGCCACGACACGGTGGAAGCCAACGTGGCTCTTGGATTCCCGCCCGACCTGCGGGAGTACGGCGTGGGCGCCCAGATTCTCGTGGATTTGGGCATCAAGAAGATGCGCATCATGACGAACAACCCCCGCAAGATCGTGGGCGTGGAGGGATACGGCCTCGAAGTGGTCGAGCGCGTCCCCATCGAAATCCCCCCCCACGAGCACAACGTCCGCTACATGCAGACCAAGCGCGACAAGCTAGGTCACATTCTCCAGGTCGTCAGCGGCGGCGGGGGCGACACCCCCGGCGGCGGCAAAGACCCCTCCGGCAGCGCGGCGTAGATCCCAAAAGTGGTAGACCCCCTCCTGCCCTCCCCCGCTAGCGGGGGAGGTGGGCGAAGCCCGAAGGGGGTACGCATCCGTGGCTAATTCTTCTGATGCCCCTGTCATTTTCCTTCGGCTACCCTTCTCCCCCGCCGGAGGGATTTTATGAAGACCATCGCGATCGCAGGGGCATCGGGATACACGGGAAAGCGGCTCGTGCCACTTTTGAAGGACGCGAAGCTAAAGCTCTTTCTGCGCCCCGAGACGGCCTCGAAAAGCCCCTGGAAAGAGAACCCCGCCACCGTGGCCGTAAGCTGCATGGACCCGGCGGCGCTGGAGCCGCACCTGAAAGGCGTGGACGAGATCATCTGCGTGGTGGGGACGACGCGCTCCCAGTTCCGGGAAGGGATTTCCTACGAGACGGTCGATATTGGAATCCCAAGAGCGCTCGCCCAGGCGGGAAAAAAGGCGGGCGTCAAAAAAATCCATCTCCTCACATCCGCCGGCGCCGGCGGGATGGGGGCTTACATGAAGGCCAAGAAAAAGGCCGAGGACGCGGTGACGGGGAGCGGCCTCACCTACACGATCGTGCGGCCAAGCGGGATCACGGGGGAGGGGCGGCGCTTCTTCCAGGCGGCCGACGTTCTTTTCAAGCCCTTGGTGCACGTGCCGGGGATTTCAGATAGCGCGTGGAAGTACGTCTCCATCCCGGCGGAGCGGCTGGCGGGAATCTTCGCCACCCTCACCCGCACGGACCAGTACGACAACCAGGTTCTCCAAGGCGAGATTTTGCAGAAGATGGAGTTGCGGTAGAGAGCCGCCCCACTTCTGTTGCCCTTCCCCCTTTGGGGGAAGATGGCGCGCAGCGCCGGAAGAGGGCTGAAACGGTAACCGGCCCTCTCCCGCCGCTTCGCGGCACCCTCTCCCAGGGGGAGAGGGGCATTAAGGACTCAAGAAATTTCAGGCGAAGGGATTCTCCCGCACGATCGTCTCTTCCCGGCCGGGGCCGACGGAGAGGAGGACGACGGGGACGCCCGTTAATTCCTCGATCCGGTCGATGAACCGCCGGACGGCGCCGGGGAGTTCGCTAAATTGCCGGGCCTTCCGGGGCGTCTCGGACCATCCTTCGAAAGTTTCGTAGACGGGCTTGGCCCCTTGCCAGTTTGAGAGGACCGAGGGGACGTCTTCGGCTTTTCCTTCGGGCGTCTCGTAGGCGACGGCGATTTTGACTTCCTTTAGCCCCGCCAGCACGTCGAGCTTCGTCACGGCGAGGCCGGTAAGGCCGTTCACCCGCACGGCGTGGCGCAGGACGACCGCATCGAGCCACCCGCAGCGGCGGGGCCGGCCCGTCGTGGCGCCAAATTCGTTTCCTTCTTTGGACAAATGCTTGCCCACGTCGTCGGAGAGTTCCGTGGGGAAGGGGCCCTCGCCCACGCGGGTCGTGTAGGCTTTCGATATTCCGATCACGTGGTCAATCGATGTGGGCCCTAAACCAGAGCCCGTGCAGGCGCCCCCCGCCACGGTGCTGGAACTCGTGACGAACGGATAAGTCCCGTGGTCCACGTCGAGCAGCGTCCCCTGGGCGCCTTCGAAAAGGATGCGCTTGTTCGAGCGGCGGGATTTATCCAAGAGCACGGGCGTGTTCGTCACGAAGGGCTGGAGGCGCTCGGCGTAGGTGGAGTATTCCTCGAAAATCTTTTTGGCGTCGATGGCCGGGCGGCCGAGCACCTTGGTCAGAATCTGGTTGCGGTAATCGCATTTCTTTTCGAGGAACTCGCGAAATTCCTTGGGCCGCACGAACTCGGCCATGCGAAGGCCCTCGCGGCCGATCTTATCGATATACGTAGGCCCGATCCCCCGGCCCGTGGTGCCGATCTTTCCCGCGCCTTGCAGCGATTCTTTCGCCTTGTCCATTTCCTGATGGAACGGGAGGATCACGTGGCACTGATCGCTGATGGAAAGCGCCCGGTCCTTGAAGAGATCGCGGCCGCGCTTCTTGAGCTCGTCGAGTTCGACCAAAAGCACCTTGGGATCGACGACGACGCCGTTCCCGATGACGCAGAGTTTTCCGGGATGGAGGACGCCCGAGGGGATCAAGTGGAGGACGGTCTTCTCGCCGTTCACGACGAGCGTGTGGCCCGCGTTGTTTCCCCCCTGGTAGCGGACGACGGCGTCCGCCCACTCGGAGTAGAGATCGACGACTTTCCCTTTTCCCTCATCGCCCCATTGGGCGCCCACGATGACGACGCTCGGCATTTTCGCTCCTGGTGATCAGCGTTTGGATTTGGAATTGCCCACAGTTTGAACCTTGGCGATGCCAAGGGATTTGGCGAGTACTTGCGCGTCTTTTTCTTTTCCTTCGCCCGTGAAGAGGAAAACCCGCCGGCCCTTGGCGCGGAGCTTGGCCGCTTCGGAGAGGAGCGCCTCCGCCCGATTTTGCGGATCGAAGAGGAGGACGTCCGGGGCGCTGAGGTCTTCTTCGCCGTTCTTCGCGCGGGAAAGGCCGGCGAGGAGTTCGAGATCAACGCCAAAGCCCACGGCCGGGAGGTCGCGGCCGAACCGGGCAGCTAGGTTGTCGTACCTTCCACCCCGAAGGATAGGACGCGAGGCGCCGGGGGCGTACACGGCGATCAAAAGTCCCGTGTAGTAATCCAGGCCCCGGACTTCCGCTAAATCCACGCACAGGCGCGCCGGGATTTTCCCGTTGGAAGAAAGAGAACCTGCGAGGCGCTTTAGGGATTCGACGGCCTTTTTCGATTTGGGGGGAAGGGAGAGCTTTCCCGCCCGGGCGAGGGTCTCTTCGCCGCCGAAGAGATCGGGCAGGGCTTCCAGGATTTTCTGCGTTTCTTTCGCAAGCTTCTTTTTCGAGAGGAACGAATCGATCTCGGCCCGGGCTTTGCGATCGATGGCGCTCGTCAGATCCTGGCGTTCATCGTCGCCGAGTTTCAACTCATCGAGCACGCCTTCGACAAAGCGGACGTCCCCGAGTTCAAGCACGGTTTCCTTGAGGCCCGTCTCGCTGATCAAATCGAGAGCCAGGGCGGCCACTTCGGCGTCGGCCAGTTCCGGAGCGGAGCCGAAGTTCTCGATGCCGCTTTGATAGACCTCGCGGGCACCGTGCCCGCCTTCGGCAAGGCGCCGCACGACCGAGCCCCGGTAGCAGAGCTTGATGGGAAGATTTTTTCCCGCCGCGCCGGTGGCGACGAGCCTTGCGACTTGCGGCGTAATGTCGGGGCGAAATACGAGGGCATGGCCCGTGAGCGGGTCCACCATGCGGAACGCCCCCTCGGCCGCTCCCGCGCCAAGGCCCGGGGCGATCACTTCCTCGGCTTCGATGGAGGGGGTGAGGACTCTTCGGTAGCCCCAACTCGAATAGAGCCGTTCGAGCCTCGCCGAGAGGTTCGAGAGGGCCTGGGCCGCTTCGGGCCCGAAATCCCGAAAGCCCTCGGGCAGGCGCGTTTTCTCAAGAACGCTCTTCAACGTGGGACTCCCGCGGGAATCCGGAAAGACGCCATTAGTGGGCTGGATTCCCGGCCAACCCTAGCCGCGCTTTCGGAGAGGGGTCAATCCGCCAGGATCAGAGCCGGATCTGGCGGACGGAGAGGATGTTGGGGGCGGCCAGCAGGTCCTTGACCGCCGCGTCGGAGGCGGGCTCGTCCACTTCCAGGATGGCGATGGCCTTGCCGCCCTGGCTCTCGCGCCCGAGCGACATGCTGGCGATGTTCACCTTGTGCTTGGAGAGGCAGGTGCCGATGGAACCGATCACGCCCGGTTCGTCGCGGTTCGAGAGGGCCATCAGGGTGCCCCGGGGGATCACTTCCACCCGGTAGTTCCCGACGGCGACGATGCGGCCGCCGCTCTTGCCGAAGATGGCCCCTTCGGTCGAATTGGCGCTCCCGCCGCCTTTGGTCGTGCGGATGCGGATCAGACTCGCGTAATCCACCGCTTCGATGGATTGCGACTGGCGGACGGCGATGCCTTTTTCGTGGGCGATGACGGGGGCGTTCACGTAATTGACGGGCGTCTCGCTCGACATGCTGGGGGTGAGGAGCCCCTTGAGGGCCGCCAGGACGACGGGCTTCGTAATGAGCGTGGCCACTTCGCCGATGAGTTCCACTTCCACCTGGTCGAAGCCCTCGGGGTGCATCTGGCTGTGGAAGGAGCCCATCTTCTCGGCGAGGGTGAGGTAGGGCGCGAGCTGCTCGGCCTGTTCGATGGGCACGGCCGGAATGTTGACGGCGTTGCGGGTCTCGCCTTTCAAAAGATAATCGACCGCCTGCTCGGCCACCTGGATAGCGACGTTGAGCTGGGCTTCGGCCGTGGCGGCTCCGAGGTGCGGCGTGCAGATCACTTTGGGGTGCTTGACGAGCTTCTCGCTCGTGCTGCCGGGGGTCGGGGGTTCTTCGACGAACACGTCGAGGGCTGCGCCCGCCACCTTGCCCGAGTCGAGGGCTTCCAAAAGCGCCGCTTCGTCCACGATCCCGCCGCGGGCGGCGTTCACGATGAGGACGCCCTTCTTCATCTTGGCGAAAGCGTCTTTGCCCACGATGCCCCGGGTCTGGTCCGTGAGCGGCGTATGGACGGTGATGATGTCGGCGCGCTTGAAGATGTCTTCGAGGGAGGCGAGTTCGATCCCCAAGGAGGCGGCCTTCTCGGCCGAAACGAAGGGGTCGTACGCGAGGACTTTCATCTTGAGCCCCAGGCCCCGGTCGGCGACGACTTTACCGATATTTCCGAGCCCCACGACGCCGAAGGTTTTCCCGAAGAGTTCGACGCCCTTGAAACGCTTTTTCTCCCACTTCCCCTCTTTCATGGAAGCGGTGGCCTGGGGGACTTCCCGGGCCAGCGAGAAGAGAAGGGAGATGGCGTGCTCGGCCGTCGTGATCATGTTGCCAAAGGGCGTGTTCGAGACGATGACGCCCCGGCGGGAGGCTGCTTCCACGTCCACGTTGTCCACGCCGATGCCGGCGCGGCCGATCCACTTGAGATTCTTGGCGGCTTCCAGGACTTTGGCGGTCACTTTCGTGCCGCTCCGGATCACGAGGGCGTCCACGTCGGCCACGGCCTTGCAGAGTTCGGCTTCGGGAAGGCCGGTCTTCACTTCGAGGGTAAGGCCCTTGGCCTTTTTGAGGATTTCCAGGCCTTCGTTTTCGAGGGAGTCGGACACCAGGACTTTCATGGTGGGAGGCTTTCCGCGCCGGGCTTTCCGTCCCAAAGCGCCGCCAACTCATAGTCAGAGGAGGCAGGGGCCGCAAGGATGAGGGTTTCCCGGGGACGGTGTGTTATACTGCCGCCATTGGAGGCCGGAACGGCGTATGGTCCGGACAGTCCGTCAGCGGGTAAGGATTAAGCCGGGGGGGATGGTGGAAATCCGCTCGCCGGAGCTGCCGGAAGGGGCCTCTGCCGAGGTCATCGTCCTCGTGGAGCAGGAAGCCTCCGCCAAGTCCGTACCCTCACTCGCAAGCCTCTCTGGCCACAGCCCTCCATGTTTTAAGTCCGCCGAAGAAGTTGATGCGTTCTTGCGCGCGGAACGGGAGTCGTGGGACCGTTGAAGCAGCTTTCAGGAAAGACGGTTTATCTCGATACCAACATTTTTATTTACGCCCTGGAACAGGTTGAACCGTTCCAGGCGGCGGCGAACGCTTTGCTTTGGAAGCATCGACCGGGGGGAATTAACGAGGGTGACGAGCGAATTGACGTTGGCGGAAGCATTGATCAAACCACTCCGAATGGGGAATTACGCCCTCGCCGAGGATTACAAGCAAGCAATTCAGCCGCGGGATGCGTTCCGCGTCGTGCCAATCGGGCGGGAAGTATTGGAAGAAGCGGCCCGGGTCAGGGCCCATGCCGGACTTAAGATGCCCGATGCCATTCATGCCGCCACCGCCAGATTGGCGGGATGCAGCCACTTCGTGAGCAATGACCTGCGTTTGGAATCAGCCGGAGGATTTTCCTGCGTGGTTTTACCCCGGAGCTAGACCGTCCACAGCAAATAGCCAGTTTTTTTACTTGCCGAGCAGTTCCCGGACCTTCATTTCGAGCGCTTCCATGCCGTCGGTCTTACAGAGGTAGGCGTCGGCGCCCACTTCGGCGGCCTTGGCGGAAAGCTCGTCGTGGGGGAGGCTGGAAAAGAGGAGCACCTTGGGGCGCTTCCCGGCGTTTCCGCCGAGGGATTCGTTCAAGACTTTCACGATGCTCGTCCCCGAGAGGGCGGGCATCTGCTGGTCCAAGACGAGGACGTCGGGCTTTAGTTCCCGGATCTTGCGGGTGGTCCCGATGGCTTCGGTCGCCACGTGGATTTCGTGGCCCTTGAGTTCGAGCCGCCGGCGGACGAGTTCGACGATGGCCGGATCGTCATCGACGACGAAGATTTTGGCCATGAAAACCTCCCCCGGGGGGCGGGGGAACTATAGCCGTTTTAGGGCTTTGGAAAGCCCTCGACGAGCACCCGCTGGGCAGCCGCGACACCGGCCCCGAAATTCACCTTCTGGCCGAAGCGGTCCAGGCCCATTTCGACGGCCGAGACGGCGGCGAGCGTATCGAAAGCGTCCACGTAGCCCATGTGGGAAATACGGATGATCTTGGTTTCGACCGCATCCTGCCCGGCTGCCATGGCGACGCCGAGCTTGTCGCGGCAGTACTTCACGAACTTCTTGGCGTCGATCCCTTCGGGCAGCCACACGGCCGTCACCGAATCGGCCGGGGCTTTCGAGAAGAGCTTGAGCCCGAGCGCCTTCATGGCCTCGCGGGTCGCGCGGGCGAGCATGGCGTGGCGGCCGTAGAGGGCTTCGAGCCCCTCAGCCTTCATGGACCGCACGACTTCCCGCAGGCCCACGATGAGGGAGACGGCGGGGGTCCAGGCGGAAGTATCCTTGGCGAGGTTCTTCCGCTCCCGGGCGAAATCCAGATAGAAGCGCGGGAGCTTCGCCTCTTTCGTACGTTCCCAGGCCCGCTCCGAAAGGGCCACAAAGGCGAGGCCCGGCGGGAGCATGAAGGCTTTCTGGGAACCCGTGACAAGGACGTCGATTCCCCATTCATCCATCGGAAGCGGAAGGCTCCCCACGGCCGTGATGCCGTCCACGACGAGGAGGGCGTTCGAATTCTTCGTGATCTTGGCGATTTCCTTGACGGGATGGATCGTGGCCGTCGAAGTCTCCGAGGCCTGCACATAGACGGCGGCGATGGAGGGGTCTTTCTTGAGTTCCGCTTCGATCTTGGCGGGATCGACCGCTTCGCCCCACTCGACCTTGAGCTCGATGTTCTGGATGCCGTAGGCCTTGCAGATATTTCCCCAGCGCTCGCCGAACTTGCCGCCGTTGACGGTGATGACCTTCTGGCCGGGCGAGAGGAGGTTGGTCATGGACCCTTCCATGGCGGCGGTGCCGGAGCCCGCCAGGAGAAGGACGTCCTGTTTCGTGCCGAAGATTTCCTTGAGCCCCTGGGCCGCTTCCTTGAAGATGGCCGAGAACTCGGGCGTCCGGTGGTGGAGGATGGGCTGGCTCATGGCGGCCAGGGCCTCCTGGAGGACGGGGGTGGGACC
>JBFLVN010000092.1:0-12849 GCA_040758475.1 Bdellovibrionota bacterium
CACAGTCGTTGGTGAAATCCCCGAACGGATCGGCCGCTACGAAGCGGGCCACGCCTACCATGCCAACGAGCAAGAGGTCCTCGTCTGGGTCTGGGCGACCATCATCAAACCCGTGAAGGAAATCTACGAGTGGCTCCACAGGCCGCTCACGCCGGAAGAAACCCGGCGTTATTATGAGGAGTGCAAGCTTTTCTCGCTCTATTTCGGGATCGACCTGGAACTCTTGCCGCCCACATGGGAAACCTTCACGAAATACTTCGACGATTACGTCCAATCGGGCGACTTGCGCCTGAGCGATATTTTCCGCGCCAAACAGAAACAAACAGCCGGGAATCCGCTGCTGCGCTCGCCCGCGAGCAAAGCGGCATCCACCTGGTTCCTATCCCTCCAAATGGGCCTGCTGCCCGAAAAAGTCCGCCAGGAGTACGCCACGGGGATTCCTTACGGCCGCTTCGAAAAAGCGCTCTATGGCGCATCGATCCCCGGGCTCCGGGCGGCGTGGCGGCGAGTCCCCGAAGACCTCCGCTACTGGCCCGCCTACCGGGCGGCCATGCGCCGCGTGGGCGCGGAGGGGCGCCCGGGAATCCTTGGCCGCTGGATGGCACGGCAACTTCCCCCGCCCTTCGGCGACAAGAAAGCACCGGCTATCTCGGTCTCCCTCCGGGGCCTGGAGCCGGTAGCCGCTTGAGCATCTAGACTGCCCCCGTGGACGCGCGAACGATCTTCTGGACCCTGGCGCTTGCCAACATGGCGGCGGCCTTCGCCCTGGCGGCGGCGGGCGTTTACTACATCCGCGCCAAACAGATCGAAAAGCACCGCCGGATGATGCGCTACGCCGGCGGGCTCGTAGGGCTCTTCGTCGCCGCCTATCTCATCAAAGTCCTGACGCTCGGGCGGGAAGACATCTCGGCTTGGGACTTTGCCTCGCTTGCGATTCTCCGCATTCACGAAGGTTTTGTATTTCTATTCCTCGTTACCGGAATCCGGGCTTTTTATCTCTCGCGGAAGATCATTTCGACTCCGGAGACCGATCCCCTGCGAAAACGCCACCGCCTCGCGGGACGTTTCGCCATGACGTTCTTCGCCCTGGCGCTTCTCACAGCGGCGCTCACTTACCGGGCAATCTTGTTTGAGTACGGGAAAACCCCCGCCACCAATATTACGGTACGGTAGCGGTGGCTTCCGCCGGAAGCCCTACGTAACCGATGCAACGGATGAGTACCACCCCGGCGCTCGAAAGACCGTGGGCGGAGGAACCGCTGGCAAGCGATCCTCCCGGAATGTTCTGAATCAAGGCGCCGGTCGCATTGTTGTAAAGGCGGCATTCTTCGGCATTGGCCGTCGTCCAGGTGGCATTCGTGCCGCTCGCCGTGAATGTGAGGACGAGAGGCTGTGCCGGGTCGTAGTGGCGCCCCGCATCCACGGTGGAAGCGTCCGCCACGAGATCTCGCCGGGTCGTAA
This sequence comes from Bdellovibrionota bacterium, assembly GCA_040758475.1. GTDB lineage: Bacteria > JAGRBM01 > JAGRBM01 > JAGRBM01 > JAGRBM01 > JBFLVN01. The sequence continues at coordinate 1,462 of JBFLVN010000092.1, forward strand.
GGCTCTCCCAGTTCGGAAGCGCCGCGTCGGCAAGCGTATCGGAACCAGCGCCCACGCAGGCCGTGGTGGAGGCATCCCCCGCAGCCGTCTGAAGCAGGAAAAGTTGGCCGCTCGCCGGTTGATAGAAGGGCGTAGCCGCCAGAGTGACGCTGTTAGTCGCCGTGACACTGGCGCCCTTGGTGCCGTAGCAGGTGTAATCAAGCGTATCGACACCGCTTCCAAATTCGGCGTAATCGGCCGCCGTATTCCCGTAAATCGCGGAATTGCGGAGTGTCATCGTGCTGGCCGCGTCGTTCGAAGTCGCGAAAGCGCCATAGGCGTTGTTGTTCCCCGTTGCGGAAACGTGGGTGAGCGCCACTCCCGTGGAGTTCCGGTCGCTCGTCACGGCTGCACCAATGTTGTTCGATGTGTTGCCGATGAACGTCAGGTTTGTCCCGGTGACGAAACCCGTAAAACTCAAATAGATCGCTCCGCCGCTGGTACTGGGCGCCGAGTTGTTAATGAAATCGGTGTCGCGGACGATGAGATTCCCACCGTTGACGACCATGATGGCTCCACCACTGGAAGTGCTACTCAGATCGGCGGTACTGTTTCCTTTGAAAAGACAATTCTCCACCAGCGTGCCCGTTGAAGTGTTCTCGATACTCATCCCGCCGCCCCAACCGTCCGATTGATTGGACACGACGGCGGAATTGGCCAGGGTAAAGTTGGTATCGCCGCTCAGTTCGATGCCGGCTCCGGTGTAGATAGTGGCGGTGTTGCAGGTCGCGTTGTTCGAATTCCCCCGGGTGATGAGGAAGCCGTCGAGGCGGGCGTCATCCGCCCCTTCCACGACCCGGCAACGGGTGTTCTGACCGTCCAACACCGTCGAATAAGGGTTTATCAAGCGCTCAGAGGGCAGGTTCTCCGTCTTGCGGAACCCCCCGTAGACGGCCACCCCTGCTTTCATGTTCAGGACCGCCGTCGTCGCGCTACTGGAGGTATAGGTACCTTCCGCGACCCACACCTGCTGCCCGGCGGAGGCGGCATCGACCCCTTCCTGGACGGTCTTAAAGGCCGTCGCCCAGCTCGTTCCCGCGCCGCTAGCAGAGACGCCGCCGTCCACGAACCACACGTCTTCGGGATCCATGGTGTAATTCGCCGTTACGGTTGAAACGCCGTCGGTAACTTCGACTTCGATCACGCACGTATCCGTCGCGATAATCCCGCAGGTAAAGCCGATGCCCCCGTCGCTGGCCACGGACTGGCCCGAGAAGGCGCACGTCGTATTGTCCCCTTCAGAAAAAGTCAGGGAATCCGTATCGCTGGCTGTAGCCGTGAAAGCGACCACCTCGCCCAAATCACAAACATCGCCATCGGGCAAGTTCGTAAACGAAGGCGGGGCGTTGTGCTCGTAGGCGATCCCCGCCGAGCAAACGGAGAGGTTTCCAAAGGCGTCCTCCGAGGTAGCTTTGATCGTCGAAGCCGTATCGGCGGGAACCGTAGCCTCGATCGAGAAATCGCCCGTCCCATCGGCGGTCCCAGTTGCCACCGGAGCGCCGCTGCAATCGCTTGTCAGGTAAAGGGCCACATCGGCTGAAGCAGTCGTATTTCCGGAAACCTGGGGCGTCGTATCGTTTCCCGAAGGGGAAACGGGCGCCGTAGCGGAGAGGACCGGAACCGCCGGGGGTGTGTTGTCGCGGGTAATCTGCGTGGATCCTGCTGAAGCGCTCTCGGCATCCGTTACAAAACAGACGTGAACCGTATTGAGCCCTTCCACAAGGGCGGCGTCGCTCCCCCCAATCGTGGAGATAACGGCCGTACCGGCCACCGTTGTGCCCGTAGCGTTTGCGCCGCTGGAAAGAGTTCCACCGTCGCAGTCGGCTCCGATCCGGATTTCATAGTTCCCGGAGAAATTCGGCTCCCATTCGATATCCGACGACCCGTAGGTGCCCGTATCGCCGGTGGAAGTGATCGTCGGGTTGCTGACGTCCAGAATCTCCGCCACGGGAACGAGGGCATCCTCTCCGCAAGCCGAGGCAAAAAGCACGAGACCGGACAAAATCCATCTAAAGTTCCATTTGGGAGATGTTTTCTTGAACATGGCGCGCAATCCTCCTGCTCGCCCGCACGAGGTTTGGGGGGAATCCAGGCGGCAGCGATTCTATAACGATCCTACAGAGAATGCCTAGGACTTAAGGCGCCAATTTCAGTGCGTATCGCGCCAATCTTTAATTTTTCGTGACACAAAAGAGGCGGAATCGTTCCAGACTACGCGGCTTTTCCAAGTCCCTTGGCTTCGCGGACGACGCCCACGATGTCTTCCATGATGGCGCCGAGTTCAAAGTCCTTGGGCGTGTAGACCCGGCGGACGCCCGCCTTTTCGAGACGGGGCTGGTCTTCCACGGGGATAATCCCGCCCACAACGACGGGGATTTCCCCGGCCTTGAATTCCTTTAGGAGCCGGAGGGTTTCGGGGACGAGTTCCAGGTGCGATCCCGAGAGGATCGAAAGGCCTACGACGTCCACGTCCTCGTCGGCGGCGGTGCGGGCGATCTGCTCGGGGGTGAGCCGGATGCCCTCGTAGATCACCTCGAAGCCCGCCTCCCGGGCGGCGAGCGCGATCTGCTCGGCGCCGTTGGAATGGCCGTCCAGGCCGGGCTTTCCGACGAGCATGCGGAGTTTTTTTCCAAGCTGCTGCTCGGTGGCTTTGAGTTTCTCGCGGGCCTTTTCCATCTTGGCCCCCGCCACCCCGGCGGAGATGCTCCCCGTAATCCCCGTGGGGGCCCGGTATTCGCCAAAGACTTCACGGACGGCGGCGCCCCATTCGCCGGTCGTAACACCGGCGTGGGCGGCTCGGATGGAAACGGGCATGACGTTCTCGCCGCTCTTCAAAGCGGCGCGGAGTTCGTCCAATGCCTTCGAGACGGCGCCCTTGTCACGCTTTTTGCGGAACTCTTCGAGCTTGGCGATCTGCTCGTGCTCGGCAGCGGGGTCTACTTTCAAGATCTTTTCGACACTATCAGAGAGGAGAGGGTTCACTTCGGTTTCCCGGAACTTGTTCACCCCCACGACGACCTGCTCGCCCGATTCGATCTTGCGCAGGCGCTTGGCGTTCGATGCTACCAGTTGCTGTTTGAAGTAGGCACTCTCGACCGCCGCTTGGGCGCCGCCCATCTGCTCGACTTTTTCGATCTCGGCCCGGGCCCCTTCCTTGATCTCGCTCACTTTTTTCTCGATCACCGGCGAGCCGTCGAAAACATCGCCGTATTCGAGAAGGTCGCTCTCGTAGGCGACGACCTGCTGGATGCGTAGCGACCATTGCTGGTCCCAGGGGCGCGGAAGGCCAAGCGCTTCGTTCCACGCGGGAAGCTGGACGGAGCGGGCCCGGGCGTTCTTGGAGAGGACCACGGCCAGCATTTCGAGAACGATACGCTGGATGTTGTTCTCGGGCTGGGCTTCGGTAAGACCGAGGGAATTTACCTGGACGCCGTATCTAAAACGCCGGAGCTTTTCGTCCTGGACTCCGTAGCGCTTCAAGGCGATCTCGTCCCAGAGTTCCGCGAACGCCCGCATCTTGCAGACTTCCTCGATGAACCGCACCCCGGCGTTCACAAAGAAGCTGATGCGCCCTACGACTTGCGGGAAATCGGCCGCGGGAATCTTTCCCGACGCCCGCACCGTATCAAGCACACAGATGGCGTTCGAAAGGGCGAAGGCGACTTCCTGCACGGGCGTCGCTCCGGCCTCTTGCAAGTGGTAGCTGCAGATGTTGATGGGGTTCCACTTGGGAATGTGCTTGTAGGTGTAGGCCACCATGTCGCTGATGAGGCGGAGCGATGGCGCGGGCGGGAAGATGTACGTCCCACGGGAGAGGTATTCCTTGATAATGTCGTTCTGGGTCGTCCCCTGGAGAAGTTTCGGATCGACCTTCTGGCGCTCGGCCGTGGCGATGTAGAGCGCCAAAAGCCACGCCGCCGTCGCGTTGATCGTCATGGACGTGTTCATCTTTTCGAGCGGGATGCCGCCCAAAAGCACTTCCATGTCCGCGATGTGGCCGATGGGAACGCCCACCTTCCCCACTTCGCCGCGCGAGAGGATGTGGTCCGAGTCGTACCCCGTCTGGGTGGGAAGGTCGAAGGCGACCGATAGTCCCGTCTGCCCCTTTTCCAGATTCTTCCGGTAAAGCTCGTTCGACGCCCGGGCGGAGGAGTGCCCGGAGTAGGTCCGCATCATCCAGGGTTGTTCGCGCTTTAGTTGCTCGGCCATTTCTTCAATCTAATCCGCGCGGGCAAGGGGCCGCAAGAAAGCAGCTATGTACGGAGAAAAGTGACTCTTGCGTCAGCCGCCGCTCAAAGCGGCCACGATCGCCATTTCGTCCCCTTCGCGCAGGGGCGTTGCGAGCGTGGCGATTTCGTCGTTGACGAAAACCCGGATGTGGGTGCGGATCTGCTCCTGCTCGTCCACGATCCGGAATTTAAGGCCCGGATACCGGCGGTCCAAGTCCTTGATCGCCTCGCCCACCGAGGCGCCCGCCACGTCCACGCTCTTGGCGCCCGACGTGTAGGAGTAAAGCGGGCTCGGGATGATGACGTTCACCATGGCGTTATTAGAGGTGGGCCACTTCCACCGAATAGACGTGGGGGAGATGGCGCGCGAGGCAGGCCCAGGAGCGGCCCTCGTCCCGGCTCCCCCAGACATCGCCGCTCGTCGTCCCGAAGTAGATCCCCACGGGATTGAACGAATCGGCCGTCATGGCCTGGCGTTTTACCGTCAGCCACGCGTTCGACTTGGGAAGGCCTTTATCCAGGCGCTGCCAGCTATTGCCGCCGTTCTTCGTGCCATAGACCGCCGGCTTTCCGCCGGGGCTCGTGCGGGGCCAGACCTCGGTTCCATCCATGGGGAAAACCCAGCAAACATCCGGATCGCGCGGGTGGAGGACCATGGGGAAGCCCACATCCCCCACGTCGGCTGGCATTTTCTTTCCGATGCGCGTCCATGTCTTGGAAGGCCGGTCGATGCGGTAGATGCCGCAGTGGTTTTGCTGATAGAGGCGGTCGGGATTTAGCGGGTGGAGCCGCACGCAGTGGGGATCGTGGGTGCGCTGGTCGTCCTTGGGGAACCCCGCCACGACTTCGAGGCCGTCGATCAGCGGGGTCCAGGTGCGTCCCCGGTCGGTGGATTCCATGACACCGCCGCTCGAAAGGCCGAAGTACAGGTGACTCGCATCGCGAGGATCAACGATGATCGAGTGCATCTTGGGCCCGTCGGGCGTCCCATCGCCCCCGCTCCATTTTTCGTAGTTGGGGCTCTCGTTAAAGCCATCCACGCCGCTCCAAGTGGCGCCATTGTCTTCCGAGCGAAAGAGGCCGTGGGGGGAAGTCCCGCCGTACCAGACGCCGGGCTCGCTCGAATGGCCGGGCGTCAGCCAGAAGGTGTGATCGACCACCCGGCCCTTCTGTCCTTCGGGGACTTTCTTAAAAGCAGGGGGCTGGACCGCTTCCTTCCAGGTTTTACCGAAATCCTCCGACCGGAAGACCGTGGGCCCCAAATGGCCCGTGCGCGCGGCGACGAGAAGGGTCTTGGGCGAGCGGGGGTCCTGCACGGCGTGATGGACGATGTGGCCGAAAAAGGCCGGCGCCAGGGGGCGCCAATTCTTCCGGGAGGCATCCGAAGAAAAGAAGAACGCCCCCTTGCGCGTGCCCACCAGGAGCATGAGGCCCTTGAGTTTGCGCGCCTGCTTCTTGGGCGTGGATTTGGACGTCCGCTTCTTGGCTTTTCGCTTCATGGCTTCCCCCGTTGAAAAGGCCCGTAGGATAGTCCTACCGAATAACGAGATTTCCACTTCCCTGCCCCGTCGCGCTAAGAGGCGCCCATGTCCGATGCCCCCGCTCCATCCGAGTGCCACGTCCTGGGGACTCCAAAGGCCATCCCCCTCCCCCCGCTGGAGTTCGTCCAAAAGCTCCGAAGCACCCGGAAACGAAAGCACCTCAGCGGATCGGAACTGGAGGAGAAGCACGGCGGCCTGATCCGGAAAATCACCTTTGGGCTTTCCCACGGAAAACCTGCCCGCCTAGCGGACCGGCCGGAGCGCAAGTTCCTCCGGGTGGTTTCCTGGAACATCGAACGGGGGAAACAACTGGAGGGGATCGCCGCCTATCTCAAAAATACCCCCGCCCTCCAGGACATGGACGTCCTCCTTCTCAACGAAGTGGACGTGGGAATGGCCCGCTCGGGAAACCGGGATGTGGCCCGGGAAATCGCAGAAACCCTCGGCTTTGAATGGGTCTTCGGAAATTCCTATCTGTGCCTCTCCCCCGGCAACCCCCGCGACGGCGAACCGGACGAGGAAAACCGGATCGGCTTCCACGGCAACGCCATCCTCTCGCGCTACCCCCTCCTCCGGGCGGAAAATTTTTCCGTCGCCATCACGAAAGACAAATTCCAAAGCTCCGAAAAGCGCCTGGGCCACAAGAAAGCCCTGTGGGCGGAAGTGGAAACGCCCCTGGGGAAAGTAGCCTTAGCGGCGGCCCATCTCGATTCGGGGGGCTCCACCAGGCAGCGGGCCGCGCAGATGAAAGACGTTCTCGCGAAACTCGAAGAACGGGGCGTGGCCGAACGCTCGTTGATCGGCGGGGATTTCAACACCATGACCTACGATTTAAAAAGCATCCCCCGGCTCCTCTGGAACATTTTCAGCAAACTGCTGCGCGGCGGATTTCCTCATGCAATCCACCACTACGTCCATCCCTACAAACTCTATGAGAAACCCATCTTCGACGAATTAGTGCGCCACGGCTTTTCCTACGAGCCGTTCAACGTCCCGGGCGTAGGAACGAGTCGTTACGAAGTGGGAACGTTCGATAGCGAGAGCAAAGTGCGGGATTACCTTCCCGAAATCGCCGTCAAAATCCTCGCCTGGAAACTAAAACCCTGGAACGGCGTCGCCCCCATCAAGATCGACTGGTTCGCGGGCCGGGGGGTAAAGCCGCTGGCCCCCGCCACCCTCGAAAAACCCCGGTGGAACGGAAAGCTTCTTTCGGACCACGACCCCATTGTGGTAGACGTGGTTTGGTAGGGTCCAAACGACGGGAAGCCGCTGCGGTATTACCTTGACAGCGTGGCCGCCCATATCCAGAATTTCAGGGCGGCAACGAAAATGAACCGTTCGGCAGCACAACCGACCCGCGATCCCGTGCTTGGGGAAATCGTCCGCCGGCTTGTGGACGCTTTTAAACCCGAGCGAGTTTACTTATTTGGTTCCCATGCCCGGGGCGAAGAAGGTCCCGACAGCGACTACGATCTATTAATCGTCGTACCGGACGACGCTTCGCCCGAGCGGCGCCGGGGGCGGCTCGCCTATGAAGTCCTTCGGGGAACCGGCGCGGCGGCTGATGTACTCGTTTGGACCCGTCACGGCTTCGAAGAACGTCTGCATCTAACCGCCTCGCTCCCTGCCACCGTCGAACGCGAAGGACGCCTCCTCTACCATGCCGCATGACCCGGTGAGGGTCGCCGACACTAAGGCGTGGCTCCTCAAGGCGAAGAACGATCTGCGGGCCTGCGAAATAGACCTGGGGGCAACGCCGCCACTCCTCGAAGATACTCTCTTCCATTGCCAACAAGCCGTCGAAAAAGCTCTCAAAGGATTCCTGGCTTGGCACGACCGTCCCTCCCGGAAAACTCATAGCCTGGAGGAAATCGGCGAACAGTGTTTGGCAATTGATGATTCTTTAAGACCGTTCGTCGACCGGGCCGTACCGCTTACGGAATATGCCTGGGTGTTCCGCTACCCTGGTGAGCCCGAACCTCCGAAATTGGAAGAAGCCAAAGCTGCTTTTTCTCTTGCCAATGAAATTTATCAGGCAATTTCATCCCGGCTCCCGCCGGAGTCACACCCATAAAACCATGCCCGACGACGATAAACTTCTCGTCTCCCGCTCCAGTTCTATAGTCACGATCACACTGAACGACCCACCCCGAAACCCCATCGGGATGGCGATGATCGACCGCCTCGAAACCCTCCTGCCCGAACTCGACCAGGACAAGGAAGTCCGGGCGGTCATCTTCACCGGAGCGGGCGAAAAGAGTTTTTCTTCCGGCGGGAACATCAAGGAGTTCGCGGCGGGGATTTCCAAGATGACCCTGGAAGGCTTCTTGGCACAGCGCCTCAAGGTCCTCAGCCTGGTTGAAAATTTATCGAAACCCGCCATCGCCGCCATCCGGGGAACGTGCCTCGGCGGGGGGTTGGAACTGGCCCTCTGCTGCCATTTCCGAATCGTGGCGGAGGATGCGGAGTTGGGCCTGCCGGAAATCGAACTGGGGGTCATTCCCGCCTGGGGTGGAACCCAGCGGCTGCCCCGCGCCATCGGGGTCCAGCGGTCCCTCGAAATGATGCTTCGTAACAAAAAGATTTCGGGCGCCGAAGCGGTCAAAATTGGACTAGCCAACGAATCCTGTGCCCCAAATCAGGTGCTTCCCCAGGCAACGGCCCTGGCCGGGGAGCTCTCCGAAAAGCCGCCCCTGGCGGTTGCCGCTATTTTGAAGGCCGTGATTCAAGGAATGGACCGTCCGTTCCAGCAAGGCCTCGCCCTCGAACTCGAAGGCATCCGCAAGACGAGCGGCAGCAAGGACAACCTGGAAGGCATCAGCGCCTTCCTCCAGAAGCGCAAGCCCCGGTTCCGTGGCGAGTGAATCAGTCGTCAGTGTGAAACACCGTTCGCAGTATGACTTTTTTCACTTTTCTCCCATTTCCTTCAAGCCGGAGGAGGGTTATTCTAAAGGTGCAGCGAGGGGCCTCTCCTCGGGGGAATTATTCGAACTCCCGCGCTCTTCAGCCCAACAGTCAAGAAAGGCATCTCATGTCGGACAACACGACCGCTTCGATTCAAGAAACCAACGCCACCCCCATCCGGTGGAAGCACCCGAACACCATCGCATTTCTCGCCGTCCATGTTCTTTCGCTCGGCGTCCTGTGGACGGGAGTCACCCCCACGGCCATCTGGCTCTTCCTGATCACGTTCTGGGTACGGATGTTCGGTGTCACGGGCGGCTATCACCGCTACTTCTCCCACCGGACCTATAAAACAAGCCGCCCCTTCCAATTCATCCTCGCCTTGCTGGCTACGAGCAGCGCCCAGAAGGGCGTCATGTGGTGGGCAAGCCATCACCGCGTCCACCATCGCTATTCCGATACGATCAAGGACCCCCACTCCCCCTGGTACGGTGGCGGGTTCTTCTGGTCCCACATGGGCTGGATCATGTCCGAGAAGTGGGAAGGGACCGATAACGAACTGGTCAAAGACCTTGGAAAATACCCGGAAATCCGGTGGCTCGAAGAGAATAAATTCCTGACCCCCATGCTCCTCGGGATCGCCTGCTACCTGATCGGCGGATTTCCGGGGCTCTTCTGGGGCTTCTTCCTCTCGACGACGCTCCTCTTCCACGGAACGTTTACGATCAATTCCTTCTCCCACCGCTTCGGCACCCAGCGCTACAAGACGACCGACACGAGCCGCAACAACTGGTTCTTCGCGATCCTCACCTTGGGTGAGGGTTGGCACAACAACCACCACTACTATCAGTCGGCGGCACGCCAGGGTTTCTACTGGTGGGAGTACGACATTACCTATTACGTCCTGCGCGCCCTCCAGGCCGTCGGGATCATCTGGGACGTCCGCGAAGTTCCCGCCGAGGTGCGCGAAGCCAACCATTACGAAGTAGCGGAGCCCAAACTCTACCGCATCGATCAGACCGCGATCCGCACCGCCATCCAGCGCGCCGCCGAATCGGCCAAGGACGCCGCACACCGGGCCGCCGAAGCCGCCAAGGAAGCAGCCGCCTACGCCACCCAGGCCTACAACGAGAAGACCGCCGCCTGGGCCGAATCGGCCAAAGAAGCGGCCCACCGCGCTTCGGAAGCCGCGAGCGAAGCCGCTGCCCAGGCCAAAGGGACTTTGGGCATCGCCGCCGCCAACGCCGCCCAGGGCGCCCGGGAACTGGCCGACCAATGGGCTCAAGCCGCCCGCGCCGCTGCCAACGCCCTCACCGAACAACCCGTTCCGGCGTTCGTACGCAAGAAATAATTCGCCGATCGCGTTATCAAGGGCGGGCCCGTGGGCCCGCCCTTTTCTTTTCCCTCTTGTGAACAGCGTTTCCCCGGCGCTATCGTTCGCCCACCCAAATGGCCGATAACGAAAAACCCCTGCGGGGAAACCCCCGGATCGCCCCGACCGCCCATTACACGGCCCAGGCCTGGGTGAAGGACGGCTTCCCGAACGCCGAGCTTTTCGACACCCTCACGGGCCGGACGCTCTACCGCATCGTCCGCGCGACCACGACTCTGTGGGGCCCCCTCCTTCCCGACCACATCCGGTACCACGAACAGTACCTTTTCATCCGCCATCACGTGTACGAAGAGCGCCTCCGGCAGGTAAACCCCGATTTCGTCCTCGAAGTGGGCGCGGGCCTCTCGCCCCGGGGGCTTACCTTTGCCCGCGAGCGGCCGGGAATGACTTATGTCGAAGCGGACCTCCCCCACATGGTGGCGGAAAAACGAAGGCGCCTCGGTAACACTTCGCTTCCTCCCAACTACCACCTGACGACGATCGATCTCTTGGGAAACGGCCTTGGCCTTTCCATCAAACCCAAGCAGGGGCAAAAACTCCTGGCCATTACGGAAGGCGTCACGGACTACCTCACGATGGAAGAGAAAAAAGCCGCGTGGCGCAATCTCTCTTCCTTCCTTCGTGAAGGGGGTGGAGGGACCTACCTCTGCGAAATCCACCCTTTCAGCCAGTTCGTCAGCTACCGGGGGCTCTCGAAAATCTACATGACGACCATCGGAACGCTCGTAGGCGGGCTTTCCTTCAACGGCCGGATTTTCGAGCGGCCGGAAGATGCCACGGCCCTTCTATGCAACTCGGGCTTTGACGACGCCAAGGTGCTCGACACCGCCCGCCTCAACACGAGCCGCCACCACCCCGCCATGGACAAATGCCCCTGGCTGCTCGTGGAAGCGGTGGCGAGGCCCTAGTTGCCCCTCTCCCCCTGGGAGAGGGCGCCGCGAAGCGGCGGGAGAGGGCTGCTTCCCTCGCCATCCATCAAACTTTGCGCTACTTCCACAAGCCCTCATCCGGGCCTTCGGCCCACCTTCTCCCAAAGGGAGAAGGGAATTAAGGAGTCCAAAACGCGTCATGAAAGCCTGGGTCGTCGATCAGTGGTGTGAGCCGGAAGCCATGCAGTGGAAAGACGTTCCGCGTCCCGAGCCCGTTTCCGGAAAAGCCCTCGTCAAGATCAACGCTTCGGCGGTTAATTTCTTCGACACCCTTCAGATCCAGGGAAAATACCAGGTAAAGCCCCCCTTCCCCTTCAGCCCAGGCGGCGAGATTTCCGGAACCATCGAGGCCG